>CALVAN010000010.1 GCA_944325555.1 Candidatus Gastranaerophilales bacterium | reverse complement strand
TGAGCGAGCAGATTGAGCATACTAAGACAGAATGTCTATATGCGAAACTCTGCGAGCGTGAAGGAAATCCAAGACAATTTATTTCAGGATCTGAACCATTTGCGCAATTATCGAATAAGCTTTTTCAAGAAAGAAATAAAAACATAAATTCTTATTTTATGTTCATTTCTTTTCTTTTTTTGCGAAGAAAAAGAAAAGAAATGAACCAAAGAAAAGAAAAAGGACGCCAACTAAAAAACACAGTAAATTTTTAGAATAAATTTTGCATCCACTTCACTGCGTTACGGTCTGTCAAAATTTACCCTAAAAATCAACAGTGTTTAGTCGCATTCCTGCGGCAAAGCCGCTTTACTGCTTACGCAGTATAGGAAATTAACAAAAAAATTTAATTGAATAAAGGATATAAAGTATGAAAAAGTACACCTGTCAAAAAAACAATAAAATTACCTGTCTTCCTGAGGCACATTCACGTCATTCTGAGCGAAGCGTACCCTGCGGGCATCCTGATTCGTACGGCTCACCTTCGGCTTGCCTACGACTCAAGCAAGAATCTACTTGTCATGAAAACAATAAAATAGAGCGTCATCCTGAATTTATTTCAGGATCTGTACCATTTGCGCAATCTACGAATGAACAAGCGCAATCGGAAAACCTTTCTGAAATTGTTCAAAGCGACCACCCTCAAGACATACAGATGCTGAAACAAGTTCAGCATGACGGTTATTCTTTGTCAAACACCCTGACAAAATGGGCAAAAACAGCAGCCATAAGCCTAGCACTGTCATTTTTCATCACAGCACCTGTAATGGCGCAAGACCCTGTGACCGTGCCGACAGACAATTACGCTTATACATTAACAAAAGTAGAAGAAGCAGGCGTCAATACAATCACAAAATACGAATGGTCAGATACTGAAAATAAATACAATCCTGTCTATTACCGTGTAGATTTAAAACAAACAGACTACGGCTACCCGGAAATAGCAGATGATACAAAAACATTTACCGTCACCACACCAAATACTGACGGCAGCGGCAATGCTTTTGAATACGAAATAAAGTACTATGTGGACAACAGCCGCCTTGCTCCCGACAGAATTACGACTGAACAAAATGGCATAGATATAAACAATGATTTTGTAGGATTAAATGTTACAACATCATCTTCTGCAACTGGCGGGGCTATTTATAACTATGCTGCGACCTCAGTTTCTCAAGCTACAATCGGAAACATAACCGGCGACTTTATCGGCAACTATACGTCTTCAACAAATGATACTGCCTTTGGCGGGGCTATTTATAACTATGGTTCAAGCTCAGAAATCGGTGACTTAACCGGTGATTTTATAGGCAACTATGCGTCTTCAACTAATAGTTATGTCAGAGGCGGGGCGATTTATAACCATTTTGGAACAATCGGAGATATAACAGGTGACTTTATCGGCAACTATGCATCCTCAAATTACGATCATACAAGCGGCGGAGCGATTTATAACTATGACGGAGCCATTGGAGATATAATGGGTGATTTTATTGGAAATTATGCAGCATCAAGTGATTCCTCCTTTGGTGGTGCGATTAGTAATCAAGGAGGAACTACTATTGCAAGCATATCAGGTAGCTTTATAGGTAACTATGCGGTTGGTTATAACGTACGAGGAGGCGCGATCACAAACATTGGTAACATTGGCAATATAACAGGTGATTTTATAGGCAACTATGCGTCTTCAACTGATTCATATGCCAAAGGCGGAGCGATTTATCACGAAGGTATAAATGCAAAAATTGGCGATATAATAGGTGATTTTATAGGTAACTATGCGTCTTCAACTGATTCATATGCCGAAGGCGGAGCGATTTATAACTATGGAACAATCGGTGATATAACAGGTGACTTTATCGGCAACTATGCGTCTTCAACTAATAGTTATGCCGAAGGCGGAGCGATTTATAACTATTATGGAACAATTGGAGATGTAACAGGTGATTTTATTGGCAACTATGCGTCTTCAACTGGTAATTTTGCATACGGTGGAGCGATATATAACTACTATTATTCCAAAATTGGTGCACTTGATGATGCTTTTCATCTTGTAGGCGGCATATACGGTTCGTTTATCAACAACTATGCAAAAACAGAGTCTGATTCACAATTAGCTTTAGGCGGTGCCATTTACACAACTTCTGATATGAACTTCATTGCAGACAATCAAATAAACTACTTTAGCGGTAACTACACAGAAGACCACAGAGGTAAAATCAACAACGCAATATTTGTTAGAACCTCTGCAAGTTCTTCACCAACAATAAAACTCCAGGCACAAAACAATGGGGTTATCGTCTTTGATGACCAGATAGACGGCGGTGTTTCTAAACAAAATTCCGAAACCGGCAAATATGAAATTGATCATACAAATGCTTACAATCTTGCTCTTGATGGCGACAGTACAGGCAAAGTAATCCTGAATAATGATGTGATAAATGCAAACATCTCCTTAGACAACACTAACCTTTACTTAGGCAGAGAAGATGTCTTTGATAAGAGTGTTTCACTGTCTTTGAATTCAGGCTCAATCTATCTTAATAACAACGCAATCGGCACAATGCATGTTCCGACATTGAACCTCAACGGCAACACAAACATCTCTGTCGATGCTGATTTAGCCAACAAGTCCATGGACAGAATTACAGCAGATACTTACAACGTTAAAGACAACGCAATGTTGAATGTTAACAACGTTGTACTATTATCAGATGCAAAAGAAGACAAAACAGATATATTATTCGCAGATAAAGAACTTGCTTCTAACGTCGCATTTACAGGTGCAACGCCAATTGCTTATTCTCCCATCTGGAAATATGATGTATCCTACAACCCGGATGACGGCTTCTTTACATTTAGCAGAGGTACATCAGGTACAGGCGGCAATGCAAGCGATGCATTTAACCCATCAGTCTTAGCTTCACCCGTAGCTACTCAAGCAGGTGCTTATACTACTCAACTTCAAACATTTAACTACGCATTCCAGCACGCAGATACATTTATGAACATCCCGTATCTCGAACGTGTAGCAATCATAAATCAAGGCAAATACGCTTTATCTCCGACAGGCGACGCAACTGATGTAGGAACATATTCTCCTCTCATGATAAAACAACACGACCCCGGCTTCTGGGTTAAACCTTATGCAAGCTTTGAAAATGTTCCACTTAAAAACGGTCCTAAAGTTTCTAACATCAACTACGGTACTTTAATCGGTTACGATAGTCCTTTAACTTCTATCTCTAACGGCTTTGAAAGAGTATTAACAGGCTATATAGGTTACAACGGTGCAAGCCAGCGTTATAGCGGAGTTGACGCATATCAAAACGGCGGCTTACTCGGCGGAACAGCAACGTTCTACAAAGGCAATTTCTTTAACGCAACAACCTTATCCGTAGGAGCAACAGCAGGCGATGCCACAACCATGTACGGCTCAGAAAACTATACAATGCTGTTAGCAGGTATAGGAAACAAAACAGGATATAACTTTGAATTCTTTAACGGCGGAATGATACTACAACCCAGTATGTTAATATCATATACATTCGTTAATACATTTGATTACACAAACGGAGCAGGAGTAAGAATAGAATCTGACCCTATGCACGCAATCCAGCTTGCCCCCGGAATAAAACTCATAGGAAACACAAAGAACGGCTGGCAGCCTTACATCGGTGTAAGCATGATATGGAATCTGCTTGATGAATCGAAAGTAACAGCAGACAGTGTAAGATTACCCGAAATGAGTATAAAGCCATACGTTCAGTACGGTGTGGGTTTACAAAAACGTGTAAACGATAAATTCTTAGCCTTTGGTCAGGCGATGATACACAACGGCGGCCGAAACGGTGTCTCCTTAACAGCGGGTTTACGCTGGAAGGTCGGTAAAGAATAAGAATAGAAATAAAAAAAAACGACAACAAACAATAAACAGCAGAGTTGGGCAGGTATGCCCAACCTACATACTAAAGCGGTGCAGTTTAGGAAATTAATCAAAATATTCCCGTCAAAAAAACAATAAAATTAACTGTCATCCTGAGGCACATTCACGTCATTCTGAGGCTTTAGCCGAAGAATCTACTTGTAACAAAAACAATAAAATAGGTTGTCATCCTGAACTTGCAGCTCCTCTTGTTGCCGACAATTTGGAGGCGTACAAGGGAGGGTGCTCGAAGAGTATTTCAGGATCTTACCGGCTTGATTCTTCAGCTACAGATTCTCAGATTCTGAACACACAAAATATTTGTATTGTAATATGCTCAAATATCTTCTATGATAAAGGTGTAAAATAGTTACGAGGTCAATATGAAAGTTCTGATTCTTGCAGGCGGTTACGGAACAAGGTTGAGTGAAGAAACGGATTTAAAACCAAAACCGATGGTAGAAATAGGCGGCAAACCTATTCTGTGGCATATTATGAAAATATACTCCTACTACGGTTTTAACGATTTTATTGTGCTTACCGGATACAAATCACATATTATAAAAGACTATTTTATCAACTATTACAATAGGTATTCTGATATCACGGTTGATATGTCCAACAATTCTGTAGAGGTTCATAAAACACATAATGAACCCTGGAAAGTTACAATGCTTTATACAGGTCAGCACACTCAGACCGGAGGAAGAATAAAAAAAGCGCAAAATTATGTTGGAAACGAAAAATTTCTTTTAACCTATGGTGATGGTGTTGCTGATGTTAATGTTAATGAAATAATAAAATCACATAATCAATCAGGAAAAACTGTTACCGTTACTGCTGTTCAACCTTCAGGAAGATTTGGTGCACTTGATATTGACGAAAATAATCAGGTAAACTCTTTTAGAGAAAAGCTCAAAGGCGACGGTTCCTGGGTTAACGGAGGATTTTTTGTCTGTAATCCTGAAGTTTTTGATTATATTGATGATTCCGAAGACAGAATTTTTGAGCAGGAACCTCTTGAAAACCTTGCTAAAAACGGGCAATTGAATGCATACAAACATAAGGGTTTCTGGCAGCCGATGGATACTATCAGGGATAAAAAATTGCTGACGGAAATGTGGCTAAATAACAAAGCCCCATGGGCCTTGTGGTTAAAGGATTCTGTTAATGTTTAATAATATTTATAAAAACAGAAAAATTCTTATTACCGGCAATACAGGGTTTAAAGGTTGTTGGCTTTCTTTGTGGCTTCAGTATCTCGGTGCTAATGTTTTAGGCTATTCTCTTGAACCCGACACAGAGCCTTCAATGTTTAAAGCTCTTAATCTTAAAAATAAAATTCATACCGTTTTTGCAAATATTCTTGATAAAGAAACTCTCAACAAAACCTTTAATAATTTCAAGCCGGAAATTGTATTCCATTTAGCAGCACAGCCTTTAGTTTTGCGTTCTTATAAAGAACCATTGTTGACATATGAAACCAATGTTATGGGGACATTAAACGTCTTAATGGCGGCCAAAAATTGTGAATCGGTTAAATCATTTGTTAATGTAACAACGGATAAATGCTATGAAAACAAAGAAGTTACAACAGGTTATAAAGAAAACGATCCAATGGGCGGTTGGGATATGTATTCCTCGTCTAAAGGGTGTGTAGAAATTATGTCTGCATCGTTCAGACGCTCTTTTTTGCATGAAGATAATGCATTCTCACTTGCTACCGCACGTGCCGGCAATGTCATTGGCGGAGGTGATTGGGCTCAGGACAGACTTATTCCGGATTGTATAAAAGCAATTAACAACAATGTACCAATAGAAATAAGAAATCCTGATGCAATACGCCCTTGGCAGCATGTTTTAGAGCCTTTATGCGGATATTTGCTGCTGGGACAAAAGCTTTTTGAATACGGAAAATTATATGCTAAAGGATATAATTTCGGGCCTTTGGATAACAGTGTTTTGACTGTTGCTGATGTTGCAAAAAAAATTGTTAATTATTACGGCAAAGGCAGCGTAATTGTCGGAGAAAAAAATCCTTTGCATGAGGCCGGTTTGTTAATGCTTGATATTACAAAAGCAAAGGAAGAACTAAACTGGACACCTACCTTGAGCGCTGATGAAGCAATCAAAAACACTGTTGCATGGTACAGACATTTTTATAACCATGAGTTTATGTACGATTTTACAATGGAACAGATTATAACTTATCAAAATCTTTGCGGAGAAAAATACTAATGACAGACAAAGAATTGAGTCTAAGAAATAAAGTAAAAGAAGCAGCAAAAGAATATTTTGATGCAGTCTATGCAGGAGCAAAAACATTTGATTATATTCCTGCATCAGGAAAACTTTTAGGCTTTGAAGAACTGGCAAATATGATTGATGCGTCACTTGATATGTGGCTTACCGCAGGGCGTTTTAACAGAGAGTTTGAAGCAAAATTTGCAAAATATCTCGGAGTAAAATGTGCACTGTCCGTAAATTCCGGTTCCAGTGCCAACTTGCTTGCGCTGTCAGCGTTAACCTCATACAAACTCGGAGAAAAAGCTTTAAAAAAAGGTGATGAAGTTATTACAGTTGCTGCAGGGTTCCCGACTACAGTAAATCCAATTATTCAAAATGGGCTTGTGCCTGTTTTTGTAGATTGCAAAGTCGGAACTTACAATATAGATTCCGATAAAATAGAAGAAGCAATCACGTCTAAAACAAAGGCTGTATTCATTGCCCACACATTAGGCAATATGTTTGATATGGCTAAAGTTAAAGCCATTTGTGAAAAATACAATCTCTGGCTTATAGAAGATTCATGCGATGCCCTGGGGGCGCAATACAGCGGGCAAAAAGCAGGTACAATAGGCGATATCGGAACGTTTAGTTTTTATCCTGCTCACCATTTGACAATGGGTGAGGGCGGTGCTGTTGTTACCAACAACCCGGAATTATACAAAATTTTGATGTCTTTCCGAGATTGGGGCCGTGATTGCTGCTGCCCGCCGGGAAAAGACGGTGTATGCACCAAAAGATTTTCTCAACAACTTGGGAATCTTCCGTTTGGCTATGATCACAAATATACATATTCTCACATTGGTTATAACCTTAAAATTACTGATTGGCAGGCGGCTATAGGGTGTTCACAAATAGACAAGCTTGATGATTTCTTAAAAATAAGAGAGAAAAATGCGAAATATTTGACTGAAAAGTTGTCTGATTTAAAAGAATATTTAATTCTCCCCCAAATCGAAAATAATTGCCGGCCCTCTTGGTTTGGATATTTGATATCAGTTAAACAAGATGCGCCTTTTAGCAAGCAAAAACTCGTTGAATACCTCGAGAAAAACAATATTGGTACTCGTCAGCTTTTTGCCGGTAATATTTTGCGCCAGCCTATGATTGTTGAAAATGATATACAGTTAAGAATCGGCAGCAAAGATTTGATGTCTTCAAAAGACTTGACCCAAGAGCACTACAAACTTTTACCTAATACTGAATTTATTATGAACAGTACCTTCTGGGTAGGAGTATTTCCTGCACTGAGGGAAAAAGAGCTTGACCGCACGAGTGAAATGATACACAGTTTTATAAAAAAAAGTATTTAATTTTTCCATCTGGCAATTGCCTGCGATTTAGCCGAACAATTTACGCAGGAAATTAGCCGGACCACTCTGGTCGTTCATAGTTTCTGCTTCTTTCAAACTCTGCATAACATCTGTTTCCGCATCATAGTTGTCGGAATAAATACTTGCGGATTTTTCGACATTACTTGACGCTTTAACAAGAGGTTCAGTGTTTCTCGGAATGTAGACACCACGGGTCTTGCTGACATAATTGTATTTGGCAAACGGATTATAATAGTTTGCTGGATTTATCATATTACTGTTGCTCATATTTGGTATTTAATGTTTATTTTTACAATGTCAACAAATAATTATCAAAGACATATTATATTTACAAAACTTAAAATTTTTTTTATAATTGTTTTATACCATTAATACTTTATATACTAGGTCAATTTAGGAACGTTATAATGGAAGAATTAAATTTAAAATGTTATGCTCATCTGGGTGATGCAGTATATGAACTTTTTATCCGGGAAAAAATAATTTATCTTACATCTAATATGGCCCGTATGCATAAAATTAACACAATGCTTGTCAGAGCATCTTTTCAATGTCAATTACTCAATGTGCTGGAGCCGTATCTTAATGAACATGAAACGGATCTTGTAAGAAGAGGGCGAAATTTACCAACAACATCTAAAAGAAAAACAAATCAAGCTCTGCATCGCATTGCTACAGGTTTTGAAGTTTTAATCGGTTACTTGCATTTGCACGATAAAGACAGGCTTTTAAAACTTTTAAAAATAGTTTCCGATTATATTGATACAAAAGATCATATTGTTGGTGATTCTTTTAATTAAACTTTTATTTCCTTTTATAGAATTTTATAACAGGCACCTCTTCAATATGAGAATTGGTTTTTATTGTTATGTCAGTTATTGTCTCATTTAAAAGCCAGGATGGATAATTGTCAAACGGAATAAGCATTGAACCCGTTTGTGTTTCAAAAAACAGTATCGAAGCACTGTTATTTATCTGCATAGCCCAGCTGCTTTTATGGTGCTTTCCGATATTAAATCCTATCAGCTCGATATCTTTCCCTTTTACCGGTGCTGAAAAATGAATATTAAATATTGTTCCCTGGGGAATTATTATTCTTTGAATCATATAGTTGCAGCTTATTTCTTCCGTTTTAAAGTCCGGATTATTTCCCCAGGCATCCGGCAAGTATTCCAAATCAGCTTTAGCCAAACTGTTATCAAGTATTTTAAGTTCTTGAGCAGAAAACCTATGTTTTTTCGCTGTTTTTACTAATAAAACATTCATACCAGTTTCATCGGTTAAGGTTTTATAATTTTCATTAAGGAGTATGTGTCTGTATACAGGATTAATACGCAAAGACGGATACACATTATCCAATGGCTGTTCTTCACTCTTTATTAAAATTTTATCTGGTAGTTTTGATTGAAGTTTTTGTAAAACATATTTAGCCTGCTCGTAAGAAACAATATTAAAATACGAGGTATAAGGCATTGGTATTTTTTTATCGAAAAGATAGTACAATATACCGTTGTTTGTCAAATCAAGGAACGTATCATCTTTATCAATATATTTGTTTGCAAATAAGATGGTTTTGCATAAAAAAGCGGGTTTCATTTTTTTGCCGTCTGATATTGTTATGTTATCCTGCGGGCTGTATAGCGGACAATTAACAGGAGTATCATTTTTACTATTTAGTATGGTTTCTATTTTTAAGTTATTTTCTGTTTGTTGCGGCACTCTTTGAAACAGAAAGACATATCCGCTTCTTACTGCAAAGGTAGTCAAAAATAAAAATATTGATACGAGAATTACGTATTTTAGAACATTGCAACTATATCTTTTAACATAAAGCAGGAAAGGTATTATCACAAATAGAGTGTTTATCGATATTATAAATATTCTTGAAAATTGAGTGTTATCAATTCTCCCCAGAGAATAATTTAAAGAAAGCATAACAAACAGTATGGAAAATACCAGCACATATAAATATTTTATGTTTTTGGTTTCTTTAAAGAATTCTTTTAAAAACAGCAGTATAAAAGAGGGTAAAGCAAGTATTGCTGCAAGCCTGAAATAAATAAAATATTTTTTTATATTCAATGCAGGCATTACAGTTCCGAACCCATACAGATTGCCTGCAGTATAAAAACCAGCCTGCTTGGAAAAATAGTATATGTCTTGTGCAAACAGCACTAACCCTGCAAATAATGCAATAGATGGAATAATTAACTGTTTAAAATCTTTTTGTTTACAGGTTTGTATTATTCTATATATAACTGCAGGGAGAAAGGATACAGCCCATAGTATTCCAAAAGTCGTCCAAAATTGAAAAAATATAAATGTAAATAAAAGATACAATGACAAGAATATTGAAGCATTGTTAAAGATTTTATCTTTCAGCAATATAAAAAACACAAGAAAATAAATACCCAAAAGAGTTGTTGTTTCGTCGTTTCTATACAAACTTATCAATGGCAGAAGCGCTATCAGTTTTTTATCAAAAACAAATAATGATAAAAAAGTAAAAAGTATTACAACTATATTAAAAAACAGAGTTTTTCCAAGAAGATATGTGTACAGATTGTTTGTACCCAACAAATGCTGAGCAAGCCAACTTTCCGACAAATCTCTTCCGCCGTGTACTAACATAATATCTTTGTAATAACTCATTTTGTGTACGGTATGCATGTAATATGTACTAAAATGCTCCGCATCGTGGTGAGCGTCCAGACGGAAATTTTGTGTACAATAAAATCTGCCAAAACACAACAATACAACAGCTGTTATTGAAAATATCGAAAAATGTATTAATCCGTCATTCTTTCCTATTTTTTGCAACCTGCGTATATCATAAATACCAGCACAAATTAGCATAAGTACGATGACAAGCAGACCTTTGTACAGATGCCCGTCAAAAGGATATATTATAAAGTATCCAAGCAATGATAAATACTGAAGCGGGTATATGATATTGTTTGTTAGCCTGCTTCTGATAATCTTTTGTTCAAAAACAGCTGTTTTTATTTTTTTATAAAACAAAAGCAACATAAAAAATAATATTACATACAGAAAAACAAACAGTAGGTCAAAATATTTATTGTAGTCTGCATAAATTGTTTCTCCGACGAAAAAATCTTTAAGCGAAGAATAGCCGGGATTCGGTAAAAACAAATAAAAAGCAACAACAGAAATACAAAAAGACAGTATTGCATTTAATATCATATCCGTTGTATTCAGTTTGTTAAAAATCTCTTTAAAATATTCCGTAACCGGATTCATTTTCGGATTTGCTCCCTATCTCTGCCGCAAAACTGGTTTAATATTTTCTTTTGTAAAATTTTATTGTTGTATTTTGGTTTATATTTGCATTTGTTTTTACTGTTATGTCAGTTACGGAGTCATTTAACATCCACGAAGGTAAATTATCCAACGGAACAAGCATTTTGCCGGTTTTAGATTGGAAAAATAACATAGAAGCCGTATTATTCGGCTGCATCACCCAGTTTGTTTCCCCGCTGCCGGGTGCTGATATATAGAGCAGCTCCAAATCCTTGCCGTTAACCGGTGTGTTAAAATGTATGTTTATAACCGTTGCAGAATCCATTTTAAATCCGCTCAGTACAAATTGAGGGTTAAATTCCTCAACAGGAAGAGTTTTTATTGATTTACCCCAGGCATCAGGGAGTTTTTCAATATTGTTTGTTGCCAACATTTTGTCAAGGGTTTGAAGTTCCGAATAATTAAACCGGTTATTATTTGTACCAGTGTTAACCAACAAAGCCTTATTTTTATTTTCATCCGTAACCAGTTTGTATTTTTTGCTCAAAAGTAAATGTCTGTATATAGGATTAATTCTTAAAGAAGGAAATGAATCATCAAGCTTTCTGCTCAAATTATCCATATATATAACATCGGGTTCATTACTTTTTATTTTTTTCAAAGCAAATGCAGCCTGCTTATCAGAAACTATATTGTAATAAGAGGTGTACGGTATAGGGATTTTTTTATCAAGCAGGTAATATAACAACCCCTCATTTGTAAGATCCAAAAAGGTATCGCCTTTTTGGAAATTCCGCTTGATAAACTCCGTCATATCCGTTAATGAACTTTTTTCATCATTTCTTAAATCCAGCAGCCCCTGTTTTTCCAGCCTTTCTATCTGCTGTTTGGGGAGTCTGGGCATTGTTTTTAACTCTACGATTTTGTTCAATCCCGTATAAATCAATACAAAAATAAGAGCTGTCAGCACATAATTCATTAACAGTTGATTTTTGTTATAAAATCTGTATGCAATATACGGAATTATTATAAAAATAAGATTCACTGATATATTTAACAGTCTTGTAAAGCTGTCCGCATCAATTCTTCCCATTGTATAATTTAACGATACAAATATCAGTATGATAGTGAATGCAAGCAGGAATAAATACTCAGTGTTTTTTTCTGTCTTTTTACTTATTTCTTTAGCCGCAATTATCATTAAAGCAGGAAGTGCTATTATTGCAGACATTCTGTAATAAAGTTCAAATTTTTGAAGATTAAGAGGCGGCATAACAGTACCGAAACCGAACAAATTGCCTTTTGTGTAAAATGCTGCCTGCTGACAAAAGTAATACAAATCTTTTGCACATATTGCCGTACAAACTGCAAGCGTAACCGCCGGTATTGTTAACTGTTTAAATTGCTTTTTCTTAATTATTTCTATTAACGAACAAACAACAGCAGGTAAAACAGAGATTGCCCACAATATGCCCATTGTAGTCCAGTATTGAATAAACACAAAAGACAAAAAGACATATAAAGATAAAAACAGTTGTTTATTATCAAATATTTTTTTCTGAACAATAGCATAGAATGTTAATATGTATATACCGAACAGAAGAGTTAAATCATCGTTTCTGTATAAGCTTGCAAATGTTATCAATGCAACAGGGTTCCCTCTGAAAACAAATAAAGAGAATAAACCGAATATTACAACAAGCAAATTGTAATACAATGTCTTGCCGAGAAAATACGTGTAGAGATTTTCATTACCGAAAACAAACAACCCAAGCCAGCTTTCAATTGTATCTCTATACCCGTGCACGAGCATAATATCTTTGTAATACTGCATATTGTATTTTGTGTGCATAAAAAATGCGGTTATGTGTTCGGCATCATGATGAGGGTCTATAAAAATCTGCTGAAAGCTGTATATTCGTCCAAAACAAAGCAGCACTAATGCAGTAACTGCAATATATGAAAAATGCACAAGACCGTCATTTTGACTTATCCTTTGTTTTTTTCTTATTTCAATCACACCGGCTACAATAAGTAAAATAATTACACCGAGCAAAACCGGATAAAAATTACCGTCAGACGGATACAACAAAAAATAGCATACCAAGGAAATATATTGCAGCGCATACACTATTTTAGAGGTTAAATTACCCGCTTTTATCTTTGGTTTAAATACAAGATTTTTAATTTTTCCATATACGAACGAAAACAAAAAGAAAACCGCAATATATAAAAAGACAAAGAATATGTCAAAATATTTATTGTAATCAGCATAAATTGTTTCGCCGACAAAAAAATCTTTAAGTGATGAATAACCGGGATTAGGAAAAAATACATAAAATAAAAAAACTGAAATACAAAAGGATAGTATTGAATTCAATATTAAATCCATTGTATTCAGTTTATTAAAAAAATTTTTAAAATATCCCGTTCCCAGATTCATTTTTGTATTATAAAAATAATTCTGTTTAAAATCAAGAAGTTAAGCTATATAATTGGTGCCAAATCTGGTAGCGCCTAAGAATACGCATTCTTGAAGCATTGCATCCATTGTTCTGTAAAGCTTTCTTGATGGTTTTTTCTGGGTTTCCTGTAAACCTTTTTTTGTATCTTGATATTGTGCTGCTATTGATAATGTGTAATTTGCAAAAGGATTAGTATTTACGCTCATTTTTTTCTCTCTCTTATTAGTCTAGTAGTGCCGTGTTTGTTGAATTTATCAGTTACTTAAATTAGTTACCGTATTTGAAAGTTTTTTCAATGTTGGATTGTACGCTCTTTTCCCAGCTTTCTTTCAAAGTGGAATTCATTTTTTGATTTGTTTCAATTTGTTGTTTTTGGATGTTTAATTGTTGTTCTTTTGTTTGGATTTCTTTTAATTTTGCATTGAATATTGCGTTAAAAGCTGTACTGTTAACCCATTCAATTGCTTCTTGAGTAGGTTCGCCTTCTTCATCAGTGTGAGCAGCCATATAAGCTTGGCCTGCTGCCATTTGCTGTTCTACTATTGATTGAGATTCCATTGCTAATCTGGAAAGTGTATTTGTAATTCTTGTTAAAAGATACTCACAATCTGACTGTACGTTCATTGTTGTTTGAGTTGCTAATGCTGATACTGCGAAGCCCATCTCTTTGTCCTCTTTTCTTACTTTACTTATCTCTCGTATATATATAAAGTTAAAAAGTATATAAAAATTGCTTTTTTGTATATACTTTGCTTAACATAACTTTACAAATAAAATATAAAAACAGCTGTATTTAGCCTATAGCTTAATTTTCTATTTACATACAAGAGTATATACTCTATTGCAAAGTGTTAGAAAATGATATTCCAAAAGTCTACCAGACGAAATATTTTTACCAATATTCACTAAAAGCAAAAATACGCTCACTCCAATACGAGTCAATATTTAATCCACATTGTTATTATATTTCACAGCATTTGTAGCTTTTTTGTATAGGGCGTCCACCGCCCTTGGCGCCACTTTAGTTCTCCTAACATCTAAACAGACGGATTGGCAGCAAATAATAAACAACTACTGCTATTGTTAATTGCAGCAAAAAGCCTTCCCTTGTAAGGAAGGCTTTTTGTTGGATATCTTAATAAACTCGCCGATATAAAGCGAAATCCTGAACAAATTAGAAGTCTAAGCCGGCTTCTCTTGCAGCTTCAGCAAGAGCTGAAACTCTGCCGTGATAAAGGAATCCGCCTCTGTCGAAAACGCATTCTTTAACGCCTGCTTTTAAAGCTTTCTTAGCAATAGCTTCACCAACTACTTTTGCTGCTTCAATGTTGCCGCCGTGAGAAAGTTTTTCTCTCAGGTCTTTGTCAATAGAAGAAGCGGAGCAAAGTGTAACTTTATTTACGTCGTCAATCAATTGAGCGTAAATGTGTTTTGTGCTTCTGTACACTGCCAATCTCGGAGATTCTGCAGTACCGAAAATTTTTGTTCTTACACGCTGGTGTCTTTTTCTAATTTGTTCTTTTCTGTTTCTTGTTTTAATCATTTTTCTTTCCTTTCACCGAAGCCTTCTTACTTGGAATTTTGATTTCATTCAAAATATCTATAAGGGCTTATGCCGGCTTTGTTATGTATTTCAATATTATTAATATATTTATCAGCTCCCGAAGGAAATTCAGGATAAGAAATTTACACGGCTCAATTATTTCACCGGTAACTGTCTTACTTCTTACCTGTTTTACCGGCTTTACGTCTAACGTATTCGCCTTCGTATCTGACACCTTTTCCTTTGTAAACTTCAGGAGGACGTTTGCTTCTGATTTCAGCTGCAACGTCGCCGACTAGTTGTTTGTTGGAGCCTGATACAGTGATTTTTGTGTTAGCTTCAACAGCAATTTTGATGCCTTCAGGAGGAGTAATCAAAATCGGGTGAGAATAACCTAAAACGAGGTTGAGGTTAGAACCTTCCATGTTAGCTCTGTAACCAACACCCTGGATTTCCAATTTTTTAGTGAATCCTGTTTTTACGCCGTCAACAGCGTTGTGGATTAATGTTCTTGTTAAGCCCCAGAGAGCTCTTGATTTTCTGTCATCGTGATTGTGAACATCAACAATGATTTCTTTATCTTCAATTTTAACTGAAATTTCCGGACGGAATTCAACTGATTCAGTACCAAGAGGTCCTTTAGCAGTCAATACGTGATCTTCAATTTTTACTTCAACGCCATCCGGTATTATAACAGGTTTTTTACCTATACGTGACATTTTTTTATCTCCAATTTAATTATTAATATCTTTTTTATCTGTTACATCCTTGCAATTCAAGTTTGAATTACTAAATGGTTACCATACGTAGCAAAGAACTTCGCCGCCAAGGTTTTCTTTTCTTGCTTTTCTGTCTGTCATAAGACCTTTGCTTGTAGAAATGATTGCGATACCCAGACCGCCAAATACCTGCGGAAGGTCTTTAGCTTTTGAATATACTCTCAAACCTGTTTTAGAAATTCTTTTCAAGTTAGAAATAACGGGTTTGTTTCTTTCGTCATATTTCAAAGTGATTGATAAAACTTTGAATTTTCCTACTTCTTTTTCTGTGTAATCGGTGATGTAGCCTTCTTCTTTAAGAACTTTAGCCAATTCTAATTTTAATTTGGAAGATGGCATTTCAACTTCCGGATGAGAAACGATGTTAGCGTTTCTGATTCTTGTCAGCATATCTGCTATTGGATCTGTAAACATATTTATTTTCCTTTTCTTCGGGGCTTGAAGTTTGTTACAACGTCAATCAAAAAAATGGATTACCCTTTTTCTTCCGCTGCCTTCGCAGCCCCCTTAACTACTTACTTGAACAATTTCGGTTATGAAAATTTGTCGAGCAGTATAGTTAAGCGAAATCCGGCAATTACTACCAGCTTGCTTTAACTACACCGGGTAACAAACCTTCATGAGCCATTTTTCTCAAACAGATTCTGCAAAGACCGAAATCTCTGTGATATCCGTGAGGACGTCCGCAAATGGAACATCTGTTATGAAGTCTTACTCTGGGGTATTTGCCCTTTGATACGAGTAATTTTCTTCTTTCTTCTTTAGCTATCATTGATTTTTTAGCCACGATTTTCTCCTTTTTATGCAAATTGCATTGATTTTTTTCGTTTTAGTTTATTAAAGCCTGTATGTTTTGGCTTCGCACACTCTTTTTTGTATGTTTATGAGTGTGATTTTTTCTTGAACGGCATTCCCAAATCAGCAAGCAAAGCTCTTGCTTCTTCGTCAGTTTTTGCAGTAGTGATGATAGAAATATTCATACCGAATACTGCATCAACTTCGTCGTAAGAAATTTCAGGGAACAGAGTCTGTTCTTTCAAACCTAATGTGTAGTTGCCTCTGCCGTCAAAACTTTTTGAAGAAATACCTCTAAAGTCACGGATTCTCGGTAAAACTACGCAGATGAGTTTTTGCAAAAAGTCATACATTCTTTCGCCACGGAGTGTAACCATACAACCAACCGGCATACCTTCTCTCAATTTGAAAGAAGAAATTGACTGTTTTGCTCTTGTGATTACAGCTTTTTGACCTGCAATTTTTGTCAATTGCTTTACGATAGTTTCAGCTAATTTTGAGTTGTGGCAAGCTTCGCCAACACCCATGTTTATAACGATTTTATTTAATCTGGGAATCTGGTTAACGTTTTCATAACCAAATTGAGATTTTAAAGATTCTTTTACTTCTTCTTCGTATCTTACTTTTAAGTCTTTAGTTATTGTTGTCATTTTTCTTTCCTTTTCGCAGAATGTACCTTCATTATGCCACAAACACAACATTTATGTATAACAAGGCACCCATACTTAGTAATTAGTCATCAATTTGTTGACCGCATTTTTTGCAAACACGTACTTTTTTGCCGTCAACGATTTCATGTCTTGCTTTTGTCGGGCTTTCACAAGCCATGCAATAAAGCATAACCTTTGAAGAATCAACGGGAGCTTCAATTTTATTCAAGCCGCCTTGAATACCTGCCATAGGGTTAGGCTTTTGTGCTTTTGTTACCATGTTTAAGCCTTCAACAATTACTTTGTTTTCAGACTTAAGCACTTTTTTCACGTTAGCGATTTTAGGATCTTTAGCGTCCTTGTTGTATTTATCTTTACCTGAAATCAAAATAACACGGTCGCCGGCTTTAACGTGCAAATCATGTTTTTCTATTTGTTTCTTAGTCTTTCTCATTGTTCTTTCCTTAATTAAGTTGTTTATCCGCCTGTCAAATCAAAGATTTGTTCGTTCCTTCGCTTTCGCTCCGTCACAACGGCGGGTTGGAACGGTTACACCTCCGGGCTTCGAGTTCTCAAACCCCGACGGGTTTCACACACCTTAAATAACTTCCGGTGCAAGAGAGATAATCTTCATGAAGTTTTTATCTCTTAACTCACGGGCAACAGGACCGAATACACGGGTTCCTCTGGGGTTGCCGTCTTTGTTAATAATTACGGCTGCATTTTCGTCGAATCTGATTACGGAACCGTCAGCACGTTTGATATCCGCTTTTGTTCTAACGATAACCGCTTTTACTACATCAGATTTTTTAACAGCCATATTAGGTGTAGCATCTTTTACAGCTGCAACTACAACGTCACCCACGTGAGCATATTTTTTGTTAGAACTGCCCATAACACGGATAACAAGAAGCTCTTTTGCACCTGTATTGTCAGCCACTACTAATCTGGTTTCATTTTGTATCATTGTCTTATCCTTTATTTCTATTATTTAAGAAATCCCGTCAAAAATTTTTTTTGACAGTTAAGTCCCTAAAATCAGAATCAATCCCTTATCTAGTTAGCCTTTTCAACTATTTCCGAGATAACCCAGCGTTTGTCTGATGAGATGGGTTTTGACTCAACGATTCTTACCACATCGCCAACGTTACAAACATTTTCAGCATCATGAGCTTTATATTTTTTGTGAGTTTCGATGATTTTGTGGTATTTAGGGTGTTTATTATATTCAGCTACCTGTATAACAGCTGTTTTGTCCATTTTGTTGCTTACAACAACACCTTGTTTTTCTTTCTTCGGCATCTTATTTTACCTCTGACTTTTCTTTAATTAACGTTTTAGCCTGAGCTATAACGGTTTTTAACTGACGAATTTGTGCAGTGTTTTCAAGTTTTTGCAATGCTTTTTGCAATCTCAAATCAAACAGCTGCTTTTTTGTATCAGCAATCAGCGTGTTAAGCTCATCTATTGATTTTTCTTTAAGTTCTTTTAATTTCATTGTTTTTTCCTTTAATTACGATTGGTAATTATTCACTTTCCTTAAGCTTCAGCAGCTTCTTTTTCAATAATTTTAACTTTGATTGGAAGCTTTTGAGCTGCTAATTTAAGTGATTCGATAGCAACATCTCTTTGAGGGAAATCAAGTTCAAAGAGAACTCTGCCCGGTTTAACTACCGCAACCCAGTATTCGGGGTTACCTTTACCTTTACCCATACGAGTTTCAGCAGGTTTTGCAGTGATAGGTTTATCCGGGAATATTTTAATCCAAACATTACCGCCTCTTTTGATGTTACGAGTCATCGCACGTCTTGCGGCTTCTATTTGTCTTGATGTAATCCAGGCAGGATCACAGGCAATAAGACCGAAGTTACCGAATTCGAGTTTGGTACCTCTGGTTTCGTGTCCTTTCATTCTGCCTTTCATTTTTTTACGATATTTAGTTTTTTTGGGCATTAACATTTTAGTGTCGCTCCTAATTATTATTTTGTATTAAATTAACTGTTATTCTGCAGCAGCTTCAGCGTTTCTTTTTCTTCTTCTGCCGCCTACCGGTTTGTCTTCATGGTTGCCGGTTGCTTTTTTGGATTTGATATTCATATCAGCTTTTTCGCCGGGCATCAAGTTGCCTTTGAAAATCCAAACTTTTACGCCGATTTTACCCATGATTGTGTCAGCTTCAGCAAAGCCGTAGTCAACATCAGCTCTGAGAGTTTGAAGAGGAATTCTTCCTTCTTTTACCCATTCGCTTCTTGCAATTTCAGCACCGCCCAAACGTCCTGATACCATAATTTTGATACCTTGAACGCCTGATCTCATTGTTCTTTGGATAGACTGTTTCATTGCTCTTCTGAAAGCGATACGTTTTTCCAATTGAAGAGCGATGTTTTCTGCTACCAGTTGAGCATCGGCATCTGTTCTTGCAACTTCAACCACGTCGATTGAAACTGTTCTGTTAACCAGTTTTGCTATGTCAGCTCTCAATTCTTCGATACCCTGACCGCCTCTGCCTACAACAATACCGGGTTTTGCTGTTACAACGGTGATGTTAAGGTTTTGAGCTTTTCTGTCAATTAATATCTTAGAAATGCCTGCTGCATAGAGTCTTTTCTTAATGTATTTTCTTAATTTATCGTCTTCTTTAACGAATTCGGGATAATCTTTTCTCTTAGCGTACCATGTGCTTTCCCAAGGTTCGATTATACCTACTCTGAATCCTTTTGGATGTGTCTTTTGTCCCAAGGTCAGCCTCCTTAATTCTTATTACTTGCTAATTTAACTGTTAAATGAGAAGTTCTTTTGAGTCTTCTGTAGATTCTGCCTTGAGCTCTCGGTTTACCTCTCTTATATGTTTTACTTTCGTCGGCAAAGATTTCTGAAATTTTGAGGTCTTCAGCATTTGCACCGAATTTTTCATTAGCGTTAGCAATTGCTGCAACCAAGTTTTTTTCAACAACTCTTGCTGCGAAGTATGGCATAAATTTTAAGATTTTAGCTGCTTCTAAAGCAGATTTGCCTCTTAACTCGTTGATTACTCTGCGTAATTTGCGAGCCGGCATGCTTATATTAGTTTGTCTTGCCATTGATTCTTGCATAATTTACTTCCTTTTAGCTGTTTTATCTTGACCTGCATGGCCTCTGAATAACCTTGTAGGTGCAAATTCACCTAATTTATGACCAACCATTTGTTCAGTAACATAAACCGGTACGTGGCTTTTGCCATTGTGAACAGCGATTGTGTGACCGAGCATATCGGGTACAATCATTGATGCTCTTGACCAAGTTTTTATTACTTTTTTCTCTCCAGCTTCGTTCATCTTAGCGATTTTCTTCTGAAGTGATTCTTGTACAAATGGACCTTTTTTTAGCGAACGAGCCATTCATTATCTCCTTACTTATTACGTTTTCTGCCTCTTACAATATATTTGTCAGAGTGCTTGTTAGATTTTCTAGTTTTATAACCAAGAGCCGGTTTACCCCATGGAGTTTTCGGGTGTCCGCCGGGACCTGTTTTACCTTCACCACCACCATGCGGGTGATCGCAAGGGTTCATTGTTACACCACGGACAGTAGGTCTGATACCCATGTATCTTTTACGTCCGGCTTTACCGATTTTCATGTTTTTCTGTTCGGCATTGCCTAAAACGCCTACTGTTGCGATGCATTCTTTTCTTATCATTCTCATTTCTGAGCTGGGTAACTTGATTGTTACGTAGTTGCCTTCTTTAGCCATTAATTGGGCAGCAGCACCTGCTGTTCTGACTAATTTTGCTCCACGTCCGGGAATCATTTCGATGTTATGTACCATAGTACCTAACGGAATCAATTCCAACGGCAATGCGTTACCTGTGATAATATCTGCATTCGGACCGGAAACGATTGTATCACCGACATTCAAGCCCTGAGGTGTTAAGATATATCTTTTTTCACCGTCTGCGTAGAATACCAATGAAATTCTTACGTTTCTGTTCGGATCGTATTCGATTGTTTTAACTGTTGCAGGGATACCGAATTTTTCACGTTTGAAGTCGATTACACGGTAAGCTTTTTTTACGCCGCCGCCTTTGTGACGACATGTAATGCGACCTGTGTTATTTCTTCCTGCTGTTTTTCTTATTGGCTTCAACAGGGATTTTTCGGGTTTGGAAGCTGTAATTTCTTCGAAATCACTCTTCGTCATTCCTCTTTGTCCCGGAGAAGTCGGATTAAGTGTTTTTATACCCATTTTTCTTTTGCTCCTGTTTTCTGGGGGATACATAACCATCGGCTGTTAAGTTTTTGCCACCGTTATGTCCTTTGTGTACTTTTCCTAAATCGGTAACGATTATGCACCGATTAATTCTTCAATCGGCTCACCCTCAATGGAAACGATAGCTTTCTTTCCTGATTGAGTTCTGCCTGCGCTATAGCCTACACGTTTTGCGTGAGAAGGCATATAGACTGTTCTTACTTTTTTAACTTTTCTGCCCGGGAAAGCCAGTTCGACAGCTTGAGCAATTTCTACTTTTGTTGCATCTTTAACCACTTCGAAAGTGTATTGCTGCAATGAAGTTGCTTCCATAGACTTTTCTGTGATGATAGGTCTTTTAATGATGTCGTACAATCTTTCCGTATTGTTTTTCATGCTGCTCATTATTTAGATAACCTTTCAGTAATTTCTTTTATTGCTGCTTCTGTAATAATTACGTTATCTGCTTCTAACAGGTCTTTTACGTTCAAGTTAGAAGGTAATATAATTCTTACATTCGGTAAATTTCTTGCGCTCAATTCAAGGTAAGCGTTTTCTGCTGCTTTAACATCAGCGATGATTAAAACTTTACCTTCAACTTTAAGAGCTTTAAGAGTTTCAGCCATCAATTTTGTTTTAGGTTCGTTGATTTCGGAGAAATCTTTAACCAGAACAGTATTTTCGATTCTTGCTGATAAAGCTGATTTAAGAGCGAGTCTTCTTGCTTTGGAAGGCATAGAGAAACCGTAATCTCTCGGTTTTGGTCCAAAGATAACGCCGCCGCCTGCGAACAGAGGTGATCTTAATGAACCTGCTCTTGCACGACCTGTACCTTTTTGTTTCCAGGGTTTTCTTCCGCCGCCTGATACTTCGGCTCTTGTTTTTGTGCATGCAGTGCCTGCTCTGCCGTTGTTCAACTGGCGTCTTAAAGCAAGGTGCATAACATGCAGGTTAGGTTCAACACCGAAGACTTTTTCGTCGAGGGCGATTTGTCCTACTGCACTTCCTTTTGTATTTAATATTGAAACTTCTTTTGTCATTTTTTTAACCTCAATTAAATTTGTTATGTTTGAGTTGTTTATTTATAAGCGAAATTTTCGCTAGTTCCATTTAACTCTTGAAGGGATGATAGTAACCATTTTTCCTTCCGGTCCGGGAACTGAACCCTTAACCAGAAGCAAGTTGCTGTCTTTGTCAACTTGAACAACAGTTAACTTAGTAATAGTTACTTTTTCGTTCCCCATGTTTCCGGCCATTCTTTTACCTTTGATTACACGGCTCGGGGTAGTACCTGCACCGATAGAACCGGGTTCTCTGTGGTTTTTAGAACCGTGGCCCATAGGTCCTCTTGAGAAGTTCCATCTCTTAACGGTACCCTGGAAACCTTTACCTACTGATTTACCTGTTACGTCAACTTTTGCAACGTTTTCAAGTACAGATAAGTCGATTTGTTGTCCAACTGTATATTCTGATGAGTTTTCTACTCTGAATTCCTGCAAATGTCTGAAGTTATCAAGACCGTTTTTAGCAAAGTGACCGATTTGAGCTTTAGAAAGATGTTTTTCTTTAGCAGGCTCATAACCAACCTGAATTGCATTGTAACCGTCAGAGTCAACAGTTTTAACCTGAGTGATAGTCATCGGGTCAACTTTGATAACTGTTACAGGAATTGCAAGTCCATGTTCATTAAAGACTTGAGTCATTCCTAATTTTTTACCGATAACGCCTAATCTGTTTTTGTTGGCAGATTTTTGGGCGCTTTTAGCGTTTGTAGTCATATTCTACCTTTCTCCTTGTGAGCGCTACTCTTCTTACTTCGGGCGGATGTCCCTGCCGCCTCTTTGTTGTTACGGACCGTAGATCACATTAAATCATATTCAATTGTAATGTGTTATTTGTTTCGGATTTATTAACCCTTATTGAAGTTTGCTTATTTCCGCCTGTCAAATCAAAGATTTGTTCGTTCCGTTAACTTTGTTAACTCCACAACGGCGGATTGGAACGGTTTCGGCTTTTGGCCTTTCAGTTCTGAAAGTCCCTAAAGCCTCAACACACCTTAGAGTTTTACTTCAATATCAACACCGGCAGGTAAATCCATTCTGCTTAACTCTTCAGTAGTCTGTTGAGTCGGGTCATAGATGTCGATAATTCTTTTGTGGATACGCATTTCAAAATGCTCTCTTGATTTTTTATCAACGTGAGGTGATCTTAAAACGCAATACAATCTTCTTTTTGTAGGAAGAGGAATAGGACCTGCAACCTTAGCATCAGTTCTCTTTGCTGTTTCAACGATTTTTTCTGCTGAAACGTCAATGAGTTTATGATCATATGCTTTTAAGCAAACTCTGATTCTTTGTCTTTGAGCTGTACTCATTTGTTATACTTCCTTTGCTTTACTTATTATTGTTTGTAAGTCTTTGTTAACTGCCGGGGTACGCTTGTGTGATGGGGCTTTTTATTTTTATTAAAAGCGCACACATTTATGCGCACAGCCAGCTAGTGTAATAATAACCTTATATTAAACAAAATTGCTCGTCAACAGGTATATTTAAGATTTTATTTCAAATTTTAAAAAATTTACAAAAGTTTATAAATAGCATTTAAAAATAACAAATGACAAGGGATTTTAATGTTAACAAAATAACAAATACTATATTTTTATAAAACACCCGAGAACAATTGCCAAAACAATCAATATCATTGGATTTTTTCTTAATTTTAACCCTATTACGGTAAATAAGGCCAGCAAAATAAATGCTTTCAATGAAATTATATCAAACAGATTATGTGCATTTTTAAATTTTTCGAAATAGAAAAAGGTTGTATTCATAATTTTCAATCCGGCTACACCAATTAGCGCTACAGCAGCAGGACGCAAGCCGTACATAACATATTTTATATATTTATTCTCATTGTTTTTTTTCAAAAACTTTGCAAGGCAGCAGATGATTATCACGGACGGAACCATAAAGGCAATCGTTGTAAACAGAGAGCCCAAAGCGCCGCCGACTTTTACCCCGACAAAAGTTGCCATATTTATACCTATAGGTCCGGGGGTAAGGTTCGATACGGCAATCATCTGTGTAATTTCCGAAACATTAAACCAGTTGTATTTTTCAACAAGGTAATACAAAAAGGGAATAACAGTATAACCGCCGCCGATTGCAACTGCACCGATTTTCATGTATTCAAAAGCGAGAAGCAAAATGTTATGCATCTTCTTGGTGCCCCTTCCCGTTTTCGATCTCGTTTTCGTTTATATTTTCACCGCATTTAGTTGAACAGGCGCACGGAGCCTCTCTTTTGGGAAAGGCAAAATGTCTGAACAACCCCAAAAGCCCTGCGGAAATAACAATAATAAACGGTGAAACATTCAACAATGCTGCGCTCACTGCAAGCACAAAAATTAATGTCGTAAATTTGTCATAAACGGAAAAATTCCAAAGCTCCAGTATCGTCAAAAATATCAGCACACAAACAGCTATATCCAGCACGGAAAAAATGCTTTGCACAATCGGGTAATGAGTAATAACAGACAAAAAAGAAAATATCAAAACAATGCTCAAATACGCCGGCAGACAAACACCCGTTACAGCGGCTATTGCGCCTGCAACGCCTCTTGCTTTGTATCCTGTGAACATTGATACGTTACCGGCAACAAGCCCAGGAAAGCACTGGCTGAGAGCGTAATAGTTTGTTATTTCTTCCATTGTACAGATATTTTCTTTATCACACATTTCGCTTTTTAAAAACGGCAAAATTGCATAACCGCCGCCAAAAAGCACCAGTCCTATTTTAAAAAATATCCAGAACAGTTTCAGCAGACTGATTTTTTTTGCTTCGACCTTTTTTTCGCCGTCCATTAGCTCAACTCCGCACTTAAGATTTGCGCAACCTCTTTTGCGGCCTCATGCTTTGAAAGAATCGCCTTTACATGTGACAAATCCTGTACCATATTTTGTCTGTATTGCACATCTTTTAAAATTTTCAAAATATACTCAGCTATTGTGTGTGGGTTGGAATCCGCCATCAAAAGTTCAGGCACGATATCTTTGTCCATAATAATATTCGGCAGGCAAACCCTGTCTATACATCTTACAAGCCTGTATATAACATAAGCAAACCACGGACCTTTATAGCTGATTATCATAGGGGTATTGTACAAAGCCGCCTCGAGAGCAACCGTGCCCGATGCAAGAATCAAAGCATCAGATGTGCTCAAAAGTTCATAGTTTGCGTTTTTAACAATTTTAATATCAGTATCTTTAACAAATTTTTTAAAAGTTTTGTCGTTCAAGCTGTCTGCCTGTGCAATTACAAACTGCACGCCGTCATACTTTTCCTTAATGATTTTTGCGGAATCAAGAAAGGTCTTTGCCAGATAATGAAGCTCAAAAGTTCTGCTTCCCGGGAAAATAGAAACGAGTTTTTTATTTTTATCAAGACCGTATTTTTCAAAAACATCCTCCCTGTTTGCGGGAGCAGGCATTTGTGACACAAGCGGATGACCGACAAATTGAACGTTAATTCCTTCTTTTTTATACATATCCTCTTCAAACGGAAAAATCGTCATAACCTTTGCTATATTTTTTTTAACGGTTTTAATTCTCCATTTGCGAGAAGCCCAAATCTGCGGCGGAATATAGTAAAAAACTTTTATCCCCGCTTTTTTTAAAAACTTTGAAATATTAAGGTTAAACCCGCCGTAATCTATAAGCAAAACCAAATCGGGTTTGTATTCTTTTGTAAGATAATCCACAACCCTTTTACCGAGAGTCAAATGGTCAAATAAAATTTTAGGAGTCAACCCCATAGCCGACATGTGAGCTTTTGTGTGGTCAACAAAAAGCTTTACTCCTGCTTTTTTAAGATTTTCTCCGCCGATTGCTTCGATTTCTATATCGTTTCGGCTTTGCAAAAGATTTTCAACAACAAGCGAGGCATGTTTGTCGCCTGAGAGTTCGCCGGTTATAATAAATAGCTTTTTTTTCTCCATAATTTTTAACTCCCCGCATGCCCGAAATTATCCCAATCAACACAAAAACTATATAGCCATAACGATAATGCCTTTTTTATTGGCAAAATCGATAACCTTTTTCTGGTCAACAATAATTGTTTCGTTGGCTTCTATGGCAAGAATTTTTGCGCCGAATCTATCCATTGTTTTTAAAGTATTAAGTCCTATTGCAGGGATATCAAAGCGTTTGTCCTGAGTGGGTTTGCTGACTTTGACAACGGTAATGCCTTTTCCGCCGAGTTTGCAGCCT
This sequence comes from Candidatus Gastranaerophilales bacterium, assembly GCA_944325555.1. Taxonomy (GTDB): domain Bacteria; phylum Cyanobacteriota; class Vampirovibrionia; order Gastranaerophilales; family Gastranaerophilaceae; genus Limenecus. The sequence goes on along the minus strand of CALVAN010000010.1, from coordinate 46,782 downwards.
CTTTCAATGCACTTGTCGGTACCTTCAATAGCTTCCACTGCCATAATCATTTTATTTTTGATAACAACTGACTGTCCGACATCCAGCTTGCCCATTTCTTTTGCAAGCCAGTAACCGTATTCAACGTCCAATGCCTGTTCTTCATCAGGTTCATGCACGCCTAGCACACCGGGAGGAGCCATAAGGTTTTTAATAAATATTGTCTGATCCAAAACTCTTATGCCCATTTTTTCAAGCTGATCGACAATGATAAGCATAACAGCATCATCATTGAGCCTTTGAGCTTCTTTCATAAGTCGGATTGCTTCCATATCGAGTTTTGGACGTCTTAAAAGCAAACCTTTATGAACCTTACCTATAAATGTTACCTGAGTAATTTTTTCATCAATAAGAGTTTGTTTAATTTTAAGAACCTCGCCCGGTCCGAAATTGTAAACCTTTGTACAAAACTTTTTGAGTCTGTTTCTGTTATCAGACGACAGGGAAATTGCCACAACATCAAAACCGTTTTTTTGTGCAGATTCTGCCATAGCAACGGGCAGTTCGCCGTCACCGGCAATTAAACACTGTTTTTTATCCAGAACAATAGACAATTTCCTCTCCTTTTTTTACGCGTATTTTACATATCAGTTATTAAAAATAAATAACGATACAGCCTGTATGATTATAATACAATAACAAATTTTTTTTTCAAATTAGTATTTTTCTATACGTCTGAAAAATTCAACTCCGGCAGCGACTACTATCACAATAAACAGCCACATATTATCCTGATTTCCGGGGTTATTTACTTCAAGAAAATTATCGGAAGATTTCAAATATGTGTTTATTTTCTTTGCTGCTTCAGAAAATTCACTCCGCTGCCTCCACCAAGAAGAAAAAATATTTTCCTCTTTACCATTGACAAAAATCATCACTTTAGACTCTCTTCTCAAAGTACTTTTTTCCAAAAAACTGCGCCTTCTGACAAAAGAATCGGCAGAGTCTATTGCGTCAAGTTTATAATATTTTTTATTTATTTCAATCGGAATCACTGGAGTTGAGCTTGACAAAATGCAGGTGTTTCTGCTTCTGTCGCAACTGAATTTAACTTGCGGAGCAAAAACATACCCGATAATCAAAAACACAAAAAGCCCGATAATTACATATATTATCTTATCAGGTGTAAACAACGAATCATTTATCTTCATAACAAAACAGCTCCTTTGGTTTAAGCCAAAATAACATTTTAGGCTTTGCAAGACATCATATAAACACAGTACACTTTTTACACAATAAAAAACGCCCATTTTTTCGGACGTTTTTTATTAAAAATTTTATTTATGTACGCTCAATTATGTCAAAGCTATTTCCGCTTTTTTAATAAATTCTTTAAAAGCTGTTTTTATTTGAGGATTTTTCAAGGCTGATTCAATAGAAAATTTATTTCCGTTTGCGATTGTCACATCGTGGACTTTACCTTCCTCAAAAGGTGAATATGCAACAAAGGATATTGTTCTTGTACGGAAGTCATTTTTGTCAGCAAGCGGTTCTATAACAATAGATGCTTTTTTGATTGAAGAATCTTTAAGCGGATCTTGAATATCAGCTTTAATAGGTTTAAATTTTCCTATTTCTACAATCTGAGAAAATTTATCTCTAAGCTGTTTTAGCGCCGCATCAAGCTTTTGAGATGCTGTTTGCACTGCGGCATTATTCATATGGGGTCTTAGCATTCGTTGAGTTGTGGTAGTGGCATTTAACTTATTCATACTTATCTCCATTATTAATTATTTCTTAGGTGTAAATTTATTCAAATCGGGTTTTCCGTATCTTGCTTTTAATATATTGGCAGTGTCATCAATTTGCTGCAAGGCTTCAAAACTGAGCAAATGTTCATATTCTCCCAGCCCAAAGTCCGTCAAAATCGGTTTTGTATATGACAAACGAGCCTTAGCCTCAGGAGTTTCATTATGTCGTATCCATGAGTACATTGCTCTTTCGTAATCAGTGTAGGCAGCTTCTTTATGAGTATTGCCAAAAACTTCGTGCACAGCTTTTTCGATACCTATGGAATCATAGTATTTTTCAAGCTCCGGTATATTTTTGCCGATGTTTTTCTTAGCAAGAATATCATAAATCAAGTGTTCAATCTGACCTATTTTGTTAAGATCCTCACTTCTTACTTGAAGTTCAACAAAAACATATCTGACTTTTCCGCTTTTATCTTTAACAGGATGCAAAATATTAAGCTGGGTTGTCGTATATCCGTTTTGTTTTCTGATTGCACTTGATTGGACAAGTTCAATACCGGGAACCGATTGTTTCCATAGCTTTACCGTATCCTGGCTGATATAAGGATAAATGTGATTTGAGTGATAATTACTTACTCTGGTAACATTAACTTTCCCGGAGAGTATTCCGTTTGTCAAATACTCGGCAACCGCTGACATATCGGCATTTGATGGAATAATCATTCTTAATCCTATCAAATCTTTTATCCAAGAAACAGCCTCATCATAATCTTTTTTACCGGTTGTCAATATTTTTTCAAATACCTTATAATCCCTTGATTCAAATTTTACATCACCATCAAAAATTGAAAGTTTAACAAGCTCTTTTTCTGTTTTATCAAGGAGTTTATAAGGTTTTTGATACAATCTTTTTGCAAAGATATTCATTATTTCAGTATTAACTTTTTGATCTTTAAATTCTTTTATTATTTTGTTGTATATAGAAATTGAATCCTTAGAAGACGGCACCCCGTTTTTATTACGGGCATGCAGGTATTTGCCGTAGTTTTTTTCTCCGCCGAAAACGGTTTTTATATCTTTTATGACTCTGCCTATGGTATCATTGCCCATAGATTCAAGTCTTTTGGCCATTCCTTTATAAAATGTGACTTTTTTAATAGCCATATTTATTACTTTTGTCTGGTTTGGTGTAAAAACTTTTGCTCCGCTTGCAGTGGTTTTTGGCTGTAGCAAAAACATTATTTCGTCATTAAACAGTTTTTCTTTTTTTACAAATTCATAATCAACTAAAGTCTGATGCTGCGTTGCAGTTATCATCTTTTTAGCTTCGTTTTTAGTTATCGGAGATGTTGCCGCAGCAGAAAAAGTATCTTGAGCCGGAGTACGTTCAAGTGTGTTTGTTGCCGTTTGTTGAATTTGTTGTGCTTTTGCTTTTGCTTTGGCTGCAGCTCTTGCCAGTCTTGGTATTACTGAGCTTTTTAGTATTTTTATCATTTTTATTCCTGCATTATTTTTTCGGCTTACTATTTATTAAATCCATAAACAAAAAAATTTGTCATTTGTACAATAAAAATTTTTTAAATGAAATATTTTGTTACATCAATTCCAAGATGAATACCTTCGTGTTAAAATTTCCGTTAAGGGTCGTTTCTCCCTTTTTCAATAAATTATGGCGGAACGATACAAAAAAGAAAGATAGATATGTCAAAACGAAAGATTGCATATATTGTAATCCTGTTGGCGGTAGTTATAGGGTGCAGCTGGGCATTTATTGCTGCAGGGGTTATTACAAAAAACTTTAAAAAAGAGGCCCTGAAAAGTGCCGGAGAAAAGCAGGAAGTTAACGTACAAAATCTGATTATTACGGAAACAAAAGAAGATAAAAAATACTGGGAATTGTACGCAGAAAAAGGATACTACGACAGCAAAAACAAAGTCGTAATACTCTATAATGTAATAGGCAATTTTTACGACAAAGACGAAGTTGTCTTAAGCATGGAATCTTCGATGGGTACTTATAGCGAAGAAAAGAAAAAAGTAGTGCTTTATGACAATTCTTATTTTATATACAAAGACGGCACCGACGTACGTGCAGACCGCTTTGTTTGGCAGGGAAATGATAAAGATATAACAGCTCAGGGCAATGTTGTGATAAGGAAGAAGGGAGAACTCAGAACCTTCAGCAATGAAGCTGTATTAAGCGAAAAGATGACAAACATAAAAATCATCGGACGCTCAAGAACAGAATTGTATAAAAAGGGGAATTTTGATGAAAAAATTTAAGTATATAGTTGTTTTAACTTTTATATTACTTGCCGGTGCAGGCATTGCACTTGCCGCCGATTTGTCTATTGAATCAGACAAACAGACCTTTAAAATGGAAGAAAACAAGGCAAAATTTGACGGCAACGTAAAAGTTAAAATGGATGATATAAACGCAAAATCTCCGAGAGCTGAGGTCTTTATTGACCCCAAGACAAAACAGCTTACAGATGCGGTTATGTACGACCAGCCTTATGTTGTACAGGTAAAACAAGACAAGACAAACGAAATTAAAGCAAACATTTTGAAAATGTCTTTGTTAAACAAAACAATAAAAGCGGAAGGCAACACGCAAACAACCGTTACGCCAAAAGATGCCCAAAAGCCCACTGTTATAATAACTGCCGATACTCAGTCTTATGATACAAAAACAAAAACCCTGACTGCTCGAGGCGGAGTAATTATTTATTACAAAGATGTTGAAACCTTCTCTGACTCTGCTGTCGCAAACCTTAACAAAAACGGCGACCTGCAAAAAATAACCCTCACCGGACACGGAAGATTAAAACAAAAAGACAGTGTTATAACCGCAGATAAATTTATATACGACGCCGTTCAAGAAATTGCATACGGCTTGGGCAACGCTCACAGCGATGTGGATATGGACGGCACACGCATAAATGTTTGGTCTGACAGACAAGAATATTACAAAGCATCAAACATTATACAGGCCTCAGGCAAAGTACACGTAATATACAAAGATTACGACGCAAAAGGACCCAAAGCCACGGTTTATCCCGACCCGAAAACCAACAAACCTAATGAAATCGTATTTATCGGTCGTTCAACAATCGTGGAACAAATGCGTTCTATAGAAGCAGACAGAATTAAAATGTATATTAACCCGAAAAACTTCTTTGCAGAAGGTAATGTAAAAACAGTCATAAGAAATGTTGACAGTAAAAGCAACAATTTAACGGAATAATTTAAGTACTTTTAAATTTATATTATAATACATCTATGGATTTAGAATTATTTAAAATAGCAATACAAAATGCAAATAATATACTGATTATCTCTCATGTCAATCCTGATGGGGACACCCTGGGATCAATGAGTGCACTTTATCAGGTTATTTTAAACAACTTTAACAAAAGTGAACAATGCGTGGATATGGTCTACAACGGAATAATTCCGGAGATTTATAATTTTATTCCGTATATAAATAAAGCGGTTTCACCGGAAAATGTCAAAGAAAAACAATATGATATTGCAATATCCGTTGATATTGCAGCAAAAGACAGAATGGGAGATTCCCTGCCGTTGTTTGAAAAATCTTCTGTCAGAATAAACATTGATCACCACAAAACAAATACAAATTTCGGCACAATAAACCACGTATGCGCCAATGCGTGCAGTTGCGGCGAGGTTATGTTAGATATTTTTAAAGAACTTGATTTAAAAATAGATAAAGATACCGCCTGCGCATTATACGCTGCTATTTTAACGGACACAGGCGGCTTTAGATACGAAAATACAACCGCTCAAACACTGTTGAAAGCCTCTGAACTTATAGAGCTGGGCGCAGACCCTGCACAGATTTCCAGATACTGTTATGAATCAAAGCCCCGAAACATGGTGCTTTTGCACGCTAACTGTATGATTAACGCAGAATTTTTAGACAACAATCGTATTGCAGGAATCTGCATAACAAACAAAGATATGGAAAAATACAACGCCACAAATGACTACACCGAAGGGCTTGTTGAAGAATTGCGCCGTATAAAAACAACAGAGGTTTCTTATGTAATCAAAGAAGTGGATGAAAACACATCAAAGGTAAGCCTGAGAAGCAAAACTGCCGATATAAGCGTTGTGGCACAGGTATTTGGCGGAGGCGGGCACACTTTTGCGGCAGGCTGCACAATACGCAAGCCTCTTAATATTGCTAAAGACAAGCTTGTTGAAGAAATAAGAAAAGTTTTGGGATAGATAAATGATCCTTTTGCAAAAATCGTTTAATTATTTAAAAAATCTAATAAACCGTATTATCATTGATGATTTTATGGGTATGGCAGCCGAAATGGGGTTCTGGTTTGCTATCGGAATATTTCCGTTTATGCTGTTTATGATGTCGTTTTTTACACTGCTTGGCAAAAAATCACAGTTTATGCCGATAATTCACTTTCTGGATTCCGTTGCTCCGACAGACTCCGTAAATCTTATAAAAGAAGTTTTAAACGAGGTTTTGATATTTCAGCACGGCGGTCTTGTGGCGGTATTTGGTTTTGTAATTACCGTGTTTTTATCTTCAAACGCAATATTTTGTATTATAAAAGGCATGAACAGAGCACTGGGAATAGAAGAACACAGGAACTTAATCGTAACAAGAACTATTTCTATATTAATGGTATTTGTTAACATATTTTTTATGTTCATCATTATTAACATGGTAATATTTGGCAAGGTGCTTTTGCAATTTGCACTTAATTTCATAAACTTTTCCTCGTTGTTTATAAGTGTATTTATGATAGGCCGCTGGTTTTTTGCCTTTATTGCACTTTATCTGACTGCGTACCTTAACTATTTTCTGCTGCCGGCATGGGAAGGTTCTGACAAGCTAAAAAGCAAGGCTGCGCTGCCAGGAACTTTATTTTTCTGTTTTTGCTGGTTGTTCGGTTCGTGGTGTTTTTCTGTTTATATCAACAATTTGCATACCTACAACAGGGTTTACGGCTCTATCGGGGCTTTTGTAATGCTTATGGTATGGCTGTATTATTCGTCTTTAATGATGCTTGTCGGCGGAGAAATCAACTCGCAAGCCTACAAAAAGCTTGAACAAAAGGAAAAAGAAAATGCTAAATCAGTCGCAGTGTAAGCTAAAGGCTGTAATCTTTGATCTTGACGGAACGCTTTTGTTTACGCTGGAAAACCTTTATGAAAGCACAAATTATGCACTTAAACAATTCGGCTACAAAGAAAGAACTCTTGATGAAATCAGAGATTTTGTTGGAAACGGAGTAAGAAAACTTATAGAAAGAGCAATCCCAGACGGAGAAAACAACCCGAATTTTGAAAAATGCCTTGGAATCTTTAAAGAACACTATTCAAAAACAATGTATGAAAAAACACGCCCCTATGACGGTGTTGTTGAAATGCTAAAAACCTTAAACCAAAACGGTATAACCTGTGCGGTAGTTTCAAACAAATTTGATTCTGCAGTAAAGGAGCTTTGCAGACATTATTTTGGAGATTTAATAAAAACTGCAGCCGGCGAGTGTACAGATATACGAAAAAAGCCCTGTCCTGACGGAGTTTTAAAGATTATAAAACAGCTTAATTGTCAGGGTAAATGTTTGTATGTGGGCGATTCCGAAGTAGATATTCAAACGGCAAAAAATGCAAATCTGCCTTGCATAAGTGTTTGCTGGGGGTACAAAAATAAAGATTTTCTTATAAAAAATGGTGCACAAAACATTGTGCAGACAATTGACGAGCTGAAGAAAACAATTTTGGAGTATTAATTATAAATGGATAAATATGCAGAAAAAACACTCTCGAGCAGGACTGTTTATAAAGGAAAAATTTTTGAAATAACAGATGACGAAATTGTCCTCTCCGACGGTCTTGTTCGACACAGAGAAATTATACACCACCCCGGCGGAGTCGTTATCTTTGCGCTGAAGAATAACGGTAATGTGCTGCTGGTAAAACAGTATCGCTATGCGGTAAAATCCGTCCAGACAGAGCTGCCCGCAGGCAGACTGGAAAAAGGAGAATGTCCTCTAGAAGCAGCCAAAAGAGAACTCAGGGAAGAAACAGGCTATGTTGCCAAAAACTGGGAATCTCTGGGGTATATTTTTACGACCTTTGGTATCTGCAACGAAAAATTATATCTGTTTAAAGCAACAGGCTTAACCTTTGACAAACCGGATCCTGACGAGGGCGAAATTTTGGATTATTTTGAACTCCCCTTAACAGATGTGCAAAATCTTATAAAAAATGGTACAATTAATGATGCAAAGACAATTTGTGCACTTGCAAGGTCAGCTATAACAGGTGTTTAGACCTGTCGTAATATAATAAAATTATGAACAATATAAAAATGCTGGTTCTGGATATAGACGGAACGATTTTCAGAAAAGATTATACCGCCACTCAAAGGGTGCAAAACACCCTTAAATCACTTGTGCAAGACGGAATTAAAGTGGTACTTTGCACGGGAAGAATGTATGCAGCTACAAAATCTATAGCAAAGGAGCTTGGGCTTAACACACCGGTGATTTGTTATCAGGGCGGACTTATAAAAGATTTTACAAACGGTGACTCAACACTGTGGGAACAGCCGATGGACGAGGCACTGGCAAAAGACGTCATACGAGAGTTAAAGCAGCGCAATATATTTTTCAACTTGTATATAAATGATGTTTTAATGGTTGAGCATGATGACAGGCTTGTCCGTGAGTATGTAGATGACAGAAATATAGAATACAAAGTTGTAGGCGACTGCGAAAATCTCGACATAAAGGGCGTCAATAAAATACTTGCAATAGATGACAATGTTGAGTTAATAGCCGATCTTCAAAAAGAAATGGCTGAAAAATATAAAAACAAACTTTATGTTATTCGTTCAACACCAAGATTTTGCGAATTTTCAGACCCCAAAGCAACAAAAGGCAATGCTGTTCGTTTTCTTGCAGGATTGTGGGGAATCAAAAAAGAAGAAATTATGGCTTGCGGTGATCAAGATAACGATATTGAAATGCTGCTTGCTGCCGGAACAAAAGTTGCCATGGGCAACGCAACGGAGGATTTAAAAAAAGTAGCTGATTACATCACTGACTCGGTTGATAATGACGGAGTTGCAAACGCTGTTGTAAAATTCATAGGAGAAAAATATGCACTTTAGAATAGGACATGGTTTTGATTTACATCAGTTTGTAGTAGACAGAGATTTGATTCTAGGCGGTGTAAAAATTGACCACAACAAAGGATTACTCGGTCACTCGGATGCCGATGCACTCTGTCACGCAATTATTGATGCAATGCTGGGAGCACTTGCGCTGGGTGACATAGGGCAGCATTTTCCGGATACAGATCCGCAGTATTATGGCTGCGACAGCACAGAACTGCTGGCACAAACACTTTACGAAGTTGTAAGAGCAGGTTATAAAATTAATAACATAGATGCAACAATAAAAACACAACACCCGAGGCTCGCCCCGTTTATTAACGAAATCAGAGCAAATCTTGCCCATGTTTTAAACATAAATATTTCACAAGTTTCTGTTAAAGCAAAAACTATGGAAATGATGGGTCCCATAGGCGAAGGAAAATGCCTTGCAGTTGATGCTGTTGTTATGCTGGAAGAAATAACAATATAAATTAATAAAAAATTGCGCAATTTTTTGTCATAAATTTCCTTTATATATATAAGTGAAGGAAAGTAGGTAGATTAGATTATGACAACTATTGTTAATGCATCCCCATATGTTTATACGCCGTATCAAATGCCGGTAAAACAAAACGATACCGAAGGCACAACTGTCGATCAAAATAATGAAAACACACAAGAACATAAAATGCTTGTGCCGAACCAAATGCTCAGGGCATACAGAATACCAAAGCCGGCAACCATAAAGAATTATATACAAAAAATGGAAGAAAAATTTGAGCGCTGGCTGGAAAGATACAACAGCAGACCGCACGAATATGATGTTGACCAATGGCAGAATAACATTGACGCAGTTTTAGGCGCAACAGATAATCAGAACGTACTTCCGGATAACCAAAACAACCCGCAATACGTAAATGTAACCGTATAAAATAAGTACGTAAAATAAAAAGCCCTCAAAATAATTTTGAGGGCTTAATTATTAGGTTGAGTGTATGAGTCATTTATTATTCTTTTGTGTACTCGGCGTCGATTACATCATCATCAGAGCCTGAGTTTGAAGACTCATTTGTGCTGCCTGAAGCATTGTTGTCAGCACCTGCATTAGATTCCTGCTGAACCTGAGAATAAGCTGCTTGAGAAATTCCATACATTGTCTGCTGCAAATCCTCAGACATTTTCTTAATTTCGTCTGCAGGTTTATTTGCTTTTAATGCTTCATCAAGAGCTTTTCTCTGTTCTTCAAGTTTTGACTTGTCAGAATCCGAAATCTTACCTTCAAAATCTTTAACAATTCGTTCTGCAGATGCTATTAAGCTGTTAGCATTGTTTCTGATTTCGGCTTCTTCTTTATGTTTTTTATCTTCAGCAGCATTAGCCTCTGCTTCTTTAACCATTCTGTCAATATCAGCTTCAGAAAGGTTGGAAGAATTTGTAATGGTAATTTTTTGTTCTTTGTTTGTTGCCTTATCTCTTGCAGAAACATTAACTATACCGTTAGCATCGATATCAAATGTAACTTCAATTTGAGGCAAACCTCTCATTGCCGGCGGGATACCGTCGAGTCTGAACATACCTAAAGATTTGTTATCTTTAGCCATAGGCCTTTCACCTTGCAGAACGTGAACATCAACTGCGGTCTGGTTGTTTTCGGCTGTTGAGAAGGTTTGTGATTTAGATACAGGGATTGTAGTGTTTCTTGGAACTAATGGTGTCATAACACCGCCCAAAGTTTCTATACCCAGTGTCAACGGAGTAACATCCAACAACACAATGTCTTTAACTTCACCTGCAAGTACACCTGCCTGAATAGCAGCACCAACTGCAACAACCTCATCCGGGTTAACAGACTGGTTAGGTTCTTTGCCTGTGTATTCTTTAACAAGTGCCTGAACAGCAGGAATACGTGTTGAACCGCCGACTAATACAACTTCATCAATGTCGCCTTTTGAAAGACCTGCTTCCTGCAAAGCATCAGCAACAGGTTTTTTACATCTTTCAAGCAAATCATGAGATAATTCTTCAAATTTTGCTCTTGTTAACTGCATATCCAAGTGTTTTGGACCATTTGCATCTGCAGTAATAAACGGAAGGTTGATGTTAGTTTCAACAACTGAAGAAAGTTCGCATTTTGCTTTTTCTGCAGCTTCTTTTAAACGTTGCATAGCCTGTTTATCATTTTTAAGATCAATACCTTCTTGTTTTTTAAATTCATCAATTAACCAGTCCATGATTTTCTGGTCAAAATCATCACCACCTAAGTGAGTATCACCTGATGTAGAAAGTACTTCGTGTACACCGTCACCAATTTCAAGTATAGATACATCAAAAGTACCGCCACCTAAGTCGAAAACAAGAACCTTTTCACTTTTGTCTTTTTCAAGACCGTAAGCAAGAGCAGCTGCAGTAGGTTCGTTAACGATACGTAAAACATCCAGCCCTGCAATACGACCAGCATCTTTTGTTGCCTGTCTTTGTGCGTCGTTAAAATATGCAGGAACCGTAATTACAGCAGATGTTACTTTTTCTCCCAAATATGCAGAAGCATCATCCGCTAATTTTCTTAAAATCATTGCGGAAATTTCTTGAGGAGTATAGTCCTTGCCATCTATATTCTTTTTGTAGTCAGTACCCATTTCTCTTTTAATAGAAATAATAGTTTTATCAGGATTTAAAATAGCCTGACGTTTTGCTAACTGACCAACAAGTTTTTCACCTGTCTTTGAAAATCCCACTATTGACGGGGTAGTTCTTGAACCTTCTGCGTTTGCAATAACGGTAGGCTTACCACCTTCCATAACTGCTACAACGGAGTTCGTAGTACCTAAGTCAATACCAATCGTTTTTGCCATAGTATTTATCTCTCCTTTGTAATAATTATTTTTAAACTTATCTACTATAATTCTTTTATAACACTGATTTTTTTAAATAATTAAAAAATAAACAAAAAATTAATATTTCCGGCATGCCGGAGCTTGCCGGAATTTTTGTACAGAATTATATTTTTTAACGCCACTGCTGCGCCGACGTAATTCGGCGGCAGAAATCCATAAACAAATCGGCAATAAAATATTTTTATTGCCGATTCACATTTTTAATATATGCATTTTATGCTATTTTTTAGGCTCAATCACGGGCAAATCGTTAATGCATTTGCTTTCACCGGCATAAGCCTGAATTTTCTTGGTGGTTATACGTTTGTTGTTTAAACATGCAGAACCGGCAACACAGCCGCCTTCACATGCCATAACTTCAACAAGATTACCTTCCGGACACTGTCCTTTTTTAGCCCAATTTTTGAGATCTTTTACTGATTTTGTGTTCAAACCGTTTACACAGGTCGGGAACAGTTCCGGGAAGTCTTTTAAAGCCACCTTAACAGATTCGGCAACACCGCCAGTTACGGCAAAGTTGCGGCCTTCTTTTGAAGCTTCGTTAGCAAAATGGTAATCCTCACAGTTTGCAACTTCTATATTCAAAGCAACAAACAACGCACCCATTTCCTCAAAGTTCATGACGTAATCGGTGTATTCTTCTTTTTGCGCTTCTTTTCTTTTTGCAACGCACGGGCCGATAAACACCGTTACGCAGTCGGGATACTGTTCTTTAACAAATTTAGCCGTGTAATACATCGGTGTTCTTGTATCAGAACGGAATGCTTTTAACTCAGGTATATGCTTGTCAACAAGCTCATTATAAGCTGCACAGCACGATGTTGTCATAAACTCGTCGCCACGCTCCATTCTTTCTTTAAAATCATCAGCCTCGGTTCTTGCAGTGGTATCAGCGCCTTGAGCGACCTCAAACACTTCAGAAAAGCCTGATTCAATAAGAGCTTGAGCAATCTTATTAACAGAAACAGGCAGCTGTCCGACAACTGCAGGTGCAACCATAGCCACAACCTTTTTGCCGGCTTTCATTTCTTTTAAAATATCTATAACCTGACTTTTTTCATGTACTGCAGCGAACGGGCAAGCGCCAACGCAAGCACCGCAGCTTATGCACTTGTCAAAGTCTATTACGGCATGACCCATTTCATTTTTGTGAATTGCACCGACAGGGCAAGCATCTTCGCAGGGAACTTTAAGTTTTACGATAGCACTGTATGGGCAAACCTGCATACACATACCGCAGTTTTTGCATTTTTCGCCGTCAATTACTGAGCGGCCGTCTTTAATCTGTATTGCGCCAAATTTACATGTAGACACGCAAGGTCTTGCAACGCAGCCCTGGCACAGTTCCGTAACATAAACACGGCTCGGTACGCAGCCTTTGCAAGCCGCATCGACAACCGTCAAAATTTCTTTCTCCGGCTCTTTTCTGTCCATTGCCTGTTGAGCGTATGTATTGAGCGAGGTCATTTCGTCATCGGACTCAACGCTTAAGCCTAGCCCTGCAATCGCTCTCTGGCGAAGAATTGCTCTTTCCTTATAAATACAGCATCTGTAAGGTGCTTCGCCGTTTTTTGGGCGCATTTGAAACGGTAATTCTCTGATATTGCCCATTTCCTGATTTATAAAAGCATGAATAAGTCTGACAAGAACCTCACGCTTTATGTGGGTAGTATTGCTATTATCCATCAATCTTTCTCTCTATTGCTTTAAGTATCTTCTCAACCGTAGCCTCTGAAATTATCTCACCGTCAAGTTTTACAAAAGGAGCTTTCATGTATGTTGAGTTTTTGCACAAATCAAGACAAGTATGTGCTTTAACTTCGACTTTGTTTTTATACTGGGGCGGAATAAGAGATTCAATCTCCTGCAATTTTGATGCTCCCATAACAAAGCATGTTGTACCGAAACATAGTTCTAACAATATTTTTGTATCAGTCATTTAGTTCTCCCTTTAAAAAATTTAGGTGGTGTCTGAAATTTTGTAATTCCGTCAGATAAACTTGAGGTTTACCTTCTTAATATAACGTCCTGATAAAATTTTTTCCAGTTGTTTTACGACATTTTTACGAATCTCAAGCTCTAAAGGCAGGTCAGGGTCATAATGTGCCTGATTAAGCTTTGACCCTATCATAAAGTTTATGACGTCTGAATCAAGCAAAAGTTCTATCAATCTGCCTGCTGCGTCATCGGGCCAGCGATCATAACCTTCGTTCAAGTATTCAAGCACCTTTGTAAGCGTCAAAATACCTTCCGTTATCAGGTCAACCCCGTCCATATGCGAACATGCAGGAAGCATTCCCTTGTTATATTTTTCCGTGGTAATTTCACGCCCGAGCTCTCTTGCGATAAGGTTAGCCGTAGTTCCGCCTACGATAGCCTTTCTTCCGTCAAAGTCGTCAAAGATTTTTGAATACTCTGCATCTCTATCCTGTCTATAGGGCGGGCCTGTAAAAATAAGAAGCTTTCTCGGCTGTCTAAAGTACAGAACAAGCGCTGATACATCGTCTTTGGACTGATGGTCGGGTTCTTTTCTGATTGATTCTTTAACTATTTCCATTGCAAGATGTCTGCTGGAAATTGACGGGTCACGTTTAATTTCAGCTTCCACAAATTCTATCAAGCCTTCTCTTCGCCAGCCGAGTTTGTATTCGTCAGTCCCCATACCAGCCTGTGTCACGCCATCCGAGCAAAAAATGAGTCTGTCCTCGGGTTCGAGTTTGAAGTTATAAAGATGCATATGGCGGTTTGTAAATTTTTTAGAGGTGACAATCCTCGGTGTATGCTCAACTATTCTGCCGCTTCTTATATGAATAAAATCCGGATTGCCTTCTTCTACTATTTTTATCTCGCCCTCGTCAGAGCATTCAAAAGCGGAGAAGGTCGAGTAGCTGATTTTTCTGACCTGACAAACAGGCAGAGAGTTCATAATAACCTCCGTTGCCTTTAATATGTCCTTACCGTCCTCAATGAATTTAAGAATCATTGTTGCGGTCATTGTGGCAAGAATATTCGCCTTGATTCCGCTGCCAAGACCGTCTGACAGCACGGCGAGAAGGCGTCCTTCATCCGTAAATCGTTTTGACTTAAAGCAGTCGCCAAAGGCATTTTGTCCGTGTTTTTTCTGCTGAAAGCAGTCAATATCAACAAAGAAAGATTTTTCCGCCATTAATTTTCTCCGTTTTCGGTTATTTCAGAGTCCTCGGTTTCGGGTGCGTTGTCTTCATACCCTTGAGCAATCTGGCTTAATAACAATTCCGTATCAACCATATGCTCGCCTAACAGGCAGGCAATGTTTTGTACGGTTGCAATATTTTTTTCGATAACCTCATGAGCTTTTTTAGCGATTTGTTCACGCTTCATTTCCGTCTGGGTAACGTCGGTGATAACCGCACCTACGAATTTGTTGCGCTCGATTTCAAACACCGCTATATCATATAGGTTTTTGCCTATCGGATAGCGTTCCTTGTGTATATCTTTACCGGATTTTAAAGTACGCTTAAACAAATCGGTAAACGGAACAACCCTGTCTAATGCACCGCCTGCCAGTCCTTCGGGTCTGCCGTTAAACAGTTCCATAAGGTCAGGAGCAAACATTCTTACAAAAGCCTCGTTTGTTTCAAGTATGTTCAAATCAGCATCCGCCATAACAATTGCCGACGGCATAGAACGAAGCATTGCACTGGCCTTTCTGATAGCTAATTTTCTCATATAAGAAACGCACATCGATGGCTCGGCGTCGCCGTTTAAGAGAGCTTCCGCAAGTTGTCTGCAGGTATCATAACCGCAGCCGCCGCAGTTGAGTTCGTCTTCAACGCCGTGTTTGCCGATTCTTGCCATGGCTTCTGCGATTTCCTCCGGTGTGTATTTTTTAGTATTTTGCGGTGATTCGTGATACTCTTTTTCAACTACAACTTCGGGTTCTGTCGGGATATCATCTCTCAGTTTCACTGTACGCAAAATATCAGACATAGTGATAACCCCCGGTTTTGACGGGTCTTTGCAGGGGCCGTTTGCGCAGCCGCCCGGGCAGGCAAGAGCCTCTATAAATATTGTTCTGTCAAGACTTTCGGGGTTAAGATTTTCCAGAGAATCTCTAAAGGCAGGAATAGAGCTTACGCTGACCAGCTGAATATCTTTTGCGCAGCCCGAGAGTCTTATTGTCTTATTCATCCCGCCTTCTATAGGATAGTATGCACCTTCGTATGCTTTTTTAGGCACAAACCTTGTATCCTGAGCAAGCTCGATATTTTCAGGCTCAATGCTTTCTTGAGCAAGCCACTGTGAAAGCTCGTGGAAGGTAAGAGAAACATCGATAAGTTCCGGGTTTCTGTCGGCTTCGTTTTTCTTTGCAATACAGGGGCCGACAAAAACAACGCCTATGTCATCGCCGTATCTTTGTTTTAGAAGTTTTGCGTGGGTCATAGCCGGAGAGCCTACGGGGGTGATATATTTTGTGTATTCCGGCATGTAGAGTCTTACGTAGTCCACGATTGCGGGGCAGGCGCTTGAGATATGAATTTTGCTGTCACGTTTTGAGAGAAGTTTTGTAACCTCGATGGAAACTTCTTGAGCGCCGAGTGCAGTTTCTGATACGCCTTCAAATCCGAGTTTTTTAATTGCTGAAATGAGTTTTTCGCTGCCACAGTTCCAATATCCTGCCCAGCTTGGCGCAAGAGAAACAAAAACTCTGCTTTTTGCCGTCAAGACTGCTCGTGCTTTGTTTATATCGTTTCTGATTTTTTTAGCTTCCGACGGGCAAACAAGAACACAGTGACCGCAGGCAATGCATCTTTCAGGAATAACAGAGGCGTGTCCGTTTTCTATGCGGATAGCCTTCATGCTGCACTGGCGCACGCATTTGTAGCAGTCAACACATTCGTTCTGGAGTGTATAGATAGGATACTGGCTGTTCATTTAAGACCCCTTATTATGATTATTAATTCTTGATTAAAACAAAATTCGCACGATTAATGCGGAAAACAAAGATTCTGTAATGTTTATCTGATAAAGTAGAGAGCCTGCCTTCAAAGTTTTAAAGGCAGGCTTTTTAGATAATGATTATAAATATTTTTTAAGTAATGCTTCCAGTCTTACGGGTGAAGCAGCTTCGCAGTTTTCGCCGTTAATAATAACATTCGGACCAACCGCACAGTTGTTTTCGCATCTGCTGCCAACAACTTCAATTTTGGCATCAAGACCGTGTTCTTTAACAAAATTTTCGATATAATCGAGGTTTGCTGCATTTCCTCTTGCAAAGCATGAACTGCCCATGCAAACTTTAATGGTAACAGTTTTTGTGTTTTCTTTTTCTTTTTCCATTGTTTTTTCCTTATTAACTGTCTGCAGAATATTAATTCCTAAATATTTATTATGAATAGATAAAATAGTGATTTTTTTCACCCTTACAATTATTATTTTATGTTAATTAATCGTAATTGGCAAGCGGATAAATCATTTGTTATTTAATACTGAGAAGCAAGCTTTGAAGTTGCAGATAACGAAAGACACCCAAGGACATTGGGCAGATTACGATTGATAAAGACTTCAAAAGCCTGATGCTTCGTAATGACAGTACATATCGTTGCCTGCAGGCAACGATATGTTAACGGCAGCTAAAGTCGCCCTGCTGCACTGATTGATTACGTTTTTTACGTGCACACATCAAGGTATGCCAAACCGACAATTTACTTATCACGAATTTTTCTCGAACAGATTTGATAAGTAAATCGTGATTTTTTTCTTTATTTGATATATAATTCTTATTAATTAATGATGAAAGTACAAATGTTGAGCAAACCATGAGTAAAAACATACCAGAAAAAGTTTCAAACAGATTAACTCTTTATCACAGTATTATGGTGGAATATATTGAAGCCGGAATTGACACAATATCAAGCCCGCAAATTGCGCAGCGTCTCGGTATTGACGATTCGCAGGTGCGTAAAGATTTTAAACTGTTGAATAACGCCGGCAAATGTCGTGTAGGGTACATGGTAAAAGACCTAAAAGATTCCATTGAAAAAACTCTTGGTTTTTCAAAAACCAAAGATGCTTTTATTGTAGGTTCCGGACATTTGGGGCTTGCACTTGCAAAGTATGACAGCTTTAACAGCTACGGTTTAAATATTCTGGCGCTGTTTGACAATGACCCGCAGAAAATAGATATACAGGTTAACAACAAACAGATTTTTCATATATCCAAACTGCCTAATCTGGTGCAGCGCCTTGGTGTTGAACTTGCAATTTTAACCGTTCCAAGACAATCCGCACAGCAAGTAGCCGATTTTTTGATTCAGTCAAACATTAAATACATATGGAATTTTACCCCCGCAGTGTTAAAAGTTCCGCCGACGGTTAAGGTATGGAATGAAAATTTAATGGGCAGTTTTTTGCAATTTGCCTGCAAAGATATTGTTTAAGTCAAATGCTCTTTGCTTATAATTACGGGCAAAACAAAGATAGCAGGGTTACAAATTCTCCGGATAAAGTTCAAATTCTTCGTTATTTACTTCTCTTAAAAAGTCTATCCAATCTGTATAATAATCAGTCAGAGCGGATATATAACCGGTTACAATCTCTTGATAAGACTGCTGCATAACAATTACAGAAGTAAGATCAGTTTTCCCCGCATTATAATTCTTTTTAGAAATATCTATAAGCTCTTGAGAATCCTTTATCAGCTTTTGTTTGTAAAACAAAAGATTCGTGCGTGAGGTTGTAAATTTGTCATAAGCCGAGGACAAATCTTTAAGCGCTTTATTTTTAGCGGATTCATAATTTATTTGAGCCTGTTCAATCTGCAATTTAGCATTTTTAATTTCAGGCTTATAGGTATATAAAAGAGGAATATTATTTATTCCCGCAGCAGCGTAGGCGCCTGGTTCAAAATGTCCTGTTTCGCTGTGAGATTGCGGCAGGTAAGAATATCCGCCGGATATTTCAACATCGGGGATTCGCTGTCTTTCTACAACTGTAAGATTCTTTTTTGCAATATCAATCTCCTGCTTTGCTGCACGAATATCCAGTCTTTTTTCAAGCGCCCTTGTGGCAATAGAATCAAAATCCGGAATAGGGTCATTAAAATCAGGTGTTTTTAACGAAATAAAAACAGTTTCATCAGGGAGATTGTCCTCTTTGGTATCGTAGATTACTGCAGAGTTTTCTTTTAAATTAAGAGTTTTGTTAAAATTGTTCCTTGCCGTAGTTACACTTGTTTTTGCTGTATTAATTTTGGTTTCAAGTTGGTTAAGAGCTATTTGGGCCTGTATAACTTCTGTTTGAGCATAGGTATCTGTTTTGTATTTATTCTGTGCAATTTTTAAAAGCTCCTGTAAAAGTTTTTTCTGTTCTTCAAGCGAGCTGAGAATCGTTTTTGCACCGACAAGATCGGCATAGGTTTCCCGCACGTCCATTTCCAGTGTAAATTCGGATAATTTTACATCTATCTCTTTTTTATAAAGATTAGATTTTGCAAAATTTTTACGTGGTGCTCGTTTTGCTATTTCAATAGTTTCAGACAGACCTATCTGTTGAGGTTCACTTTTTCCTGCCTTTCCGAAATTATAAAAAATATTGATATCCGGATTCTTTAACCTGTTTGCGCTTTTAATATCATTTTTTGCAAGTTCAACATCAATCCTGGCAGCCTGCAAATCCAGATTGTTGGAAATAGAAAGCTCTATAGCGTCATCAAGGTTTATTTTTTTTAATTCTTCAACCGCACAGGCTGTATTAACGGCAGAAATTATTACAGCAGTTGTTATTAAAAAGGTTAGTGTTGTTTTTATGGTTTTGTTTTTCATTTTTATTTTTCACTCTGTTCGGCTGCGGGTGTTGCGTTTTGTTGTGATTGTTGCGATTCTTTAGAATTTTTATATATATTATAAAGTCCGCCAAGAACCTTTACCGCTTTATTTTCTTGTAGTTGTTGAACCTTTTCATTATTTTTAACAGCCTGAACAGCGTTTTGTTTCATTTGTTCCTTTGTCTGAGAAACCGCCTGCTGTGCCTGTTGTTTAAGCTCCTCTTTTGTCACGGTCGCTGTCTGCTGCTGAACTTCTTTATTTAACTCCGTTTGCTCTTCTTGAATTTTTTCGGGAGTATTCAGCCATTTGAAACCGTCAAAAACAGAAGCAGGTTTATTTAAATTGCCTTTTAAATTAACTTTAAAGGACTTTGTATTTGTTTTAGCAGGTGTCAGAGGCGGAATAGTCTGTAAAACTGTCTTGTTCGCAGCGGCATTAAATGTATTCATTGCCGATGCGATTTTTGTTCCGAAGGTCGGAATCAAAGACACAAATTTTTCCACAGACAGGTCTGCAATCGGTCCGAGTGCCGTCACTACTTCATTTGACAAAGAACCGAGAATTTCTATACTGGAATCCAAAGACAGAATATTTACAGTTCCCTGTAGCAGAAGCGACATATGCTCGCCTGACATTTTTACCTGTTGAAGTACGGCTTTTCCGCCGGAGAGAACAACTTTGCCGTTAAGATAAGAAAACTTGCCCGTGTTATAAGGCGATATCGTATTAACAAGACTTCCTATACTTGTTTTTACAAAACTTTGTGACAACAGGTTGTCAGCCTGTAAGAAGGACTCAAAACGTCCCAGACTGCCAAGTTGTCCGTCTTTAAGTTCAAAATCAGCAGTCCCGTTAAGAGATTTCATCTGCTGTTCATAAGTAGTGCCTTTTAGTTTTATATCTGCATTAAAATCCAGATTACTCTTAATCTGGTCTTTTAATCCTGTAAAGACCCCGACAGCTTTATTTGCATCTACTTTCACGCCCTTAACTTTTGCTGTTACAGCGGTGGTTTTTACGTTGTAGGACACATCGGCATTTACGGTTCCGCCATATACAGAAGCTTTAAGATCCGGTATTCTTACAAGGTCGTTTACCAGAGTAAAACCGCCGGTAATATCGGAAGCAATAAAGTTTCCGCCGATTTGTTTCATTGTGAATTTTTTAATCTCAGCCGTACCGTTGGAAATTTTAACCGGCAGAACATTGCCCGCTGCAGAACCGGAAGAACTGCCCGCTCCGGCAGAAGATGCAAACAGAGCATTCATTTTGTCCATAGCGGCAAAGAGATTGTCAACATTTAAATCATTGCTGGAGAGTTTCATTGATTTTATTACAAACACATCGCCAAAAGCAGCAGAAGCATCAGCAATAATATTCAAAACCGTTTTATTTATATCGAGATTCTGGATATTTGCACTGATTGTGTTGTCATTGAATTCCAAATCTACTCCCTGAACTTTTGTAAGCAATGAAGGAAGATTTATATCTTTTATAGAAATAAAACCTTTATAAGCCGGAGCATTAAGCGTACCGATTAAATTCAAATCCCCCCTTGCCGTTAAGGAAGCATCAGGCATGAGAGTGTGTGATAACAATACGGGTTCCGGAATTGAAAAGAGTATTTTCATCTGCGGATAACTAGAGGAAATATTCGCAATTGTTCCTGAAATTCCCGCCATTTTTGACGCACCCTTTTTGTTTTTTGCAAAATCCTCAGAAACAGTTGATTTTGAAGGCATATAAAGAGAGACATCAACAATATCAAGATTGTCATTTGCATATGACAACTCTGCATTGACAAGCCCGTTTTTGCCCGTCATCTTCTTAACGCTTACGGGAGAAAAGTAGTTGTTTGCGTCAGGATAAGCCTGAGCTTTGATATCAATTTTTTGCGCATTGCCGCTAATCAGAGCCTTAACGGGTATAGCGCCTTTTGTACCTATCAGAGCTCTTGTTTCTTTCGGAAGCAGCAAATTGATATCGTTTGCTTTTATTGAGCCGTCGGCAGTGATATTTATTTTCATATCTTTAAGGTAATCTTTTACACTGCCTGAAACTTTGACGTTGGAAGAATTAAAAACAATATCGAAAGGGTTTATAACAGCCTGCTGCGGATTAACATCGATTTTTAACGAAGGTATATTCACGGAGATTACAGGCATTGGAGTTTTTGTTTTAAGAAGGAATTTTGTCAAAGCAACATCTATATCGGGTTGAATTTCAGACAATTTACCCTTCAAAATTACATCTATATTGAGAATACCGCTGTTTAAGACAAAGGATTTTTTCATATCCGCAGGGGCAAACGCATTGAACAGTGGTGCAATATTGATATTTCCGGAAGAAACAGAAACATCAGCGTTTGAAGAAGAATCCACAGAACCCTTTGCTGTTATTTTTGTACCGTTTACATATGTATATGCATCTTTAATATTTAAAGCATTACCGGAAAAATCAATATACGCTGTTATATCGTTAATTGTCACGGGAATGACTTTGTGGGCAACAGAACCATCCACAATGTTAAAGGTTCCAGAAGATTCAAAAGTTTTTAAATCAGTTTTTACGTTAAAATTTGATTTTATGTAGCCTGTAACTTTTAACGAAGCAATATCATTTTGCATATTGAGCGAATTCAAAAGCGCAATTGCAAAATTTTGTAAGCTTGAAAAACTAATTTTATCTGTACTAAGGTTAACATCAACTTTAGTTTTATTACCTGTGGTTATTTTGGATTGAAGATTAGCCTTTTCGCTTGCGCTGACATAAACAGCGGAGTCAATGTCTGTTTCATGTCCTTTTGACAACAAATGAAAATGGCTGTCCGGAAGTTTTTTCCCGTTCAGTTTAATACTTAATTTATCAACGTTCAAATATCCGTCAAGATCAATGTGTCCGTTGTGTTCTTTTGCGGTAATATCAGCTTTAATATCAGCTTTGGGGTCGTATTTGACAAGCTCCTGTATAAAATCAATCTGCGGCATCGTCTGCTGTTGATTATCAGTTGTTTCGGACGCTGTAATCGCAGGCCAGAAGCTTGCGAGTCTCACATCATAGTTTACATTTGTATTATCATTAACAAGAATTTTTCCGTCTGTTGTAACTCTTAAATGTTTATTCAATACGGCTTTATCAAATACAAAATTGTTACCCTTTACTGCAAACATATTTGAAGATTTTTCATCTTTTAAAGTTAAAGAATAATCGGTAACTTTAACAACAGGCAAACTCGCTGATATTTTTAAAGGCAATTCCGCAGCAGGTGTTTGTGAGGCTTGAGAAGTTTGTTCAAGATTATTTGTTATGTATTTAACAATATCAATTTGTCCGTCTGTAAGGAATACTAAATTGAAAGACGGAGAGTTTACGGTTACATCGCTGATTTTTAATGTCTTAAAAATTAAAGGCAGAATAGATATTTTTGCCTCGGCATTTTCGGCTGCTACAATCTCTTTTCCGTCAGGATAAGCTATTTTTAAACCAGAGAGTTTGGCACCAGCTTTTAAAGAAGGTGTGGTGACAAGTTTTATGTCCTGCAGTTCAAAAGACAATTTTGTACTCTGCTCAACGAGTTTTTTTATTTCGTCTTTGTAGTTGTTAAGATTAACCAGTTTTGGCAGAGCAAAAACAAAGAGCACATATAAAACAAGTATTATACAAAGTATAATTGATAAAAATATTTTATGTTTTTTTATAAAATTCATAACCTGCCTCTCATTAATAACCGTAATTTGTCTAAGAGGGATCTCGCTTGTAGTAGTGGTACACACTCTGCTGAGTCAATGTGCCACTGGCACATTGATGAGAGTTAGCGAGATCGCCTAAGCTATAATTTTGCTCAAGTGACCCCATGCACTTGTTGCGGGTGCCCTTGTTGTATAGTCAATATCGCACTTGTTTATTGCACCCAAGAACTCTGAAAAACGATTAAATATCGTTTTTTAGAGGTAGGCAAAGGAAAAATGTAATTTTTCCGTGCCGTATTCTGACCTTGTCGGGGTCAGTTGACTATATGAAAATATTTTAGCAAAAATACTCTATATTGGGTATTTATGATAGCAATTTTTATCAAAAATGTTATAATCTTTTATTATATAAAAATTAATAAAGGAATTTATCGATGGCTGACAATTATGAAATTATTACCTGCCCGGCTTGCGGCAAAATTATGAAAAAAGTTTACCTTGAAAATCAGGACTTTATGGTAGATATTTGTCTTGACGGCTGCGGCGGTATCTGGCTGGACAACAGAGAGCTAAAAAAACTCGATGAAAAAGCAGAGGACATAACTCCGATTTCAGAAGCAAAAAAAGACAGAGATTATATTGAAGTAAACAAAGATGTTGAAAGAGAATGCCCCCTCTGCCATAAGCCGATGGTTAAAAACCACGTAAGTGCAAAACAGGACATTACAATTGACGAATGTTATTTCTGCGGCGGTAAATTCTTTGATCACAGCGAGCTTGAAGCGATGAGAAATCAATATAACTCTGATGATGAAAGACTTGCTGATGTCAGAAGACTCGCTCAGGAATCCGAAAAAATGCAAATTATATTAGACAGACTTATTCAAGAGGATAGTTTTTAACTGTTTAATATTTTATTTACTTCTTTTTTATAAATATTCACATGAGGCTGAAGAACCTCCGGCAGACGGTCAGGTTTTTCGGTCTTATTATTTGCTGTATTTTTCATTGCCCTTAGCAGCATGCCTGTATAAATCGTTTCAAAATGTTTAAGCTCAATAAATTCCGCAACAGCCTCCGGAGAAAAATCTTTTAACTCTATCTGCGAAACCGGATGAACAGCAGCATAAGCCTTCAAACTGCCGTTAAGTAATGCATTGTAAGCCTTATACGGTTCGGTTCCGTCATTTTTTACGGAATTAAACGTATAAAAAGAAGTTGTGTTATCTTCATCAAGATCGCTTTCAGTTGAGTTGTGCAGGAAAGCAGGCCCGACAAGATCACCGCTGACCTTGTACAAGGATTTATGCGATTCTTTTTTCAATTGAGTATTCCACAAGGTAGTACCCTCAAACCTGTCGCCAAAGTAATAATCATACTGATTTTGTTTGCCGGATAATACACATTCCGTGTTAAAAGCAGCTCTTTGCAAAGCTAAATTAGCTTTTATATCGGGATTTAAGAATTTCTTTTGCGCTTTAATTGAAGCCTTCAAAAGCCTTTGCATGTCATTTTTAGACAAACCGCAATAGGCAAGGGCAACAAGCGTGTGGTCATCAAAAGCGCCGAACCTTCCGCCGCAGCCGTCATGAATAATTCCGCATTTATAGCCTTTTTCATTGGCAATTTTGCGCAGTTTGCTTTTATTTTCATCCTTATCCGTTATACAAACATAGTTTTTAAAATCTTCACCGAGAACCTTTTGAACATATTCAAAATCATTAGAAGGTTCCAGAGTTGTTCCTGATTTTGATGCAACCATTATTGCGGCAGTATCTTTATCACCGAGCTTTTTTATAAAAGTCTGCTCATC
The DNA here is from genome assembly GCA_944325555.1 of Candidatus Gastranaerophilales bacterium. Classification (GTDB taxonomy): domain Bacteria; phylum Cyanobacteriota; class Vampirovibrionia; order Gastranaerophilales; family Gastranaerophilaceae; genus Limenecus. The sequence continues at coordinate 21,692 of CALVAN010000010.1, read as the reverse complement.
CTCCGGTGTTACAGAGGATAGAAATACTGCTTTATCCGACAAACCGAAAAGAGCAAGCATATTTTCTATAGTGTGTTTTGAACCGCCTATGCCTATTATCCCAAGCTTGCCGCCGCCGTTTTGTTTTAGGGAATCCGCAAGCGCATAAATTTCATCAAGGCGTTGCAGCTGTGTTGCAGGTAATTCTTCTATCCAGCTTAACTCCTGCCCCTGAATATGTTCTCTTTGCTGAAGTTCTTCGGCTTCTTGCGCTGCAATTTGTGCATATTTTTGCTGCAGCTTATCCTCAGGTAGTGTGTTAAAATATTTTATTTTTATATTTTGAGGGGCGTTTATAGTATTCATATAAGCCAGCAATGTAGGCACGGAAACAGCGCTAAACATCATAGCGCAATCAGTTTTTTGCTTGTCTGTTTGCTGTACATTTGATTTAAAAGCTATGTGAGATTTTTTACTAATTAAATTATTATAAAAAATTTTACCAATCATGTACGGTTAAAAAAACGTGAAAAAATTTTTTTGCGTTTTAGTACTTGTTTGACTTAAAAACCATATAATATTTAGATTCTCCGTAATAGAGCACAACAAGATACATATCGCCCTCAATATTTTCCGTTACGATATATGAGTTAGGCGGAGGTGCTTTTCTGGAAGAATTTCTGAACACCTTATAAAAACCGTCACGCACGGATTTGCAGAACTTTTGCCATTTTGTGTATTTGGGAGTAGGCAATTTGTTGTGATAAAAATCAACCGGTACAAGTTCTTTTTTTACGATAGGTATAATATATTTTACCTTTCCCGATTCTTTAAAAAACATATAGTACTTGCCGTTCATCTCACGGGGGGTAAGTATATAGTATCCTGCCGGAATTGTCTGACCTTTAAAATAAACATCAGATGCAAGTCTGAACAAAGGAAACGGCGACCACGCATATTTTTGATAATCTTCATTTTGATACGGGTCTATATCATGCACAAGTTTAAAATCCGGCACCTGTGCCTCTTGATACAAGGTTGCATAATCAGTCTGCGCAAATGCAGGTATGTGAATAAGAGCTATTAATAATGCTGCGATGGTAATTATTTTCTTCATAAATATATGATAATTATTTTTTTTGCTTCGTCAACATTTTATATGTTAAGTAATTCGGGAACAAGAAGTAGAGTAGACTTTAGTCTGCCGAGATTAGTCGTCACCCGAAGGCAAAAGGCGTTTCGTCATTCTGAAGCATTCGTCTTTGCGGTTTTGCAATGATTGTGTGTGTTCAGAATCTGACCTATGTTCTTGGCTGTCATTTACGTGGTTTTGATTTTGCCAACCCTCACCCCAGCCCTCTGTCTTGAATTTTGACGTTCGGACGGAGTAACGTCCGTCCTCACATGGGCACTGGGTCTGCGACACGGCGTGCCCGTCAAAATCCGCTCCTGTCGGAGAGGGAACATTATTTGTCATTGCGAGTCGCAGGGCAGACTTTAATCTGCCGAAGTATATATTAAAATATTGACGCTTCCAAAGAACAGAAAGTACAATAAAGTTATGATTAAAGTGCTAATTACATTACCGAACAGTATTGCCGGAACTCTTATAATGCGAGGGTTTAAGCAGGGATTTAAGTCAAACGGCTGCTTTGTTATGGCCAAAGACTTAAGAGAGCTTACGGTTGACGATATTAAAAAATTTAAGCCTGATATTATTCTGGGATACGATTACGGTTTTTTATTCTGCGACAACGACGAACTAAAAAATTATATTATTGATAATCAAAACAAGTTCAAACTCGTGCACTATTTTGCTGACGAACCGCAGGGCAAATACGCCTGTGTAAACAAACCATATCTGTACGAAGAATTTAAAAAACTAAATGCCTACTCTTTTATGTGGGATAGAGGTTTTGCAAAAGAACTTCCGAATTGTTCATTTTTACCGCTCGCAGTAAACGCAAAAGCCTACCGAATTGATGAATTTGACGAACATACACCTACATACGCAATTTCTTTTGTAGGACGCCCGCTCGGAGAAAAACGACAAAAAATTCTTGCCGCATTAATAAAAAAATTCGGCTCGAAAGTAAATATTTTTTCATATGAAAGGCACTTTCTGCAAAGCCTTGACGATATGAAGGAAAAACAGTTCCTTACGGATAAAGAACTTGATATTTACAAAAGTGCCTACAGAGGTTTTTTAACAACGGAACAAGAGCTTGCTAAAGTTTATGCAAACAGTTTTGTTAACATAAATATCACCTTGCAGGGAAAATCGGGTTTAAATTATCGAGTATTTGAAGTTCTTGCCTCTCGGGGGTTTCTTCTAACCGACGACTTGGAAGACATTGAACGAAATTTCCTTGTTTCAAAAGAGCTTGAAACATACAAAGATGTTTATGACCTGCTTGATAAAACAGAATTTTACCTGAACAATGTTAATATCGCACAAAAAATAGCAACCATCGGCTTCACGAATGTATATAAACGCCACAGCTACACGGCAAGAGCAAAAACTATTCTTGAAAAATTAAAAGACTCAGACCTCAAAAATTAGCCGATATCCTGCTTTAGCTCTTTTGCACCAAGTATTTTAAGGTGCCTGTCCTCACCTTCACCGAGGCTGACTGAGGACAAGTTATGCTGGTCTACAAGGTCGTGCTGCAATTTTCTTATATGCTGGCTTTGCGGTGAAAGTTCAACGGACTCACCGGTTTCCATAACTTTTTGAATCGCCTCTTTTGTTTCATCAAGAGCTTCTTCTGTTTCGTCATGAAAAACTATCCTGTTGTCGTCTTTCAAGCCTAGGGCTTCTTTTAACACTTTTTGAACCTGAGATGTTGAATTTGAGCGTACATAATAAACAGGAAGTCTGTATTCATTTGCAATGCTCAAAATCTTATTGCCGCCTTTGGCAAAATTCTTGTGTGCAATTATTATATCAGCATCATCAATATTTTTTGTCAGTTCCGCATTAAGGTTGAGTCGTTCAATGGATTTATCCATTATAGAACGGCTAACGGCATAAATATAGATTTTTTTATAACCTTTTACCTCTTTTACATATTTTTCTCGTGAAAAACTGAAATTAAGAGCATTGTTAGCAGAAGTAATTTTATTATCAAGTTGATTTATTTTTTCCATAAGATTCGGTTCTTGCGGTTGAGTCATATCAACTTTTCTTATTACGGGTTTAATCGGCCAGCCTCTTAAAATACAGTCCACCGCCTCAGCAGTATCGGGATAAACAGCAAGAGTATTTCTGTCGATAATTTCTATTACAATATCAAAAGTCGGCTGTTTTTCTCTTTCGAGAACCGTTTTTTGAGAAGCTCTTCTTTTTGCCTCGTCATCACCTAAGGTAACAGACTGTATACCGCCGACAAGGTCTGAAAGAACAGGGTTTTTAATAAGGTTTTCAAGAGAATTTCCGTGAGCGGTTGCAATAAGCATTACACCTCTTTCTGCGATTGTTCTTGCAGCCTGTGCTTCTGCTTCCGTGCCGATTTCATCCACAACAATTACTTCCGGTGTATGGTTTTCAACCGCTTCTATCATAATATCTTTTTGAAATTCCGGCTGAGTAACCTGCATACGTCTGGCGTGACCGATTGCAGGATGCGGTGTATCACCGTCACCGGCAATTTCGTTAGAGGTATCTACAACAACGACACGCTTGTGCAGCTCGTCAGCAACAAGTCTTGAGATTTCTCTCAATTTAGTTGTTTTGCCTACACCGGGTCGTCCTAAGAACAAAATACTTTTATTTTGTACGACAAAATCTTTTATGCAAGCAATTGTACCTGTAACAACTCTCCCTATTCTGCACGTAAGACCTACAATTTTGCCCTGTCTGTTTCTTATTGCACTGATTCTGTGCAGTGTGCCCGGGATACCCGAACGATTGTCCTTGGTAAATTCCTGAACTCTGTCAGTTATGTATTTTATATCTTCATCAACAATATTATCCTCGCCGAGGTAATCTATTGTTCCGTCAGCATGCCGTATTTCGGGCTGTCTGCCTAAATCTAATACCAGTTCAATTACGTCATCCAATGCTTCATGGCTCAAACATTTTGTAATCTTTGGCGGTAGAATTTCAATTAACCTATCCAGGTCACTGTGAAATTGTACTTTATTCATATAATTTTATGCCCTTTCAATCGGCTGATACTTTGTTTGTTGATTCTCCCTGTTTTACGATTATGAATATAACTTACATGTATATTATAACATCTTTTTTTATACACGGCATTATACAAATATACTACTTTCGTAGTAAATTTACATATCTTTATAAAAACAAACAAATAGCTTTTTTAAAACTAAAACATTATAAATTGCAATTAGCGCATTTTTCTTTTTGTTAAGAAACATTAAGCTAAATTTGAGAATTTAAGCAAATTTATTTCAATAAATTTGTTTATTAAAACAGAAGTGGTAAAAGTGTTCAATCGTTTTTAGAAAAGGTAGGTATAAATGGTTTCAGGCGTTCATTTAACAGATGTAAACAACGTACAATACAATGCTATTTTGAAGGGAAAAAATAAGCAGGAAAAAAGAGCTAACAATATAAAATATACTGCTGCTGCAGGGGCCGTACTCGGAGCAGGAACAGTTGCCGGTAAAGCTATTTTAGATAATCCAAATAACGCATTTGTTAAAAGAATCGACAAAGATCTTACAAAAGGTGCAGAGTTTCTTGCTAACGGCGGGTTAAAAAAGGTTTATGCACAAACCGCAGATAAAGCCAAAAATATTTATCAAAAAGCTAAAACGCATATACCTGAAAACCAAATAACCAACAAACTTGCTGCATTTTTCGGCAAAGCAAAAAGTGCTATCTGCAAAGCTTTTGGCAAAGCAAAAGAAGTCGCTGCACCGGTTATTAACAAAATCAAGCCATCTCTGGCAAAAGCAGCTTCAAAACTCAAGAATTTTGCGACTACTGCATTAAATAAATTTGCAAAACTTCCGGGCAAATACAAAGCCATAGGTTTAATCGGAGCATTGGTTCTTACTTCAGTCTTAGCTTTGACGGAACAAAAAGGCTACAACAACGGAAAAATTGATCAGAAATACGCAGACGCTGCAAAAATGTAATATCATTACAACACATATAAAAAAAGCGGAAAGTTAAACTTCCGCTTTTTTACTATTTTTTTGAAGCCTCTTTATCTCTGTACAAAAGCTCCCGTTTTTTCTTCATTTCCGGATTAAGCATATATTCTTCATATTTATAATAAGATTCAATCCAGCCGTTTGGCGAAATTTCAACAATTCTATCCGCAACGGTTTGGATAAACTCGTGGTCTTGAGATGTAAACAACACCGTTCCGTTAAAATCTATCAGAGAGTTGTTTAAGGCGGTAATTGCTTCCAGATCAAGATGGTTTGTCGGCTCGTCGAAGATAAGGACGTTGGATTCCGCAACCATCATTTTTGCGAGCATACAGCGTACTCTTTCTCCGCCGGAAAGTACATTTGCGCTTTTTTCCGATTCTTCACCGGTAAAGAGCATTCTGCCGAGATACCCTCTTATGTAGCTGATGTGCTGCTCTTCAGAATACTGTCTGAGCCAGTCAATAAGACTTATTTTTGTATCGAAATAAGCGTTATTGTCTTTCGGAAAATAAGAGCGTGTAGCTGTTACACCCCATTCCACCTTGCCGGAATCAGGTTCAATTTCCCCCGCTAATATCTGAAACAGCGTAGTCACAACCATAGGGTCACGGCTTAGAAATGCAACTTTGTTACCCTGATAAACATCAAGAGAAAAGTTTTTTATAAGAAGCTGTCCGTCTATTGATTTGTTCAATTTTTCAATATGCAAAACATCTTTTCCTGGAATTTTTTTGTAATTAAAGCGTATCCTCGGAAATTTTCTTGAGGACGGTTTTATGTCTTCCAGGGTAAGTTTATCGAGCATATTTTTTCTTGAAGTTGCCTGAGCAGCTTTTGACGCATTAGCACTAAACCTTGCAATAAAGGCTTTTAACTCTTCAATTTTTTCTTCCGTTTTTCTGTTTTGCTCTTCTTTTTGTTTTTGAATCAACTGGCTTGCCTGTGCCCAGAAGGAATAGTTGCCCGTATAAAGCTGTATGTTACAGTAATCAATATCCGCAATATTGGTACAAACTTTATCAAGAAAATTTCTGTCGTGAGAAACAACAATAACAGTGTTCTGGAAGTTTATTAAAAACTCCTCAAGCCACTTGATTGTCGTAATATCAAGGTGGTTTGTCGGTTCATCAAGAAGCAGGATATCGGGATTTCCAAAAAGCGCCTGAGCAAGAAGAACTCTGACCTTTTCGCTGCCGGAAAGCTCGCTCATCAGTTCATAGTGTTTGTCGTCTTCAATACCCAAATCGCTTAACAGAGTTGCAGCCTGAGATTCCGCCTGCCAGCCGTCAAGTTCAGCAAATTCTGTTTCAAGTTCCGAAACCTTCATCCCGTCTTCGTCGGTAAAATCAGGTTTTGCATAAAGGGCTTCTTTTTCTTTCATAACGTCATACAGTCTTTTATGCCCCATAATAACAGTATCTATTACGGGATATGCGTCATAAGCAAAGTGGTCTTGTTTTAAGACTGCGATTCTCATACCCTTTTGTATATGGACTTCGCCAGAGGTAGGCTCTATGTCACCTGATATAACCCTGAGCAGGGTAGACTTGCCCGCACCGTTAGCGCCTATTACGCCGTAGCAGTGTCCGGGGACGAATTTTATGTTTACATTCTCAAACAATGTCTGAGAACCGAATCTTACCGTTAAATTCTGTGTAGTTATCATTTTTCAGCTTCCGTATTGTGTAAATAATTTGTCTGAGCGGGAATCCCCACATTATTATATTCTTACATGAATACGCCATAAATCAAAATCCGCTAAAACTCTATGACCATTGTTTTGCATAGCGCAAAACATAGTAATTTGTGTCTTTAGAGAGTTCTTCTCTTGCTTTTTTTACAAATTCAACCTTGTCGTCCAGATTGGACAGAAGCATTGCTGTTTTTTCCCGGATTGTGTACTCTCTTATTTTCAAACACTGTTCTATAACGGATTTGAGTTTTTCATCACATGGCGGACACATGGAATTTAACGCCTCTAGCCCCCAGTACAGATTAAAAAGTTTTTTAGTGTACCAGTTGCTGCGTTTGAGTTTTTCAAGCTCGTCAAAAATAACCTGAAAGCGTTCATAAAGGTTATTTAAAAAGTAATTCTTATCTTCAACGTATGGCAAAATTTCTACAATAAGCCTGCAAATATTAGGGTTTATATCATTTACGGCTTTTAGCAGAGAGTCATAAGTTTTTTGGTTTTGAAAAAACTTTGCAAATTCTTCCGTTTTAAAAAAATCGTTTATCTTTTGAGCACACGCCTCTCTTATCAACCCGTGATGCCCTGTAAGATGATGAATTAAAATGTCTGCTTCTGCAACAGAACGAATATCTGCAAGTTTTAAGATACAAATTTGTTTTTCAATATCCATTTCCGGATTTACGGCAGAGTCAATTTCAAGCAGTGCAAAAATTTCACTGCGAGTATATTCTTTTTCGCAGAGTTCAGCAGCTTTTTCTATCTCATTTAAAATTTGAACCTCATCATTCATAGTCTCCAATATAACATAAGCGGACATTAAAAAAAGCGTTCTGCAAGGTTAAAATTCATAATAATGAAGAAATCAGAAGGTTATAAAGATTTATACAAATAAAAAGAGAGGGAAAAAATCGTGAGAGAAATTGTTGATTTGATGAAAGAAATATTAATGCTAAAACCGGAAGCAAGATATGCTGTCGGGCTTAGCAGCCTAAAAAGACCTCAACTGCAAGCCGTAAAAAAAACAAAAAAGAAAATCAAAAAAGAAATTAAGCTATCGGACTTAATGCGCAGACATTAGTATTATCAAAGGATTGAGCAAGGGAGATAACAGAATCTATTATTCAAATATGCAAATTTTTTTGTTTCATATAAAATATAAAATATGTTCAAAAAAATAGACAAAAGATATCTGGTTAGTATTTTATCATTCATAGTAAAGTGGTTCTATGCTTTTGAGAGCCTCTTTTATAACTGCAAAAACATTAACTACCCTAAAGAAAAACCCGTAATATTTGCCCTCTGGCATGCTCATCAGTGTGCATTATATGCTAATGAAGACAGAGGCAGCCTTAATGTAATGATTTCAAAATCAAACGACGGCGATATCATTGCTGCAGCAACTGAACATATGGGTATAAGGGTTGTCAGAGGCTCTTACAAAAGAGCTGGAGCATCGGCTTCTCTTGCTATGATAGAAAAGCTTGAGCAGGGCGAAAACGCAGCAATCACCATAGACGGACCAAGAGGACCTAAAGGAATAGTTAAAGACGGAGTAATCAATATTGCAAAGCTTACACAAATTCCTATCGTTCCTATGACCTGGTATTCTCCGTCAAAATGGCTTTTAAAATTCAACACCTGGGATGAGTTTCGTTTTCCTTTTTTAGGAGTTAAAACAATTGCTGTATATGGTGAACCTATATACATACCTGCTGATTGTTCAAAAGAAGACGCTGAAATGTACCGTCAAAAGGTAGAAACAGCTCTCAATGATTTATACAGATACGCTCAGGACAATTTCGACGATTTGGTCAAATAGTCTTTAAAATGTTTTTTGTGGACGGTATAGCCGCATCCTTCGTGCATATCAGCTGGATATCTTATTTTAGAAAGCGGGTATCTTTTGCACATATCCAGCCTTTTATCATATACAGAACATAAACCTTCTTTGGTTACGTATTTGCAGGCAAAAATAAGATTTCCGTACTCATCTTTTCCCTTTATATAAAACCTTTTATATGACGGAAAAAGAAACTGCATTATTTTAAATTCTTCAGGTGTATATGTATCATAACTGTACATATAATTACAGCATTTTCCGCATTTTTTACACTTGCCGGTTATTTCGTACTCCATTTTTTCGGGCACGAAATATGACATAATTTCCCAGTAAACAGATTTTATTAAATCAAACATAACATTTTATTGAAGGTTATACTTTGTTCTGCACTGTTGCATCACGTACAAACAAAGCTCTTTAGAAGGCTTTTCCAGTATTTTTTTGCTTTTTTCCAAATTTGTTTGATGCACAACCGGAGCCTCGGGAGTAGTCCAATCCTTATACAGTTTGTAAGAGCCGGCTATTATAATCATCAAAAGCAGTGCAACTACGCCGTATTCTATTGCTGATTGTGCTGATGTGGGTAAATCTTTCATTCCAAAAGTATAAACCAATTTGTTGTTATTTTCAAATTTTTCATATAGTCGACAGTAGTTGATAAAACAACTATATTACAAGTAAGAGTATCGCTTTAGCTTATTGTATAAATTTTATTTATGTGCGATGAACTGTAATACAAAGTCGTAGTGTTGACTTTAGTTTAGCGATATTAGTCGCCACAACAGGCAAAAATTGAACTGTCATTCTGAAGCATCAAACCATTGAAGCCTTTATATTTCGTGTGTGTTCAGAATCTGACAAATATTGATGGCTCTCTTTTTGTTTTGTTGCTTTGGTATTAAGAATTTTAGTCCTTATTTTTTCTTATGTTCATTTTCTTTCTTTTTTGTGATTAAAAGAAAGAAAAGAACAGCTACACTTTTTTATAAAAAATTTTGCAAAGGTTTGTATCGAGCATAACATCAGCCCCGATTTGGAAGGTTTGCATATCTTTGCAATGGCCGAATTTCAATCCGCCGATGACAGGAATTTTAAGATTTTGCGCAAGCTCTTCAAAAAAATCTTTAAAGTAAATTTCATTGTCAATTCCGGAAAAATCCCCGAGCACAATACCTGTCAGGTTGTTTCTGAATTGAGATATATTCAAAAGCTGAGTGAACATTTTGTCTATCTTATAAACAGGTTCGTTTATATCTTCCGCTACAAATATGAATTTTTCGTCAGGGATAAAGTTTTGCCCGCAAAGCGACTGTATTGTGGAAAGATTGCCGCCCCACAAAACACCCGAGGTAACACCCCCGTAATAAACTAGAGGCTTGTCTATTGCTATTTCTCGTATCCCGTTTATAAGATTATTAAAGAAAGATTTTTCCGTATATTGTGAAATATCAGTGCCGAAATCGGAATATGCCATAGGAGCATTGTATGTAACAAGACCCGTTTTTTTGTATATCATAAGCATAAGAGCAGTGATATCAGAATAACCGCAAAATATTTTAGGATGCTGTTTTATGGAAAGATAATCTATCTTATCAATCAGTCTTATAGCACCGTAACCGCCTCTTGCCGCAATAATTGCATCTATATTGTCATCTTTAAAAAAATCATTCAGCGCTTTTGCACGGGTGTTGTCATCTCCGCAAAGATAATTTTTACGCTCTTTTACATTTGGAGATACAACAATTGTAAAGCCTTGATTTTCAAAATATTTTTTGGATTTTTCAAGACGTTCATAATCCTTTATATCTCCTGAAACACACAAAATACCTATTGTATCACCTTTTTTTAGTTTTGAAGGAAAAATTTTTTGCATATGTTTTTTCTTTTTTACTCGTTTCTCGTATAATTATATTATATATATCAGACTTGGAGCAAAATTTTGACGGAAAGATACCTTCCTTTATACAGAAAATACCGTCCGCAAACTTTTAAAGACCTAATCGGACAGGAAAACATCGTTAAGGCACTTACAAACGCAATTAACCTTAACAAAATTTCGCATGCGTATTTACTATGCGGCCCCAGAGGCACAGGTAAAACAACGACGGCAAGAATCATTGCGAAATCATTGAACTGTACCCAAGGACCGACTCTTGAACCCTGCGGAGAATGCCCGAGCTGCAAAGATATTGCAAATTCTACCCCGATAGATGTTATTGAAATAGACGCAGCGTCAAACAGAAAAGTAGAGGATGCAAGAAATATCCTTGAAAAAATCCAATTCGTTCCTGTCAACGGAAGATACAAAATCTATATCATAGACGAAGTTCATATGCTTACAACAGAAGCGTTTAACACTCTTTTAAAAACGCTTGAAGAACCGCCGGAAAATGTTATATTCATCCTTGCAACGACAGAACCGCACAAGGTGCTTGATACAATCATTTCAAGATGCCAGCGCTTTGATTTCAGAAGAATAACAACGGAAGATATAGTTGCCAGACTTAAATACATATCAGAGCAGGAAAATATTAAAATTACGGAAGAAGCGCTCTTCACCATAGCAAGAAGTTCCGCAGGCGGGATGAGAGATTCTCTTGCTTTGCTTGACCAGATTAGCGTACTGGATGCAGATAAAGAAATTACCTCCGATGACGTTAACGAAATGCTCGGAAGACTTTCTTTCGAAACACTGTTTGATTTAAGCAACGCAATAACAAACGCAGACACCCAAAAGGCAATTACTCTTTTAGACTCCGTTTACAACAAAGGGAATGAACCTTTTCAAATTATAACAAACCTTATACAGTATTATAGAAATCTGCTTGTAGTAAAAAACTGCGCCGACAGAAAAATAGCAGCCGAGCTGACACAGCTGAGTGAAGCTCATATCCTGCAACAAAAGGAGCAATCTCAAAATCTGGAATCAGAACAAATTTTGTACATAATCGAGAGGCTTTCCTTCTATTCAAAAGAAATTAAAGACACCACAAACAGATACCTGTGGCTTGAACTCTGTGTTATTGAGCTTGCATCAAATGTAAAATTTTCCTCATACTCACAGCTTATTGAAAGGATAGAACGTCTTGAGGCGGGAGCACCCGTTCAATCCGCACCGGTATTTGCCGCAGCAGCGCCAAAACCCGTGACTGCAGCAGTTCCGCCTGCTTATACAGAACCGGTTACGCAACCTGTACAAGAAGCAGTAAAAAAAGAAGAACAAATCCACCCAACATCTGTAGTTGAGCAGGTTTCCTCTTCAACAGAAGAGCAACAGGCAACAGTATCACAAACAGTTCAAAGTGAACCTCAACCAGCTGCTGCGCCTCAAGCTGTCCAAACTGCTGCAGGCGGTGATATTGCAACTGTGTGGGGCGGTATTTTGCAAAACATTACAAGTATCCCTTCAAGAATGTTTTTCTACAACCTTTCCAGACCTGTTGAACTTACACCGGAAGGTATAACAATAGGTTTTGACAAAGAAATTTTTGTAAAACAGGCACAGGACAACGCCAAGAATGCCCCGTTAAAAAAAGCAGCTATGGCATATTTCGGCGTAGCGGATATAAACATACACATAAAGCTTATTGATGCCAATGATATGGCTCAAGCAGCAACTAAACCTGCAATTGCGAAACTTGAGCGCAAACCCTCTGCAGCGTCAAATGAAAATTCATTTGCACAAAAAGAAGAAGCGGAAGAAAGTGTTGCACTTATAACTAAAAATCAAACACCCTCAAGCAAAGCAGCAGATAACAATAGTGAACAAGAGCAAACTACGACCGATAATCAAAATAATATCCCAATAAATGTATCAGATCGTTCAAGAATGGTAATGGAACTTTTTAACGGTAAGCTTATTAATTAAAATTGTTTGAGAAAAATTCGTGATAAGACTCTGCCGAACAAAAGCAGCCCGTGGCTGTTTTTGGAAGAGGTAAGTGATGTAAACGAATTTTTTGACAAAACGAACAGTAAAGCATAAGCGATACTTGTGAGCCTGCACCGAAACTTAACAAAGTTAAGTGTAGGCGAATGCCACCTTGAAAAGTCGACACTAAATTAAATAGACAAATAAAGTATTTTTACATAATGCTTAACATTGATTGTTTTAACAACAATTATTAATTATAATTAGCTTAATGAGGATGTTATGAGTTTTAAGGTTGAGTATGTGAACAAGCTAAAAATCTTTGTGACTGCAGTCATAATAATATTGTTATTTATTTTTGCACAATTTTTTAAGGGTATTTTTGAAGTTTTAGAAGGCGAACTGATTGATATGCGCAGCCGTTTGACATTAGACGGCGGCTTGTATGCACAACGCTATAAACAAGCAGATAACAATATTGTAATAGTTTCAATAAACGATTTAACACAATATGAAGCAGCAAACTCACCGGAACTTAACCTTAGAAAATGGCCATGGTCAAGAAGCGTTTGGGCAAAGTTTATAAAATTTATTGAACAACAGAATCCTAAAGTTCTTGTTGTTGATTTAAATTTTTCAAACTACGAGGATTTATCCCGCAACTACGCCTCTGCAGATATGAAGTTGGCCGATACTCTGGGGTCATACAAAAATATTGTGTTGGCAACTGCTTTAAGAACACAGGTCGGCGAGGGTGAAAAATATGATGCCTCCAAAATTCTTGATAATTTTGAAAACCCGTATTCACCATCCAGCGATGCATTGAGCATGCATATATATGACAACGGCCTTGATTCTTATATAACATATTTTTCTCACACGCCGATACCTGATATTTTTACAAACAGTACAACTATGGCAGTGACAAATCTTGTTACGGATAAAAATAACAATGCTTCAAATGTAAGATATTCGCAGCCTGTTTACAGACTGATTAAAGGCAACAAAGAATTTTATATTCCTTCTGTTGCACTGGCAACTATGATGAAATACAAAGGCATTGATCCACTGACTGAAGAAATTATAATAAAAAACAATGTTCTGCAAAGCGCAAAACACTCAATACGTCTTGATAACAAAGGTAGAGCACTGATAAACTGGCATAAAGAGGTTAACACCTATACGGATATACCTATCAATGCGCTGCTTTTGAGTATGGTAAGAGGAACAAACTATTTTGAATATGACAACCAAAAAATTCCTCTCGAATTTTTTAAAGACAAAATTGTAATAATAGCACAAACACAAACTGCAACGGAAACACACAACACCCCAGTGGCGAAAGACATGCCTGACGCACAAATAAAAGCAACCATTATAGACAACTACATTAATGATGCAGACACGCAGGCCAAACTCAGAAAAAACTTTGTAAAACATATTAAACCGATAAAGGGAGCTATAATTACTGCTGCATTTTGTATGGCAATAATCATTGTTATGCTTATAGCAACAAACCTTCCTCTTGCTTTTGTTAACGGTATTTTGATAATCCTTACGTACGTTTTGTTTGCGGTGTTTATGTTTGCTCATCCGAGGTTCAGGCTTTTGATTGATATGGCAGAGCCTTTGTACTGGATTTGCACAATATTTGTTCTTGCATTTTCTTTAAAGGCACACCACGAACTAAAAAGGAAAAGGAAAATAGAGCGTATTTTCGGAAACCTCGTTTCTGAAAAAGTTTTAAAACAGCTCGTTAACAAGCCGCACAGACTTAACCTTAAATCGACAGTACAAAAAGTTACGGTAATGTCGTGCAATATTTACAACGGCATACAAATTTCAAAAGAACTTCCGCCGGAAAAGTATGTTGAACTTATTAACAAAATTTTTAATTCTATTGAAAAAATAATTTTCAAATATAACGGCACAATAAACAGATTTGTCGGCAATTCCGTACAGGTTTACTGGGGATACCCGATACATTCACGCAAAGACAGCGAAAATGCATTGCGGGCGGCAATAGAGATTCAGGAAAAGATTAACGAAATAAATACCAGCGTAAGCAATATAAATTTTGAAGATTACGACGAACAAACTTTTGAAGAAAAATCTCTGAACAAATATGCCATTGATGTAAAAATAGCAATAAATACCGGTGATGCACTCGTCGGGCAGATAGGTTCATCAAATATGTCTGATTTCACTGTCATGGGCGAAACAGTTGATGTTGTTGAAAGAATAAAAGATATTTGTCTTGAATTTAACAAAAGTATTATAGTTACAGAAAACACGCTTAACTGCATTGACGAAAAAATACCCGCAGAGTATATGGGAGCCATTAGGGTAAAAAATTCAGAGGAAAAAGTTAAGATTTATGAGATAAAAATATAAAAATGATTGTCATTGTGCAAGCAAACGCAAGCTAGTGCGGCAATTCGGCCTAATGCTTGCAATGTAAACACAAAATCTTACTGCTCCGTATTATAAAGGTTATTGTCCTCATACACTTCTGTTTCATAATATTCGGAAGTCAGCTCCTGAGCAGTAATTTTAGCATCAGCAAGCTGTTCCAGCAGCTTTGCATAATCAAGGCATTTTTTACCTTTAATACCCTCTGTATGCATTTTTATCTCGCCGTTTGGCAAAAGCGTTATTTTTAATTTTTTTTGATTCATTTTACTAAAACCCATTAATTTATGTTGACAGTAAGTACTATGGAATTATCCTCCAGCACTTCTTCTTCATCAATTTGAAGATTTTTTTGTGCCAGACGTTCCTTTATTTTTATGTAAGATTCTTCCTGTGCATTCATTCCGTATTCGGAGCTTAAATCTTCAATAATAACTGTATCATCGCAGTTTTGATCACAGGTTACTTTGAGCTTAAACGGTACATTTTCGTCTTCTCTGAAAAAATCCAAATGGAAATTTTCAATATCAGCCTCTACTTGATTTTTGCTTACCTGCAGCGTCTGTATTCCATATTCCTGCAAGGTTTTCGTCAGTAACTCCCTGTCCATAAACACTGTTTCATATTCATTGCAGATTTTTTCAATGTTTTCCCTTGTAATTTCTGCCGGATTAGTCAAGGATTCTTTTAATTGTTCATTGATTCTGTCTTTTATTTCTCTTTCGTTAATAGTTTTTTGGATTTCTTTACTTTCTCTTTCGGTTTTTATTCCATATGCTATTGAAGAAACAACTGCGTATAACAAACCAAAAGGGAGAGCTGATATAGTACAAGACATAGCTTTATAATCCTTTCATTAAAAGTCCAATGAGCGACCGCCACGGGTTTTTGAGACATCTTTTTGATGATCGTCATTTGCCACATTATTACTGTAAGATGTCATATCTTCTTTTTTGGTTGCCGCAACTGCTCTTACATTTGCCCAGGCTCTCAGTGACAGAATTTGCTCTCTCTGTGTGGTAGAAAGAGGTACCGTGTTTTTAATTGTTTTTTCCAAATCTTTAAACTCGAGTGCTCTTTTTTCAAAGAAAGCTTCATAAAGAGCAGAAATAACAACCTGTTCTATCTCTGCGCCGATAAATCCTTCAGTAAGAGAAGCAAGTTGTCGGCAAATTTCATCAGTTACCCGTATATTCTTTGCTACATCCTTATCCTTCAATCTTTTTTTAAGGTGTAGTCTGAAAATTTCCACCCTTTCGTTAAATGTAGGAATATCAACAAAGAAAATTTCATCAAACCTTCCCTTTCGCATAAGCTCCGGCGGAAGATTATTGATGTTGTTGGCGGTTGCTATTACAAATACGGGGGCTTCTTTTTCCTGCATCCAGGTTAAAAACTGTCCAAAAATTCTTGATGTAACCCCGCTGTCACCGCCGGAGTTAACTCCGCTCAAGCCCTTTTCTATTTCGTCTACCCACAGGATAGAAGGTGCAACGGCTTCTGCCGTGGCAATAGCTCGGCGCATGTTTTCCTCTGAGCTTCCGACAAGCCCGCTGAAAATTTTGCCTAAATCAAGTCTTAATAAGGGAAGCTGCCAGATTGCGCTCATAGCTTTTGCTGTCAAACTTTTACCGCAGCCCGGAACCCCGGTAATAAGAACGCCTTTTGGTGCCGGAATGCAATATTTTTTAGCATTTTCAGCCCAAGAGTTGTTCCTTTTTTTCAGCCAGCTTTTAAGGTTATCCAAACCGCCTATATCATCAATATTAAGATTAGTCGTTACAAACTCCAGAATGCCTGTTTTTTTAATAACCTGCATTTTTTCATCCATAATAATTTTAAGATCGTCAATACTTATTGTTCCGTCATTGACCATTGCGAGGGCAAAAGCATTTTCTGCTTCCTGCAGTGTTAGCCCCAAAGCAGCTTTGCAAAGTTTTTCCTTGTCTTCTTCCGTAAGAGTATCTGATTTAACCTTTACGTTTTGTGTAATCATTGTATTTAATTTGTTGCTGATTTCCTTTAAAGTAGGCAGAGGGAAATTACAGATAGTGATATCTTTTTGAAGAGTATCGGGAATTATCAAATCAGGTGATATGAAAAAAACATTTTTGCGAACCTGACTTGTCTTTAATACACTGACCAGATCTCTTAGTCTTCTTACAAGTTCATAATCGCAGGGTCTGTTTTTAGCCCCGAAGTTTACATGCAAATCATAAAAAAGAAATATCGCATCTTTATCACATTTTTCCACAAACTCAAGAGCTTTTGACGGAGTTATTGTACCGGGAACGGGTTTTTCCGTTTCGTCGTTTACAATACCGTTTGTCTGAGTCCATATATAAACATCTCTTGGTACTTTAACGAGCTTGGGTTCTTTTACAATTTTTTTCAGTAGGTTTGTAACTCTTTCTTCTTCATAAGTTGTAATGTAAATGTAAGGAAACCTTGCTCTTATAAGGTTGGATAACTTTTTAACAAGCATAATTTTTCTCCGGTATTTTATTATTTTTTAGCAAATATTCTTTGATTTTTTTAAAATCAGCCATTCCGTTGACAAAAACAACTCCGTTTTTATCTATACGTAACTCTATTTTATTTTTGTATTGAGTAATTTTGCTCATTGAATAACGCTGTGAAAGAAAGATATAACGTTGATTTTTTGATCCTACCCACGGACGGGAAAGGTCAAATTCATTTTCTATAAATTGACCGTCTATAAGCAAATCCGTATATTGCAAAAGTTTTTGCACAAAAATATCTTCACTTTGTTTTAAATCTTCATAAGAATTGCCTGTAAAGGTGACAACAGAGAGTCCGATTCCCCGAACTTTTTGAGCCAGCTCAGAAAGCGCCTGAGCCTGTTCAAAGGGTTCCCCACCCAGAAATGTTACTCCTTCAATATCTTTTTGAACTTTTATTAAGTTAAAAATTTCTTCTGTATCAATAAGTTTGTTTATATTATGCGACCACGTTGTTTTTGCATGGCAGCCCCTGCAATGGCGTGAACATCCCTGAACCCATAAACAAAATCTTGTACCGGGACCTTCTGCAGTTGTTTTGGTTATTATTTTAAAAACATTTATATTCATTACAGGTCTATGATTCTTTCCGCCTTTGCTTTTTTGACTTTTTTCATATTTACTTTATTTACACAAATTTCCTCTCTCAAACGTTTTGCAAAATGTGGTTTTATTCCCATAACCTCTATAAAGTCATCAATCGATTTAAATGGTCTTACCGTATCTCTATAGTTTATGATTTTTTTGGCAACTACGACATTGATACCGCTGAGGGCCGTGAGTTCCGCTTCAGAAGCATTGTTTACATCAACCAGACCGTCTGTGAGTTTTACAAATTTTTCTATATCCTTATTGAGTTTTTGAGGTTCTTTTTTAACTGAAGAAGATGCTTCTTCATATTTTTGGGCAACCTGAGATTTTGGAGTTCCCTGATTAACCTGCGATTGAGATTCGACAGGTTTTGAAGAGTAAACTGTTTCCGTTATTAAAGCGTTAGCTCTTAAAGAGTTATAAATATCAATATATTTTGTGCCGTAGTTGAACATCTCGCACATCAAATCGAAATACTCATCTACATCCATCGGGCTGAAGTGTTTTGCAGAAAGCATCATACATTTGCCGTTTTCATCGTATTCTTTGCTTATACAAACAATTGTATCACCGGCTTTGTTTCTGTTGAGTGAGCAGAATTTGTTTGACAGGGTAAGAGAGCCAAATATTTTTTCGTAAGGTTTGAGATAGTTTGCTGCTGTTTTTAGTGCAGCAATTCTTCTGTTTCTTTTATTTACAAGGTTTGCCCCCCAGGAAAAAATATTATCAATCGGAGCATTGCCGTAAGAATAGTCATCATATCTTCCATAGCCGAACAGCCCCCGCCTGCGAGGACCACCAAGCAGAACACCTATAATCATTATGACAATATATACTACAAAATAGGGCATAAATATAATTAACCTTTTATTATGGGGATTTATAATAATAATCCACTGCATTGCATAATTTTAAAACCGCCATATATATGAGATTACAAAAAGCCTCTCCGTAAAATTTACAGAGAGGCTTTTTATTTTTTAGTATAGTTTTCCGGCACCATTAATTGTCATTCTTAAGCACCAGATTACTTACACCGCTACAAGCAAAATCCGCTCAGACCTATTTATTATGTCTTTGTTCCAGCTCTTTTAATTCTCTTTGATACGGAGAAATGTGATTGAGCTTTTTAATTACGTCAGGAAGAACCTCAAGAACATAATCGATTTCTTCTTCCGTGGTAAACCTGCTCAGGCTGAAACGAATACTTCCGTGCAGCGATTCAAACGGCACACCCATTGATTTTAAAACATGACTCGGCTCAAGGCTTCCGGAGGTGCAGGCGCTTCCTGAGCTTGCACAGATACCCAAATCGCTTAAATGCAACAGTATAAGTTCTCCTTCAATATACTGAAAGCCTATGTTTGTAGTATTTGGCACCCTGTTAGAGGTTGAGCCGTTGACTTTTGCGTTATATACACGTTCGAGAATCCCCTGTTCGAGTTTATCTCTCAGGCGTTTTACTTCCGTCATTTCATAATCGAGCGAATTTTTAGCTATCTCGCACGCAAGTCCAAGCCCTACAATATACGGAACATTCTCAGTGCCTGCACGTTTACCTCGCTCCTGATGTCCGCCGATAATAAACGCAGGCAGTAAAGTTCCGGTTTTAACGTACAAAGCGCCTATACCTTTCGGGGCATGTATTTTGTGCCCTGCAATTGTAAGCAAATCTATATCCGTGTTTTTTACGTCTATTTGAATTTTGCCTGCGGCTTGCACAGCATCAACATGGAATTTTATTTTTGGATTTTTTTGCTTAACAATTTTGGCAGCTTTTTCAACAGGCAAAATCACACCTGTTTCGTTATTTGCATACATAATGCTGACAAGTGCGGTATCATCCGTTATTGAATTGCTCAGCTGGTTCAAATCAAGATTCCCCTTAGAGTCAACATCAAGATATGTTACTTCATAGCCTTGCTTTTCAAGGTATTTATAGACATTTAATACGGCAGGGTGTTCTATTTTTGTTGTAATAATATGTTTTTTACTTTTATTAGCCTCTAAGACACCTCTAATCGCCATATTATCGCCTTCTGAACCTGAGGCGGTAAAGATAATTTCCTTGGCGTCATTTGCGCCTAAAAAATCTTTGACCTGTTCACGTGCTTTATCTACAGCTTTGTGAACCTGACCGCCAAAAGCATGCATGCTTGAAGGGTTGCCGTATAATTCACAAAAATACGGTTTCATTGCTTCAAATACTTTAGGGTCAACCATAGTGGTTGCATTGTTGTCCAGATAGACAACTTTGTGTGCATTATTTTCCGGCATGTTACACCTCCACAACTTCGATATCAGGAGAAATATGTTCTTTGAGTGAAGCTTCAACAAAGTTTTTCAAGGTATTGGAAGAGAACTTACAAGATTTGCACATTCCCTTGAGTGAAACATAGACCTTGTTTTCTTTTACATCGATAAGTTCGATATCTCCGCCGTCTTTTCTCAATTCGTTTGAAATATATTTTTCTATAACGTTGTTAATTTTTAAAACAAGCTGGGTTACTGACATATTTTTTATGTCTACTTTTTCTTTTTTGTTTTTAAATTCGTCAATTATTTTTTGTACTGCGACATGGCATTGACCGCAAGCTCCGCCTGCTTTTGTATAATTCATTACATCTTCAAGATCAGTAAGGTTATTTTGCTCTATTGCTTCACGTATAACATTTTCTGTTACGTGATAGCATTTACAAATAATTTTTTCATCGCAGTGCATTGCCGCATCTTCACCTTTATAATTAGCAATAGCAGATTCCAAGGCTTCATGCCCCATAACGGAGCAGTGCATTTTTTGAGGCGGAAGTCCACCCAATGCATCAGCAATCTGTTGGTTGGTTATTTTGGAAGCCTCATCAATTGTCATCCCCTTGATCATTTCGGTTAAAACGCTGGAAGAAGCAACAGCAGAACCACAGCCGAAGGTTTGGAATTTAGCATCAGTTATAACACCTTTATCATCAACCTTAAGATAGAGCTTGAGTGCATCTCCGCAGACAAGAGAACCTGCCTCACCGATTGCTGAAGGATTTTCTATTTCACCAACATTTCTCGGGTTTTTATAATGATCCATTACTTTATCTGTATAATCCCACATAATACATTCCTTTTCTATATCAGTATTTACGTTTTACGTATAAATACAGCAATTTATATGATACTCAAAATTTACACCAATATTTTAGCTCAAAACATATTAATGTTAAATAGAATTTTTATTAATCTTTATATCCCCAAAACTTGTAAACTTTTTTAACGTAGAATAAGTTATTGCTAAAGTTTGGCTTTAAACTTGCCGATAGCTTTTGTGTTAATAAAAGAAGGAGTATTTAATATGGATAAATATTTTTGGCCCGGTGCATACAGTTTTAAATTTGAATTGAAAACTCTTTTAGAAGGAATTAAGGAACAGATTGATATTATTCTTTATAAAATAGATAAAGCTGATAAAATGGCACAATCAATATAGTTTGGCATTATATCTATGCGGAACAATAAATAAAAATCAAAGATTAGAGAGAACGGCTGCGGCGGATTTTGGCAAGTGCGCCGTGTCACGAAGTGACCCAGCACATCCCGTGTAAAAGTTCGACGGAGTGTGATTTGCGTAAGAAAATCAAAACGGAGTGCAAGAACTTTGAACTGCCAATA
>CALVAN010000009.1 GCA_944325555.1 Candidatus Gastranaerophilales bacterium | reverse complement strand
TACTTTGTTTTTACTTACATATATATAAAAACAAAATAAATGTTCTATATTCAGTATATATCTATTTTGTTACATTTGTTTACAATTCAATCTTAATAATAATTTTATCACTGTAATAGGCACGGTTATGTTACAATAAATCTCAATATAGGAGAGAAATATTTTATGACAACAGCAAACCAAAATTTAAAACCGATTACAACAAAAATAAATGAAAAAGGTCACATTGAAATAGGCGGCTGCGATTTACTTGAACTTGCTGCACAATACGGCACACCTCTGTATGTTTTTGACGAGCAAACAATAAGAACAATTGCAGGAGAATACAAACAGGCGTTTAAAAATTATCCCAAAGTAAGTATGTTGTACGCATCAAAAGCTTTTATGACCAAAGCTGTTGTTAGAATCCTTGATGAAGAAGGTTTCGGGTTCGATATGGTATCCGGCGGAGAAATTTATACTGCATCAACAGCTGGCGCTGATATGAAAAAATGTCTTTTTAACGGTAATAACAAATCCTATGATGAGCTTCAAATGGCGGTGGAGTTAGGTGTTGGGCTAGTTTCCGTTGACAATTTTCTTGAGCTTGCGCTGCTTAATGAGGTTGCAAAATCCAATAACAAAACAGTTGATATTCTTTTAAGAGTCACACCCGGTATAGAGTGCCATACTCACGAATATATTCAAACAGGGCACCTTGATTCAAAATTCGGATTTGATTTAACACAGGTAGATGAGGCTGTAGAGCTTATTTTAGACGAATACAAAAACCTCAACCTCGTAGGGCTGCACGCACACATAGGTTCTCAGATTTTTGAAACAAATATATATTACGATGAAGTAGAGGTGCTTCTTAAAGAAATGGGCAGATTAAAAGAAAAATACTCTCTTAACCTTACCCACATCAACCTTGGCGGCGGATTGGGCATAAAATATACGGAAAACGACTGCCCGCCATCTATAAACGAAATTGCAGATAAAATAATAAATTCAATAAAAGACAACGCCCCAAAATACAATGTTGAAGCTCCTGAAATCCACATTGAACCGGGAAGAAGCATAATAGGAACCTCGGGAGTTACTCTTTACACAGTTGGAAGTTCCAAGCAGGTACCTAAAGGAAGAAAATACGTTGCCGTAGACGGAGGAATGGCGGACAATCCACGTCCAAGCCTTTATCAGGCTGTTTACACGGCTCAGGTAGTTGACAGACCTGAGGAAGAACCTGCTGAAACCGTTACAATTGCGGGAAGATTTTGTGAATCCGGAGATATTTTAATAAAAGATACAAAACTTCCGGAACTTAAAGAAGGAGATGTGCTCTGTTTCTATGATACAGGTGCTTACGGATACTCAATGTCAAGCAATTACAATCGGGTATTAAAACCTGCGGCAGTACTTGTAAATAACTCACAATCTGATATTATTATAAATAGAGAAAGTTACGAGCATTTAACAGCTTGTGATGTCATTCCGGATAGATTAAAAAAATAAGGCGCAATAAGTGTGTTAGGAGAGATAAAAGATATATTAATCAGCCAATTAAAATTTCTGCATTTAACCTTTAGCTGGGTTAATATTGTAGAAGTTGCAATTATTGTCGCTTTCCTGTTTTTTATATATCAAAAATTTATTAAAGGCACCCAATCAGAAAAACTGGTAAAAGGTATTTTTATACTGCTTTTTGCTTGGTTGTTTTCAGAAATTCTGATTAAATTTAATTTATTTATACTTGGCGTATTTTTACGTACGATGGTCAGTGTCATTATGTTCGGCGCCGTTATTATCTTCCAGCCTGAAATAAGAAAATTCCTCGGATATCTTGGACAATCTAACATTTTTCATTCTCATTTCAGCAGCAAAAGAAATAATAAAGAAACCCAAAAAGTTAATGTAATCAAAGAACTTATAGAAACAGTAAAATATCTTTCAAAAACGAGAACAGGCGCATTAATGGTTCTGGAAAGAGAAGAGGATGTAAACAGTTACTCAGATGTAGGAACACAACTTGACGCTTTGTTATCGACAGAGTTATTGTTAACAATCTTTCACCCAAACACACCGCTGCACGACGGAGCAGTTGTTATAGAGGGTGACACAATAAAATCAGCAGGAGTATTGTTGCCTTTGACAGAAGACCCAAAACTCAGCTGGAAATACGGTACAAGACACAGAGCAGCGATTGGTATGAGTGAAGTATCCGATTCGGCTTGTCTTGTTGTTTCAGAAGAAAACGGAGATGTTTCTATTGCACTGGACGGTACTCTTAAAAAATACGAAGATATTACCGCACTAAAAAAAGATTTAGAAATTCTTCTAGGATATGAAGATGATGATTTAAAACAAGAAGAAGACAATAAAACTGTTTTTAATTTTATAAAAATTAAAACAAAAAAACAAAGTTCTTCTTCTGACAAAAAGAACGATAAGCTGTCTAAATAAAAAATGAATCCTATAGAATCAATATATAAAAATAAAATAGTTGCAGTCATACGGGCAGAAGAACCTGCGGAAGCTTTTGAAAAAGCTAAAGTGATGAGAGAGGCAGGTATTAAAGTTTTTGAAATAACCGTAGAAAAGGGCGTGATGCTGCCTGCATTAACAGAAATAAACAGCCTTGAAGATACGGTTGTTATGGCTGGCGGGGTTATAACAGCAACCAGAGCGCAGGAAGCTGCTGCAAACGGAGCGCAGGTTATAGTTTCTCCTGTTTTTCAAACAAGTCTGGCAAAGTTTTGCCTTGGTAATAAAATTCCGCATATTGCAACGGTTTCTACGCCTAATGAAGCCTATAACGCTTGGAAAGCAAGAATCCCAATAATTAAGATTTTCCCCGCAAAACCAATGGGGCGTATTGAGTATATTGAAGATATGCTAAGACCAATGCCGTTTTTAAACCTTATGCCATCAGGCGGAATTTCCTTGGATGATTTTAAAGATTATCTGGATGCCGGTGCAGTGGCTGTCGGCATGGGCAGATGCCTGTATAAAAATGCATCTTTGCAGGAAATAAAAGAACGAGCAAGATATGTTCTTGAAACATTGAACAAAGATTAGTATCTTACTTTACAATCTTTAATATGCTTTCGGCTCTTTTAACCCAGGTGTGTTTTGCTTTTGTTATTTCATAAGCTTTTTGTGCTTTTTGATTTCTTTCTTCTTCGTTTTCAAGGAAGTATGCCGCCTGTTTTGCTATGTCTTCAAAATCTTTCAGGCTGTAATATCCGAGAGCATCTCCGTACTCCAGTTTAAAAGACGGTGTATCACTGCACAGACAGAAAGTTTGTACGGCTGATGCATTTAACACTCGTGGGTGCAGACCAGAGGCAAGAGCAAAAGGATGTGTATGAAGAGCAATTTTAGATTTGTTGAGTATGTCAACGGATTCTTTTACATTGCAGCTGCCCATATATTTTACGTTGCCGCTTATGTGTTTTTTCCATTCATCATTACCGTAAATTTTTAAGTCAAATGAGCCAAGAGCTTGAACAAGTCGAATTTTATGTTGATTGGCAACTATATCGGATATATTTTGAAAAAGCAGCATATACTGATCAGCGTCTATTTGCAGACTGCAGGTTTCTTTGATTGCCTGATATATTTGCCAGAAGCTTAATGAAGGGTTTTTAAGAGCAAGAACGAGAAGCTCCATCATCAAATTAAAAACAAGCTCGGGCATAGTTTTTTTCAGATTATCGATTATTTCATTATAATCTTTTACCGTAGCAAAGAATACTATATCGTTTTCTTTTTCGCACTCCTGTTTTTGAAAAACTTCCATATCAGCAGCTATAGGAACATAGCCGTGCTTGAGTGTTGGAAGATATGTACCTGTTGCCTGTATATCGGCTTGGGTTGTTTCAAACAAAATAAAGTTTTTAAAGGCAGAGAAGGTTTTTGCAATTTTAAAATCTTTAGAAAATATTGAGTCCGTTGCCCACATAATATTGCTTGTGTTGCTGTTGAGAATTTTCTGCCACTTGTCAAGTTCGGCAGTATCAAAGCCTATGGCAAGGTTAAACGGTATATTTTCTTCAATACACTGTTTTGTTGTAAAAGCGTTTACGCCGGCTTGTTTAAAACCGTTTAAAAGCCCATTAGCAAAGGCTTCTTTTTCTTGAAATATGTCATCTTGCGCATTTTGAGTATTGTGTATGGCAACCGTAATTTTTTTATCCTGCATAATTCTCCTCGCCGTTTTCTTTTTATATAATCCGATAAAATGGCGAATTTGTCTATTATTTCATATGTATTTAACATTGTCAGAATATAGTCCGGCTACTGTTCTACAGATTCATCTTCTGCCGCAGGATTATGCGGATTTTAAAAGTTTAAGATTCCTCTTTACAATCAAACGTTTGTCGCTGCAAAAATCATTTTTATCAAGATAAATATTTACAAAAGAATCCATTTTTGAAACATAAAACTGCAGAAAAACAGGAATTTCAGTATTAAAAAAGGCTGTTTTGTTTTTTCTTTTTTCGTACCAGCTGCGTATAAAATCGTAAAAACTTGTGTCCACAACGCTGACATTGCGCATATTGATTCCTAACCGCCTTATCTGCGGCTTTTGCAGCAGTATTTTTTCCATTTTACGCACATCCGTTTGTGATATTGTATCCTTACATATATCAACAATGCAGATATTGCCGATATCCCTGATTTTCATTTGCTTCCTTAGCAATTTTAAGTAAATATGTTATCCCTAACATCTATATAATAACAACCTGAGGTAGAGTTTTAACTGCCGAAAAGTCGAAAAAGTTTTATACTTTAGTTGGAAATATTGTGCCCGTTTTTATCATACATGCCCGAGCGGAAATCTTTTATGGCGCAAATTTCTTCATAATAATTGTCGCTGAGCAGGTCTTTGGCATTTTCCATCAAGGACAAAAGCGCCTCGGTTATATTTTTGCTGTTCATAACCGCCATATCCCTTGCCATTTGGGTATTTGAAAGGGCAAGACGTGTTGTATCTCTAAAGCCGCTAGAAGCAAGCTTTACAGCCAGAGAATCCGGCTCTGCTGTTTTTACAAGTGCCTGAGCGACAAGCATAGGCATATGGCTTATCAGAGCAACCGCTTTGTCGTGCTCTTCTGGGTCCGCAAGTATTATTTGTGCTCCGGTTTTTTCTATAATAGCTGTCAGAAGGTCAATTTTGCTTTGATCTGCATTGTCAGACGGAGTGATAACCCATTTGGCACCTTCAAATAATTCCGCAAACGAAGCGTCAAACCCGCTGTGCTCCGTGCCTGCCATGGGATGCGTTCCGATAAAAGTGTAAGGGCGCTGCTTTTGCATGACAAAGCTTTTAAGACTGCATACATCCGCAACTATTGCGTCTTTAGATACAATGTTTTCAAGACAATCCAAAATTTCAACGGTTTTGGACATTGGAGAACAAACAAAAACCACCTCGCAGTCTTTAATAATATTTATATCATTGCTTACGTTAGGTGTATAAGTCTTTGCTGCTTCAATTGCTGAGGGATTTCTCGTTTGTGCAAAAATTTTGTATCCTGATTTGCTTAGCGATTTTAAAATGGAACCGCCTATCAAACCGAGAGAAACTATTCCGATTTTTACGCTCATTTGTTACTGTTCTCCACACCATATACCGAAACAAAACGTATGAAAAATGTCTGAGTTGGACCTCGCTTGCAGGAGCGATGCGAGGTCGCCTAATCTATAATTTTGCTCAAGTGACCCCTTGCACTTGTTGCCGGTGCCCTTGTTGTATAGCCGGTATTGTACTTGTTTATTGCACCGGTTCAATGAGTTGCCGGAGTCAGTTGACTATATTAAATAATTATAACACATATTACCAAAGTACATGCACCGTAGTAAAATAAGAACAGGGAGAACAGGTTATGAATACGGCAGACAACATGACACTTGAGCAAAAAATTTACGGAATGTTTATACTCGGCTATGAAGAGGAAAACCCTAAGGCGAACGCAGGGTTTATGAAGGCGCTGCAATCGGGACTCGGCGGTGTTATCTTTTTTACCCGTAACATTACGGACAAGGAAAGATTTAGGGATACTGTTAATGTAATAAAACAAAACTCCTTGTACGCACCTTTTTTAAGCATTGACCAGGAGGGCGGAAGGGTTGAAAGAACCCTTAACCTTTATGGCGGGACTCATTACCTGAGTGCACGCTCTGCCGCTAAAAAGGGAGAAGCCTTTGTAAAACAGCAAACCCAATGGATATCGCAAGAGCTTAATTATCTCGGGTTGAACATGAATTTTGCGCCTGTTCTGGATGTTGACACAAACCCCGATAACCCGATAATTGCTGACCGTTCGTATTCAAGTGACCCTGATGAGGTAATAAAATTCGGCAAAATTGCGGTTGATACCTACAAACAAAACGGAATAATTCCCGTAGGCAAACATTTTCCCGGACATGGCGACGCAAATATAGATTCTCACCTTGATATGCCCGTACTGGATTTAAGCCTTGAAGAACTTGAGCAAATACATATAAAACCCTTCAAAGCACTTGTAAATGATCTGCCGGCAATCATGGCTGCACATATTCATTACAAAGCCTTTGATTCGGAAAAAATCCCCGCTTCAATATCAAAAAATGTTTTAAATTATCTTAGAAATACCGTCGGTTTTAACGGAGTAATAATTTCTGATGACATGGTTATGGGCGGGGTAAAACGTTTCAGCTCCTTTGATGCCTGCAAAAGAGGGATACTTGCGGGTGTGAATATGTTTATTTACAGAAATGCCGATGAAAAAACATTATCGCTTATTGAACAGATTACAAACGCCGTCAAAACCGGAGAAATTCCGCAAGAAAAGATAGATGAAAGCATTAATCGAATTCAAACCCTAAAAAAAGTTTATAAAACTTAACTCTTGCCCACGACCATACTTGATATCTCTTTATGTTTTTAATAGTATATGTATATTGTCACCAAATATGCTCAAATTTGTTGTAAAATTGGGCATTTTAACAAAGGAATAATAGAAATAAAGGAATAAAACAATGAATCCGATAGTTGAAGCATTAGGAAAAAAACATGTTGAAAACAGCAATCTTCCTGAATTAAATCCGGGAGATACAGTTAAAGTTTTTGTAAGAATTGTTGAAGGCAACAAAGAAAGAACTCAGGCTTTTGAAGGTATCATCATTAAAAAGAGAGGTTCAGGCGTAGGCAAAACCATTACCGTAAGAAAAACTTTCCAGGGTGTTGGTGTAGAAAGAGTATTCCCTGTTTACTCTCCAAGACTTGAAAAAATTCAAGTAGTAAGACGCGGTGATGTTAAGAGAGCAAAACTCTACTACCTCAGAGAACGTTCAGGTAAAG
This sequence comes from Candidatus Gastranaerophilales bacterium, assembly GCA_944325555.1. Lineage (GTDB taxonomy): Bacteria > Cyanobacteriota > Vampirovibrionia > Gastranaerophilales > Gastranaerophilaceae > Limenecus. The sequence goes on along the minus strand of CALVAN010000009.1, from coordinate 68,764 downwards.
CTACAAGAATTAAAGAAAAAATCGAAAAAAGATAATTTTACAAAAATATTAATCAAAAAATGCGGGTTATATACCCGCATTTTTTGTTATATCCGCCTTATTTCCTCTTAATAATGATTTTTCTTTTATATAAGCCTTTGACCTTCACAATTTTAAATATATAAATTATTTATAACAAACCTTAACAATATCCGTGATTTTAGTAAATTTTTGAGTATGTTTTGTTTTATTTGTCTTGTGTGTATAGTGAAAAATTTTCAAACTATTCGGATGGGAATAGTTTGAAACGGTTGTGAAAGGTCAATTATCTTTGATTATCAGCAATGAAACAGTAAAAAAAGGTATAAACTGGGCAGGCAAAACCCTGCACGCTCCGGAACAGCGTATAATTCTCGGGGCAACTGCTCTTGCAACACAGCCTTTTATTGATTTGAACAACAAAGATGTTGATGAAGAAACAAGAAAAATCTCTGCGGCACGTACAATCGCAAAAATCATTGCAGGAACAACGGTAGGTGTAATTGTACGATATGCCGGTATTTGGGCAGCAAACAGATATTCCCGGTTTGAAAAAGTTTTTGCCGATGCTGATAAAAAGATTATCAAAAAAATAATCCCTGACAAAAAAAGAGGATTTTTAACCCCTGCATTTTCAAAAAATACAATATTTCCTATCTCGGATAAGGAGTTTACAAAACGCATAACCCGATACAGAAAAGCAATGGGGACTCTGCTTGCAACAATTGCAATGGTCGCTACAAACTTTTTGTGCGATGCTCCTTTGACTAAATGGTTAACCGGAATTTCCCAAAAACAGATTGAAAAACAAGATACAGAGGAGGCTAAACAGTAATGAATCCATCCTCTGCAGTACAAAAAGTTTCCCAATACATGTTTGACCACTATTCAAAAGACAGCGGTGCACTGCTTGTTCACCTCGGAGCATTGGGGTGGATTCTCGGGTCTGCCGCACAAATAGGGGTTGTGCTTGGAGATAAACGCATTGATAAAGAACAAAAAAGATTTCTGCTTCCACAGGAAGGCGCCGATGCGGTAGTTAACATCGGAATGTATTATTCTATCTGTGAATTAATTAAAAAAGGTGCAGACAAGCTCGTTGAAAAAGGGCTACTTCTGACCGATGATGTTACAAAAGCAATAGCAAAGATTAACCCCTTTAATAATCCTAATCTTGACTACAAGGATTGGAAAAACCTTTTTACAAAAGAGGAATTAAAAAATAATTTAACCAAACTGCTCAAAGATCCTGATTCTTTAGACACTTTAAAAAACTTAAGCCTTGATGAAAAAGCACAGGTTAAAGAACTTGTTAAAGCTGCGCTTGAAGCACTGGAAAACCACAAAGACAACGTTGGAGTTATATCTGCAATCGTAGCTTCGGTTCTTGCCTGCAACGTGCTTACGCCTTACGTACGCAATATTGTTGCATCTAAAATCCAAAAACATATGACACACGAAGAAGCTGTACAAATCAGAAAAACACAAATTAAAGAAAACATTACCACTATAAACCCTCTGCCTCTGTCTTTTAAGGCTTTTAACGGGTACAATGCTTTTTCTAAAGTAAAAATTTAATTTGAATATGCCTCTTGTTTTTTATAAACTTTATGTATTGTAGTATTACGAGAGGGTGTTTATGCTTTTATTCTGTATTTTATATAATGCATTGGTTATTTTACTTGCAATAGTATTGCTGCCTGTAATATTGATTGCGCTTGCAGCAGTGCCGAAATTTCGTGCCGGATTTTTTACAAAACTGGGATTTTACAAAAATTTTAACCTTGATAAAAATAAACAAACTATCTTTTTCCATGCAGTATCGGTTGGAGAAGTTAACGCAATAGAAGCACTTGTAAAAAAAACAAGAGAAGCTTTTCCGGATGCCAATATTGTACTTTCAACAACTACAAAAACAGGACAGGAGATTGCGCATAAGAAACTGGAAAAAACAGTAAACGCAATAACATACTTTCCGTTTGACTTTTTCTTCAGTGTAAACTCGTTTTTGAAGGCAGTAAACCCTGACAAAATTATTATTGCAGAAACAGAAATCTGGCCTGACTTTGTTTATCTCGCAAACAGAAACAAAATCCCGGTTTATATTGTTAACGGAAGATTGTCACCTAATTCATACAAAGGTTATAAAAGATTTTCGTTCTTTTTCAAACCCGTGCTTGCACAGTACAAAGGCATATTTATGCAAACTCAGGGCGATGTCGAAAGAATACTTGATGTCGGCGCAAAACCTGAAATCACAAAGTGTATGGGCAATTTAAAGTTTGATATAAAACCTACCCTCAACGGCGAACAAATCACTCAGCTTGCACAAAGCTTGAAACTAAACGGCGCAAGAATGATAGCCGCTGCAAGTACACACAAAGGAGAGGATGAAATTGTTTTAAACGTATTTAAAGAATTAAAGCCTGATTTCCCTGACATAAAGCTGCTTCTGGCACCAAGACATCCGGAAAGATATGCAAAAGTTACTGAACTTTTGGAACAATCCGGTTTTAACTTTGGCAAACGCAGCAACAATGATACCTTTGAAAACAACGACATAATTATGCTTGATACAATGGGTGAGCTGATGAAAATGTTTTCTATATGTCATTTTGCTTTTATCGGTGGAAGTTTTTCTTCAACCGGCGGACATAACCCGCTTGAGGCAAATATCTGGGGCAAGCCGGTGTTATCAGGTGACTGCGTGTTTAACTTCAAAGATATTTATGCTTTTTTAACAAAAACCCATGCAGCAAAGCTTTCTTCAACCCAAGAGGAGCTTAAAGAAGATATGCTCAAATTGCTGAGTGACAATGATTTTTACACAATGGCGTGTGAGGATACACATAAAATTTTTGCACAAAACTCAGGAGCTGTTGATTTTGTTATAAACGTACTTAAACAGTCTTAATCATAGTTTTGAACAGATTTTCCTGTTTACCTTCGACAAACATATGCCATTGTAAACCTAATAATAAAAAATATGATATTATAGGTTTATGCAACAGGATAAACTTAACGATTTAGCGGATTTTTTAAAACAAAACAAAACCGGTGTGTGCTTTTTGGAAGGACAGGCGGGTTCTTGCAAAACGGAGCTTGTAAAAAAAGCCCTTGCTAAGACACCCGATATGCTGGTTTTTAAATTCAAATGTTTCGAGGCTTCCACACTGGATGATATTTATCTTGCGTTTTTTGAAGACTTAAAGAAATATTCACAGCAGAAAAAAATCAGGCTGAAAAAAATTGAAACATCCTCTATCTCTCAAAGAATAAACAGTTATCTTGCGTCCATAAACCTGCCCTGTGCAATAGTTATCGATTCTCTGGAAAATATTTTTGCAAAAAAATATTCAACGGAAAAAGAAGAAATCTGCCGCTATATCGAGCACCTTAACCAAATGCACAGGTTCAAGATTATACTCATCTCATCTTCTTTTGCTACAGTGCAATTGGAATTAAACAACACTTTAACAATACAGACAGAGCCTTTCAGTAAAGAAGAAATCAAAGAGTTTTTTGTACAAAAGGGTATTACAACTAATGACGAAACTCTGGAAAATCTTTATTCCATTACAAGAGGCAACCAGCACTACATAGCTACAACAGCTGATATTATTACTACCCTCAACACCTCAGCGCAGGCGATAGTAGAAGATTTTTACAGAAAAAGGCTGCTTTATGAGGATTTTATAAACCAAAAACTCATTACCTTTGTCCCTGATAACGTAAAAAAATCTCTTTACATACTTTCCGTTTTTAACGAGGGTATAAGCCCGAAATATCTTGTAAACGAAGGATTTTTTACGGAAGAACAACTTGCCTATATGATAGAAAAAGGCATAATTTCACAGGAATACGGAGTTGTATTCATAAAAAATTCACTTAAAAAATATCTGCAAAACTCGGTTGCTCATTTTGAAAAAATAAAATATCACACAATGTGGCGTGACTTTTACGATTCCCAGCTCCCGTTAAAGCCAAATGAACGTGCCGTTTTGATTTCACGTGACACAATGCGTTCCCAGATTGAATATCACTCGTCTTTTATTATCAAAACTAAAACCAATGATACTCCGCAGGCTGACATGTCGCTTGTGAGTTATTTAAACAGCAATCTTACAGCTTGGAATATCAAAAACACAAACGCAACAGACGACGAAGAAGAACAAGGCTCCGTGCCCAAACGTCATAAACGGCCTAAAAAGCCGGAAAGTATTATAAGAAAAGAAAACAATAAACGATTTGAAAAATATGCCCTAACAAAAGACGAAATTGCTCTGTTGAGTGTGCCTGTTGATATGCGCAAAACTCCTGAAGAGCAGGCACGTGAAAAAATGCACAGAACCTTTGAACAAAAAGAAGAAGAACTAAAACGCAGTAAACAGGAGCAAACAATAAAAGAGCTTTTCAAAACAGCACAGGAACTGGAAAGTTCCCATGATTTGGAAACAGCTTTTATTGTTTATGCCAAAGCACTTGCCAAACGCAATGATGAAGATTTTTACGAGTATGAACCGATATTGTTGGAAAAACTGGCAAAATGTGCCCGCAAAATGAACAAAACCACTGATGCAATTGATTTTTACAACAAACTGACTGATTTGTATGCATCAAGAAACGAAATTGAAAAAATGAATGAAATACGTCTTGAAATTGCGCAAATCTACAAGGAAATTTACAAAATAAACCACGCAAGAGTTATTTACGAAAACTTTATTAACAAAAAGTCCCCCGCCTCAGACAGTATCCTTGCCCGCTCTTACATTGAGCTTGCTTCAATAGAAGAGGATTTGTCCAACACAGATAAAGCTGTTGAATATTTCAAAAAAGCTTTTGCACTGATAAATGACGGAACGGAAATAAAACAGCCTGTGCTTGCTCAGGCGTATTTTAAATATGCGCTTATTCTCGACGATTTCAACAAACAGCAGACGGCTCTTGATTTTTACCAGAAAAGTATTAGAACAGCAAAAGAAGATAATATCTATCTTTCTGCAGCTTATACAAATATAGCGGAAATTTTAAAAGAATCCGGCAGCCCTACAAAAGCTGAGGATTACTACAAACTCGGTTTAAAAACAGATTACGAACGTTCAAACTATGAAGGAATGTATTACATCTGCCTCAAGCTGGCTCAGCTGTATGAGGAGATTGCACCGCAAAAGGTTCTTGACTTTCTGTTAAAATCCTTATCTTCGGCTAAAAGAACCGGCGAAGCAATTTATATTACAAATGCATATATCGAACTTGCGGATTATTACATGACAAATAACGCAGATGCCAAGGCATACAAAGCGCTTTTACTTGCCAAGAAGAATCTTTCAGCCGAACAGGCACCGGCAGAAAGTATTAACCTAAGACTAAATGAGTTAAGGGCAAGGATGGATGAAAATTTAATAAACAAAATAACGGAAGAACTCAATAAAAATGAATAACACACACAATGAACATACCCAACTCATAGAAAAACTGCTCGGCAGACCCCTTACAAAACAAGAACTGCTGCAGTTTAGCGAATATAAAAATCTTTTTAAAATATACAACTCACACACAAATTTAATCAGCAAAAATGATGAAAACGTATTTTTTGAAAAACACATCTACGATTCGCTTTGTCTTAGCATATTTTTCCAAAAATACGAAATTCCGGGCAACATCAAACTGCTTGATGTAGGCACGGGCGGAGGTTTCCCTGCAGTGCCGCTGAGTATTGTTTATCCGGAAATGCAAATATACCCGATAGATTCCGTGGCTAAAAAAATAGGTTTTATAGAACTTGTACAAAAAGAGTTAAGACTTGAGAATCTGCACCCGATTTGCAAAAGGGTTGAGGACTTAAACAGAGATTTTAAAAACTCGTTTGATGTTGTAACCTCCCGTGCCGTGGCAGCACTTAATATTCTTCTTGAATACACAATTCCGTTCGTTAAAACAGGCGGGTATTTTGCAGCATACAAGTCTAAAAACGCTCAACAGGAGCTTAAGGAAGCGCAAAACGCAATGGGAATACTCAAATGCGAATTTTCTGAGAGTATAAGCTACAACCTGCCTCTTGAAAACGATTATACAAGAGAACTATTGATATTTAAGAAAAACAATTCCACGTCAAAAGATTACCCGAGAAAATCAGGTCAGGCAAAAAAGAATCCTCTGTAACCGTTAACGTTAAGTATTAAAATATTAAACTCATAAAAAAAACGGCACTGATATAAAAACAGGCCGTTGCTTTGGTGTGGATTAGTGTAGGAGTTAGCCCATAGCCGCTACTTGCGGTTCATTTTTAAGGGTTTGTTGTTTCATTTCAGTATATTTCTGCGCCACGGCATCACTGTCTTTTGCAGTAAAACCAATCGGACGTCTTTTGTTTTTTCCTGACGCTTTGATATTTTGAGCAAGGTGTTTTACAAGTCCTTGCTCAAAATCATCCGAAGTTAAAACGAGATTTTTAACTTCATCAGCATTAAAGTTCCCCTTCTCTATTTTGTCAAAAATCCCCAATCTGTCGTATGCTATGTCATATGCATTATCTATTACCTGATTTGTATCAGCCCCTGTTAATTTGTTTTCATTGAGTTTTTTAGCAAATGCATTGATATCAAACTTTTTTTCTACCTTAACTTTTTTCAGCTGTTTGGAAAAAATATCTTTTATCCCTTCCAAATCAGGTACAGGAATTTCTATTTGCTTACCCAGCCTGCCGGCCCTCAATACAGCCTCATCAAGGAGTTCAGGCCTGTTTGTAGTGGAAATTACAAACACCTGATCGTTGTTTTTTTCCAGATCACTGATTAGGGCAAGTATCTGGTTAAGCTCATCAGCTGCGTACGGCTGCAGAGAGCTTCTGGTTTTAAAAACGGCATCGCATTCATCAATAAGCAAGATGCTCGGCTGGTTGTCCACCGCTTCTTTAAACAGATTTCTCCAGTTAGCTTCGGTTTGACCTACAAGCCCGCCTCTTAAAGAGCCTGCGTTAATTTCGTAATAATTTGCGCCGGCGTCATTTGCCAGAGCTTTTGCAACAAAGGTCTTACCGGTTCCGGGCGGTCCGTAAAGGATAATACCGTGGTTAACCTTTCTGTTTAGGAAGGCCTCAGGTTTTTTTATCGGGAACAAAATATTCTTTTTCAATTCTTTTACCACGTTATCCATACCGCCTACATCAGCAAGCCCGAACTTTGCGGTCTGAACATCATCAAGAAAAATGTTTTTGAAAGTTCTTTTATTTACGTTAACGATAGAAGGCTGAACAAATTCCGTAAAGTTATACGGCTCGCTGAATTCTGCACGCATAAAGCTCAAATTTTCATTAGATCTTTCTTTTACGCTGAAGTGAAACTTGTTATTCAAATTGACGGTTGCCTCCGGCGTAATCCATACACCTGCTTTTTTGCCCACTGCATAATTTTTACCCTCAAGGTTTGTTACAAGGATAGGAGCATTACCGAGGTTAATAAGCTCCGGAGCAACATCGCTTCTGGAAACGGCTATGGCCTCGGGTATTTTTTCTTCGGGAAGGAAAAATACCCTTTTTATAACTTTGTTAAAAGCGCCAATTGATTCGTTTAAAAATTTATTTGCCGCCTTTTTATTTTTTGCAGCTACAATCAAATCGTTTGTGTCTATTATTTCTACAAGCGATGCAAGCCTTTCTTCAAAAGGAATGCTCTTTATTAAAGCAGGAACAATCTTGCCGACCTGAGGAACCCCTTTAAAAGAAATCTCTTCGTTTGCCGATTTTACAAGCAGCTGATTATAGTGAATATCAGCAAGTTTAAAGTTGGGAAAATTTTCACTTTTTTCCGTTTCAGAAACCTCTTTTAACTTGTTAGGACTGTAAATTTTGCGATAAGTTTCCGGCGTAGTGTATGGCTTAATAGCTGAAATTTGCATAGATAAAAATTCCCCCTTCTTTGAATTAATAACCTCAAAAAAAAACCGCTAATCAGATTTTTGAAAAGCGGTTGTATTTAATAATAAGTGTGATTTGTACAATAATTTAAAACAAAACCGCATACGCATACATTCGTTTGGATAAACGCACGCAATGTACAATTTCGGATTTTAGCGTATGCCAGAACATATAGACTCCTTTTTAACAAGTTTGTTACTATGGTAGTAGTTGTTTGTTATTTTATAGACTACACTTTGTTTTAATTTTCGTCAATACCTTTGCAGGCAAAGAAAAAATAAAGGCATACAATAAACTGTTGTACACCTTTATATAAATTGTGTTTTTGACACTTTTTATCTTTTTATTTTATGTTTACATTATTTAACAAACTAGGTTTGTGCAAACTCTTGTTGATCCTGAACCTCATTGTTTTCATGTTCGGTTTCGACATATTGATAATGGCACATAGAAGCAACCTGCTTGCCCCAACTGTCAATAATTTCATCCTGAGAAAGCTCACAAGATATTGGTTTGCCTATCTGTACAATAATTTTCCCCTTAAAAGGTATCCAGTTATATTCTTCACATCCGACAATAGAAATCGGCAAGATATCCCATTTTGCAGCTTTGGCTACGACAGCAAAACCCTTGTTAATTTTTTCAATTGTTCTGTTTCTTCTTATGCCGCCCTGCGGAAATATTCCCAAAAGCCAGTTTGTTTTAGTGAGTTCCTTTACTGTTTTAATTGTGGAAACTTCAAGCTTTTGTCTGTTTACGGCAAAAGCACCCAGCCAGTCTATATTAAGAGTAAAAAAGCCAAAGTTTTCAAACAGTTCTTTTTTTGCCATATAAGCAATAGGTTTTCTTACAGCTATCGACACAAGAAACGGATCAAGGTAGGATATATGGTTTGCTGCACATATAAATTTTCCGCTTTTCGGAATATTTTCCCTGCCACGGATTTCAAACCTGTAAAAAAACCAAAATATTGGTATGGCTATAAAAATACACCATAAGGCCTGAAACAACATTCTGAAAGTATTATATTCGTAAGCATATCTTCTTGCATAATTCCTAGACATTAAAGCTCCTTCAATTACTTCAAACTATTCTAAGACGTACTCTTTTCCTGTCATACTCGAAATTGCATTGCACCATTGCCGCATCATATCATCGATATTGTCACTGTAAGGTATTACTTTACCTATTTTTACCGTTAATTTTGGACTGAATGGCCATTTAGGTTTTTGATCAGTTCCAATAATCGCTACCGGTAAAATACCCGTTTTGGTTGCTTTGGCAAAAGAAGCAAAGCCTTTTGTTATCTTTTCCACTTTTTGGCTTGAATCTCTTGTTCCTTGAGGAAAAAGTCCAAGCATCCAGTTTGTGTTTTTTATATTTAAAGCTGTTTTTATTGTAGAAACTTCCACTTTATCACGTCTTACAGCAAATGCACCGCAAAAATCCATAAGTGTCCTTGAAAAGAACTTTTCAAACAGTTCTTCCTTTGCCATAAAAGCGATTGGTAAATTAAGAGCCAATGGCAGCAAAAAAGGGTCACGTCCCGATATATGATTTGCTGCTACAATAAACTTTCCGTGCTCAGGAATGTTTTCTCTGCCCTCTACCGAATAATCGTACATTAATCTTATAAAACTGCCAAAACACAAATGACAGGTAATCCATTGAAATATCGTACGGAATTTATTGTAAGTTTTAGCGTCCCTTTTAGAAAATGTGCTCATTTAAATGCCTGTGACTTTCATCTTTATCGCATATCGTTTTATAAGGATATTTTAGCAGAAAATATTTTAAAAAACCAATTAACGAAAAGGAGAGTTTTTATGCTGCCATGTCGGGTTAGACGGGTTGTTTTTTTTTAAGGTGAAGTTTTTGTGTTGGACTGAAAGCACAAGCTACGATAAAAAAACACGTCATTCTGAGCGAAGCGAAGAATCTGCCAGTAACAAAAACAATAAAATTAATTGTCATCCCGAGATGCAAAGCGAGCTGAGGATCTTACCAATTATGAACGACAACCAAGAACACCGGTAAGATTCTGAACACACAAAATCTTCGCATAACGAACAACTTGACGCTTCAGAATGACATCAGGTGTTGGGCTGAAAGCCCAACCTATGCGACTAAAAACTTAATAGAAATCCGACCTTTGTGAAGTGAATTACAGAAAGTTTCACAAACAACTACAAGCGAGGTTTGTTTGAGGGCTATGTAATTATAACAAATACTTTAATACATCAAAGGAGAGCAATTTATATAGCCCGAGTTGCCGAGCACAGGTTTGTATTACTTTCTGTATGAACGGAACAGCAGGTCGGGAGTTTCTTGGGCTCCACCCGTTCTTTGCATCAAAGAATGGGCGGAACATAAAGCAAATATATTTAAGCACGAAGGCAATAAAACAAAAATCCTTGCCGTATGTCTGGATTGCTTCGGTCGTTTCACTCCCTCGCAATGACTGCTTTTTGTGTTGGGCTGAAAGCCCAACCTACACTGCCAAATCGTGTTTTTACAGTTCTTAATATAGTTTTCAACTATAATTTTTTCATACAAGCAAGGTCACACTCAAACAATTAAACCCAAAAAGCAAGGAATTTTTATGGCTCATATCCACTGGTACCCCGGACATATTGCAAAAGCGGAAAAAAAGTTAAAAGAACTTATCAACCTCGTTGATGTTGTAATAGAGGTTCTCGATGCACGCATACCGGAGAGTTCTGTTTATCCGGATATAAAAAAGCTGCTCGGCGACAAACCAAGACTTATTGTTCTAAACAAAGCCGACCTTGCTGACGAAACAAAACTTACATACTGGATAGACTATTACAAAACACAAACCGGCTTTCCGGTTATTGCGTCTTGCGCAGCAAAAAGCAACGATATAAACACTATTGTTAACAAAGTTACGGAGCTTGCAAAGCCCAAAATAGACAAACTTGTGGCAAAAGGTTTGCTGCCAAGGCCCGCCAGAGTTGTTGTTGTAGGAATGCCAAATGTAGGCAAATCTAGTATCATTAACAAACTTATAAAAAAAGGCAAAACAAAAGTAGGGGCAAAAGCAGGAGTGACAAGACAGCAGCAGTGGGTGAGAGTTAACCCTAAAATAGACTTGCTCGATACCCCCGGTATAATCCCCCTGAAACAGGAGGACCAGCTCAAAGCAGGCAAGCTTGCAATGGTTAACTCCGTCAGCGAAAATGCCTACGAAAACGAGGAAGTTGCGCAGGAGCTTTTAAATATTTTAAAAGAAAAATATCCGCAGGCTGTCAAAGATTACTACAAAATCGACGAAGATTTTACGCTGGAGGCTATTGCACAAAGCAGAAACTGGATTGTTAAAAATTCTCAGCCGGATACGGTACGCACCGCCGTTATGGTGCTTACGGATTTCAGAGCGGGAAGAATAGGCAGGTTTGTTTTAGATGACGACAAAATTGAAGAGTAAAATTCACGAACTGTTTGAGTTTGATGCTGACGAAGCACGTCAGGCACAATGCAGCTGCATAATAGGCACGGACGAAGCAGGCAGAGGTCCAGGAGCAGGTCCTGTTTTTGCTGCAGCTGTTTATTTTCCGCAAATTGATGAAAACATTTGCGAAAAACTTTCGATATTAAACGATTCCAAGAAACTATCTGAAAAACACAGAGAAGAACTTTTTGAAATAATCCTTCAAAACGCTATATACAGCATACAAGAAGGCAGTGTTGAAGATATCGACCAAAAAAACATACTGGCCACCTCGCTTGATTGTATGCGAAGAAGCTGTAACGATGTCATAAACAAAATCAGCCCTGACCGTTGTCTTGTGCTTGTAGACGGCAACAAAAAAATCAGAGATTTTAAACATAATCAAAAAACGATAGTAAAAGGTGATTCCAAATCAGCAGCAATTGCAGCGGCAAGTATTCTTGCCAAAGTCAGCCGTGACAGGCTTATGGAACGACTGGCAAAGCAATATCCCCAATACGGCTGGGAACACAACAAGGGCTATTTAACGGCTGCGCACACGGATGCAATAAAACATTACGGCGTGACAAAATGGCACAGAGCAAAGTTTGTGCGCAATATCCTTGCACAACCTCAGGAAGAACAGCTTGGGCTTTTTTCTTAATCTATCTTAAAAAAATAGCAAAAAATTTTATTCCGGAGCTTTATCCGTACCAAAGGAGATAATAATATGAGAGTCAGCTTTCACGGAATAAAAAATATAGGTGCGGCAGTAGAATTCAGAGACAAGCCCGAACTTTTTAATACAACAAACGACCCCAACGGCGGCAAAATAATTTGTATGCCGCAGGGAAAGTCTATTGAATTGCACTGCGAGCTGGATAACGAGGGTTCAAAAGACCTTGACGAATTTAAAACACTTTTGGATAAATACCCGAACAAAGATAAAAGACAAAAGAACGTTCTTGATGTAAGCATTGACAGAATCAGCCTTCAAGGCGCCTCGGGAGATAAGGTTCCCGTTGATATATGTATGATAAACGGACATATTGTGCCGATAAACCATCAAAACAAAACTGCTGTCAAACAACTGAAGGATTTATCCGAAAAAATTTTTTCAATAAAGCAACAGGATTTAAAATATGATGATTACTATCTCAATTCAAACTCCTGCAGAAACTCTTATTCTTATTATTTTGAAAAATTTTCGTCAGAACCTACAAAACTAATAGGAGTTTTTGAGCAATTTTTTAATCCTGCAAATATAAAACTAGTATCTCGAATAATTGCATCTGATTTATGTACAATGCTAAAAAATTCAAAGGATAATGGTGATGAATAAAATAAGTTTTGGAGGTATAAAAAACCCCGGTGCATACACGCATTATCAGGAAAGAGCGAAATCAGTAAGCCTCGCAGGGCAAAATTATATCTTACCCCGCGGCAGGGTAATGAGTTTTAACTGCGAACTCACTAACGAAAACGGAAACGACCTTGATGATTTCAAACACATATTAAAGGCGTACCCCAACAAGCATAACAAAAACGCAATAAATATCACCTATGAATGGTGCATAAACCCAAACAACGGAGAAAAAATGCGTATGTACTCTATTAATGACAATATTTTGGACATAAACAGGGTAACTTTTGATGTGTTCAACAAGGTGTTTAAGCTGCTGAAAAAGGTTTCGCAAATGCCGCGCGAACAAATATCTGTAGACAACTCTTATCTCAGAACGTTAGAGGCACAGTATGCCTTTATGGAATACACAGCATATCCGGATTCTTCTGATATCAACAAAATTCTTGATGATGCTCACCGGAGAGACACGGTGATTGCAGGCGCAAATGCTCTTTGCAAAAAGTTTGCCAATGTACTGACTGAATATGTTATGAGATAAAGCAAAGCCCGAAAATATAAAATTTTCGGGCTTTTATAATTTACACTGAATTGTAATTGATTATAATTTGTCAGCAACCATTTTTGTAGTTTCTGCCAATCTTGTTGAATAACCCATTTCGTTATCATACCAAGAAATGATTTTAACTTGATTGCCGCCCATTACACGGGTTAACAAAGCGTCAACTGTAGATGATTGAGAAGTACCAACGTAGTCGGAAGATACGAGCGGTTCTTCAGTGTAGCAAAGAACGTGTCCGTCAGCACCTTCTTTTAATGCTGCGTTAACTTCTTCAACAGTAACGTCTTTTGAAAGTTCGAATACAACGTCAACCAAAGAAACATCCGGAGTAGGAACACGCATAGCGAAACCGTCCAATTTGCCTTTGAGTTGAGGTAATACAAGAGCTACAGCTTTAGCAGCACCTGTTTTTGTAGGAACGATGTTCAAAGCGCCTGCTCTTGCACGACGAGGATCTTTGTGACCTGCGTCTAAGATTCTTTGGTCACCTGTGTAAGAGTGAACAGTAGTCATCAAGCCTTTAACAATACCGAATTTTTCATCGATAACTTTAGCAACAGGTGCCAAGCAGTTTGTTGTGCAAGATGCCATAGAAATAACATTGTGTTTTGCAGGATCGTATTCTTTGTCGTTAACGCCCAATACGATTGTTTTGTCTTCGTTTGTAGCAGGAGCTGAAATGATAACTTTTTTAGCACCGGCTGTGATGTGAGCTTTTGCTTTTTCTGCATCTGTGAAGAAACCTGTAGATTCAACTACAACTTCTACGCCCAAATCTTTCCATGGTAATTGTGCAGGATCTTTTTCTGCAAAGAATTTAATTTTTTTACCGTTTACGATGATACCTTCGTCGTAAGCTTCTACTTCACCGTCAAATTTACCCATTACAGAGTCATATTTGAAAAGTCTTGCAGCATCAGCAGGTTTCAAACCGGGGTCGTTGATAGCAACGTAATCGATTTGATCAAAAATACCTTCTCTGATTGCGGCTCTTAATGTGTTACGGCCAATTCTGCCGAAGCCGTTAATTGCAACTTTTTTAGCCATTTTATAGCTCCTCTCTATTTGTACAACGTACTAAATACACACATGTTATAAATGAAACATGAAAGTTAATCAAGCGTTTTATCTTGTCATCCAGTGTGGCTTATACAGTCAAAAAATCTTACAATGAATTGAAAAACTCAGCAGCCTTATCAGCCCTGATAAATTTTTGCTCCGGAAATTTTTTCACAAGGTCGTCAAAAATTTTATAATACGCATCATTAACTATTACATACTCAATGCCGTCTGCTGCCAAAGACTTGTTTTTACCGGATACCAGTATAAAAGAACCGTCACGGTATGCGTGCCCGCCGGCTGTTCCAAGCCCGGCTCCGATACCTGCGCCGTCTGTTACAGCAAGAGGTGCCGTGTAAAAATCTTTGTTTTTATTTATTCCCTTTGAAAGCAAATTGTTAAGCTGCTCAAGCTGATTGGCAACTCCGCCTTTTGCAAGACCGTGAGCATCAAATTTGCAGGCAATTTCCGGATTCAGCCCGTTTAAATAAACAAAAGCATCATAATTTACACCGGACGGAACCTTTACCCCGCCAAAAGCCTTTTGAGTGAGCAGATTAAGTTCGTCCTGACTGAAAGCGGCATTCTTGACAGAAAGTTTTTGCAGAATATTCGTTTTCCATGTATTTAATATCTTATTTTCCTTTTGCAAACTTTCAACGCCCAAAGACGGATTTTGCGCTGACTTATTCAAAAATTTAGAGAACAGACCTTTTTCTCCGTTTTTTAAAAAATCGCTGTAAAGCTCTTTCAGATTGTTCTTTTCAAGGTAAGCTGCCAGTTCTTTTTCCGGCAATTTGGATTTCAAGGCATTAAAAATATCGCCGAATATATTGGTTTTAGAAGAAATTTCGTCCAAAACTCCTGCAGCCTCATTCAACTGCTTGGTTTCAAGATATCTTTTTGCTTTTTCAGAGGCATTTAACACCACATCATCGCAGCCGTCAAGGATATAGGGGTTTGAAAACGAAAATTTCGGATTTTCAAACTTTTGCACGCCCATTAAGTTATAAGGCGTAGCTCTTGATATTGACTGCAATATCTTTTTGCCTGCCGCTAAATACATACCTTACCTTTCTAAAACCTATATAAATATAAACACAAATTCTTCTCAAAAATTGACTGTCACATTTTTTAAGAAGCCCACCTAACCTGCATAAATATTTCTTAAGACAGTATAAAGTTCGCCTACAAACTTCAGAGTCTTAGATCACTTTGTTCCCTCAGAATGACAAATTGTGGAAAACAGGCAGCTTATAGCCAGCACTGGATTCTATATAAAATTATTATTTAGCTTTTTTATGCTTAAAATATTCCGCAATCCCGATATGCGCAAGCATCAGTGCACCAGCCGCATAAGCAAGATATTTATGCAATTTTATCTTTTTTCTGCTGCCTGCAATTCCGCTTGCAATGCCAAGTGCAGCAGAAGCATATCCCGTATCTCTCAGCGGATGTTTCCATATTTTCTTGTTGGGTGTTGTTGTTTGATTTGTTGTGCTTACCGGCGGAATTTGCATAGCCTGCCCCCCTCATTTTTATTATTTTAGCACAAACATATTATCTCTGTGAGGAACTCACCTGTATTCGGGGGCATACTGATTTGTAATGACAATTAGGAGAGGTCTGTTTGGGCTGTAATTAAAAAAACTTGACTTAGAGTGCACTCTAAGGTCTATCATTTTAATAATCAGCAAATATTTTATAAAAAGAGGGTACAAAATTATGACAAAAAAAATCTTAATCCTATCGGCAAGTCCGAGAAAAAGCGGAAACTCCGACACTTTGTGCGATGAATTTTTAAAGGGCGCACAAGAAGCAGGACACGAGGTTGAAAAAATCTTTTTGAAGGACAAAAAAATCAACGTTTGCATTGGCTGCGGATTATGCACAAAGAACGATTACAGCGGCTGCTCGCAAAAAGATGATATGGAAGAAATTCTCGATAAAATGATTGCGGCTGATGTCATTGTAATGGCAACACCCGTATATTTTTACACTATGAATGCACAGCTTAAAACGCTGATAGACAGAACCTGTGCAAAATATACCAAAATAATTAACAAAGAGTTCTACCTGATTGCAACTGCAGCGGACGAAAACAAATCTGCGCTGGACAGAACTTTTGACGGCATAAGAGGATTTTTGGACTGTCTTGAAGGCGCAGTTGAGAAAAAATGTATCTACGCCGCCGGAGTATGGCACAAAGGAGAAATAAAGAACAATCCTGCAGCTCTTAAAGAAGCTTACGAAGCCGGATTGCACGCTTAATGCTTAAGCCGTAAAATAAAAACCGCACTATCGCGTGCGGTTTTTAGCATATAAAGCAATAAAGCCTATAAAACTGATTTCATCGTTTTGACAACATTTTCCACGGTAAAACCGAATTTTTCAAACAGCACCTTAGCCGGAGCGCTTGCACCAAAGGTATTTATCGTCACTGATTTTCCGCCGAGTCCTATGTAATTTCCCCAGCCGAACTCAACGCCAGCTTCCACAACAATACGCTTTTGTATGTCGTGAGGCAATACAGACTCTTTGTATTCTTCGTTTTGAGCCTCAAACAGCTCCATAGACGGCATACTTACAACACGAACATCGATACCCTGTTGTAGAAGTTCCTCTCTTGCTTTAACGGCAAGGTCAACCTCGGAACCGGTGGCAATGATTATACCGTCCGGTTTTGCTTTGGTTTCTTTAACGATTATGTAAGCGCCTTTTATTGCCTCTTTTGAAGAGTATTTGCACTGTTCAAGGTTCTGGCGTGTCAAAACTAACGCAACAGGTGTTTTTTTGCTTGTTAAAGCAACGTACCAACCCGCAATTGTTTCTTGCGCATCGGCCGGGCGGAAAACAATCAGATTAGGTATTGCCCTGAGCATAGAGAGATGTTCAACAGGCTGATGGGTCGGTCCGTCCTCGCCGACACCGATACTGTCGTGTGTAAATACGTATGTAACAGGCAATTCCATCAATGCAGACAAACGCATCATCGGCTTCATATAGTCGCTGAATACAAAGAAGGTTGCAACATAGTTTTTAACCCCGCCATAAAGCGCCATACCGTTCGCAATTGCTGCCATTGCCTGCTCTCTTACGCCGTAGTGGAGATTTCTGCCTGCGTAATTTTGTGCGCAAAATTCTCCGCCGTCTTTGATGTAGGTTTTGTTGGACGGGCCTAAATCAGCACTCCCGCCTATGAGATTTGGGATAAGGTCTTTTACCCTGTTAATCACTTCACCCGAGGTGCTTCTTGTTGCTGCAGCTTTGTCACTGCAAGCCCAAAAATCCGGACTGTTCATAAGTTCATCAGCATCAACCTCGCTGTGATATTTATCCCACAGCTGTTTCATCTCAGGATATTTTTGGCAGTATTGCTCAAACATTGCGTTCCACTGAGCTTCTTTTTTAGCTTTTTCTATAGAAATTTGTTCGCAATGGTCATACACCTCCTGCGGAACGAAGAAGGGTTCATCGCTTTCCCAGTTGAGAGTTTTTCTTAGCTCCGCAACGTTTTCGGAGCCAAGAGGCTCGCCGTGTGAAGATGCCTTGCCCTGTTTTGCGGGGCAGCCGTAGCCGATTACAGTCTTAACCGTAATAAAGGACGGCTTATTTTTTTCGGCTTTTGCCTGTTCTATTGCTCTGCCAATAGCCACCATATCATTTCCGTTTTCAACGGTTATGGTTTGGAAACCGAACGCCTGCATACGTTTTTCCACATCTTCGGTAAAGGTAATATTTGTATCGCCTTCTATCGTAATATTGTTGCTGTCGTAAATTACAATCAGCTTATCAAGCTTAAGATTTCCCGCAAGCGAGAACGCTTCTGAGGAAATACCCTCCATCAAACAGCCGTCGCCGCCAAAAACGTATGTGTAGTGATCAACAATCGGGTAATCGGGCTTGTTAAAAATTGAAGCAAGATGTGCCTGTGCCATAGCCATACCCACAGCCATCCCCATGCCGGCACCAAGCGGGCCGGTGGTTGCTTCAACAAACGGAGTGTGCCCGTACTCGGGATGTCCCGGAGTTTTTGAGCCGAACTGTCTGAAATCTTTAATATCATCAATGGTTAAGCCGCATTTAAATAAATGCAAAAGTGAATACAAAAGAGCCGAGCCGTGTCCTGCCGAGAGTATAAATCGATCTCTGTTATACCAATAGGGGTTGTTAAAGCTAAAGTTGAGATATCCTTTAAAAAGCGTGTATGCAGCAGGTGCTGCACCTAACGGTAAACCCGGGTGTCCTGAATTCGCTTTTTGGATTGCGTCAGCCGAAAGAATGCGAAGAGCATTGACGCATTTTTCATCAATTTTAGTCATTTTTGTCCTTTCTAAATTTTGTTTTTTATCTCTGCTTTAACTTTACAACCGCACACGGCGGTATGTATAATCATACCATTTTTTCGAGAAAATCACTACTTTTTACACAGATATTTCATATAGTCAACTGACCCCGACAACTTATTGAACAGGTGCAATATACAAGTACAATATTGGCTATATAACAAGGGCACCTGCAACAAGTGCATGGGGTCACTTGAGCAAAATTACAGCTTAGGCGACCTCGCTACCTCTCCTAATTGTTATTACAAATTAGGTCCCACTCAGACATTTTCTATTACAAAAAGCGCTTCCTCGCATAAAAGATTGGTTAAAATTCTGTTAAACGGATTTTTGCTTATTCTTCCACGCTTTATGTAAACAGATTTTGTGATTTTTATGTTGTGTTCTTTGCAAAAGTCAAAAAAATCCTCAACAGTCAAAAGGTGAATATTGGGAGTATCATACCAGTTGAAGGGCAGCATTTTGGACTTTGGCATCCTTCCGTTAAAAAACAGATAAAAACGCACACGCCAGTAGCCGAAATTCGGAAAACTGACAACTCCTTTTTTCCCTGTTCTGAGCATTTCTTCTATTACATAATCAGGTTTTTCCGTTGATTGAAGGGTTTGGTTGAGTATCACACAGTCAAATTCGTTATCTTCAAACTCCTTTAACCCTTCATCAATATCCCCCTGCACTACGGATAAGCCTTTTTGAATGCTTTCTATTACATTATTCTGGTTTATATCTATCCCGAGTCCGCTGCAGTGCTTTTTGTCCGTAAGCATTTTTAGCAGTGTGCCGTTTCCGCAGCCCAAATCAAGGATTTTTGCACCATCCTCAATTATATCTGTAATGACCGTATAGTTTAAATGCAAAGATTCATTAGGGTTAAACATTTTCCGCTCCTTTCGCAAGGAAACTTTTTACGATTTTTGTCTGCGTTTCAAATTCCAGTAAAAAGGCATCATGCCCGCAGGGAGATTCTATCTCGCAGAAGGAAACATCTCTGCCCGCTTTTATCAAAGCATACACAATTTCTTTGGACTGTTCAGTCGGGAAAAGCCAGTCCGACGTAAACGACATAACCAAAAAACGTGCGTTTGTTTTTTCAAACGCCGCTTTTAAAGAGCCGTGCTTCTGCGCCAGATCAAAGTAATCAACCGCCTTTGTTATATACAGGTAGCTGTTTGCGTCAAAGCGTTCCACAAACGAGCGCCCCTGATGGTCAAGATAGCTTTCCACCTGAAAATCTATATTAAAATCAAAGTTCGGCTTGTCACTGTATTGAAAACGCCTGCCGAATTTTTTGTGCATGGATTCTTCGCAAAGATAGGTGATATGCCCCACCATACGGGCTATGGAAAGCCCCTTCTCCGGCTGATTTTCACAGCCGTAATAATCTCCGTTATTAAAATAAGGGTCGCTCAAAATTGCGTTGCGCCCGACTGCATTAAAAGCAATACCCTGTGCGGTCAGTCTGCTTGTGGAGGCAATAATAATGACAGCTTTCACCATATCAGCATTTGTTATAGACCACTCAAGAGCCTGCATCCCGCCCATTGAGCCGCCTGCAACAATAAGCTTTTTCACTCCCAAAAAGTCCACAAGCCTTTTTTGTACCTTAACCGCATCCTCTATTGTTATTACGGGAAAACTTAAACCATAGGGTTTGCCGGTTTCGGGGTTTATTGAGCACGGCCCAGTTGTACCCGAACACCCGCCAAGCATATTTGAAGAAATAACAAAATATTTGTCCGTATCAAAAGCCTTGCCGGGGCCTACCATATCGTCCCACCAACCCGGTTTTTTGTCGTTCTCATCGTGATAGCCCGCTGCGTGGGCATCACCCGTAAGTGCATGCAGCAAAAGGATTGCATTATCTTTTTTTCCATTAAGAGTACCGTAAGTTTCGTAAGCGACCTGTATGGGGCCAAACTCAACACCGGACTCCAGACGGATTTTATCTTCAATTTGAAAATATTGCGTTTTGGTTAAACCGACAGAACCTGATTCTTTATGCACAGAAAAATCTCCCTGATTTAATGCTAATCATAACATGGCATGGAACTAAAAGAATAAAAGTTAATAATATCAAACTCCATAAAGATAGTACTTTTTTACAACTAATAATTGTACATTGGTGTATTTTAACTTAAGCAAAAGGAACGTAAACTGTCTATATATATCATAGAGAGGAGTCTTATAATGCTTACTGAAAGGTATATAGATGGTCTTAACCAACGCCATCAGCTGGAATTTAACAATGTCGGCAAGGAGATACTGCCCTGGCTTGAAGATGTTGCCGCCGAAAACAACTGCAAAATTGACAGAAAAGAGTGGAAAAGCAAATACAACAGCTACGTAATATATGATTACGAGCCGTTTTGCTCGGACGGTTTTGAGATTAATCTTGTAATTTCATCCTTCAGCCGTGAGCATCTCGACTTTTTAAAATATTTGTACGAAAACAAATTGAACACAATAGAATATCTCAATAATTGTGTAATAAGTTAAAATTTTCACCAAAAAGCAAAAAGCATTACACCGCTTTTTGCTTTTATTATTTTTGTATAACGGCATCCTCTCGCAGCTGTATGGTAAACAGTGTTCCGCTCGGGATTGTAATGGATTTCCCCTTATAGAACAAAGCCAAAACGGGAGAAGAAACAAAATTCACCACATAAACCACCGTACCTGTCAGCAGTGTGAACGGCGTCAATATAATTTCTATACCGTTTTCGTTTCTGGCAAGATTTTTTGTTTTTCTCCACATTTTCTTAAAGAATCGTGCCCCTGGTTTTATAGATTTAGGGATGCTTCTTAAATACATTCTTTTGCCTTTTATGTTGTTGAAAAATATGTGTTTGTCATTTGCCATACTTATTTTTGCGTCAACTTCATAGGTTCTGCCGTTATAAACCATTTGATCCACATTTATGACTATCAAACCGCCGTTACCTGTTAATTGCGGCGGGTGCGAATCCGTTACCCTGCCTTTGAATATCGTGCCGGCGGGGATTGTTATATAAGGTGAAGTTTCCGGATATCTGCTGACAAAACTCAAACGACTGTTTTGCGGTGTACTGCTTGAAATATTTGTCTGCAGCCTTACACTGAATTTCTTACCCTTGGGAATGACAAAGGTGTTGTTTTTTATCGGCGCTGTATTTTTAACATAATTGTTGTTTTGTGTGCTGACCTGCGTTTGGGAGTTTTTTTTCACCGGTGTCAAACTTGATTTTTGAGGTTGAGCAGGTGTCTGCTTTGCAGGAATTTGTGTTTGAACAGGTTTTGCGCTTGAAGACTGCGCTGGTGATTTTGAGTTTTCCGGCGCAACCTGTGCGGGTGTTGTGGAAGGCGAAAAGACATCCACTCCGTCAGGCGGCAAAACCGTGTCAAATTCGGGCGGCAAATTCGGCAGGTCGGGCAATTTTTCTTCCGCCGCAACAACAGAAAAGGTTTGCACGCAAATCAAACATATTAACAAAAACTGTGTAAAAAACTTCTTCATACTACAATTTTAAACCCGCAAAAATCTATGCAAATCCTTAATTAATAGGATTTTTTATAAAGTCAACTGACCCCGATAACTTATTGAACCGGTGCAATAAACAAGTACAATATCGGATATATAACTTAGGCACCGGCAACAAGTGCATGGGGTCTACCTCTCAGAAACAATTATCAATTGTTTCTTCGGCAGAGTAGCAAAATCTCGGACACTGCGCCACTCGCTACCTCTCACCAATCCTTTATGTAAAGTTCCCTTCAGATCTTTTATGCACCATCGAGTTGTAAACAATGCCAAAAACAAAATTGTGCACAACCTGTTTTAAAAATTTTACTTTTGATTGCCCGTAGTTGAGTCTTTTTATAACGTTCAAAAGGCTGTAGGTCTTATGCCACAAAAAATCATACCCCTTTTCAAGCTCATCTTTTGTCATCAAGGCGGGTTGTATAACACAATGTCTGCAATCGTAATAATCCCAGTTTGATTGAATAATCCTGCCCGACTTCTTCATTTCTTCATAATAAGGAGTACCCGGATACGGAGTGTTGATGGTATATCGTACAAAATCAATATGTGCGTCATTTACAAATTTCAAAATTTTTCCAAAAGAATTTTTATCATCTCCGTCCAAGCCCAAAACAAAGCTGCCCATTACCTTTATTCCGTGTTTATGCAGCGTTTTAACACAACCTTTGTATTCATCAACCGTGTTAAATTTTTTATTTATTGATTTAACAGATGCCTGACTTATTGACTCGAACCCTATTAATATCTGACAGCAGCCGGCTTTTTTCATTAACTCAAGCAGTTCTTCGTCATAACACACGGAAATCGTCATAGGCGCAAACCATTGCTTTTTCAAAGGAATAAGAGCCTCGCACAGTTCTTTTAAATATTCCTTGTCCTTTGCAAGATTGGGATCATAAAATTCTATATAGCTGTCTTTTATTTGTTTAATTTCTTCGATAACATCGGCTACCGGTCTTTTGTGATGACCGAAACAGACATAAGGCTGAACGCAAAAGCCACACATATTCATACAGCCGAAAGTTGCCTGCACCATATTAAGCTCATCGCCGAAAAGACTCTTTTCTTCATAGATACTCCTTGAGGGAAAGACCATATTTTCAAAGGACATATTTTGGTCCTGAAAGTAAAAATCCTTTAAATTTCCTTCCGTAAAATCCCGTATTAAAGCAGGCAATGTTTCGTTAGCCAGACCGACAACCACGCTGTCACAATGTTTTTTTACCTCTTGAGGGAGCAAGGTGGCGTGCACCCCGCCGATAAAAACTGTTTTGTCCTTATTTTTAAAATATCTTGCGTATTCATATGCACGGTTTATACAGGGAGTAATTGCGGAAATTCCTATTAAATCAGCATCAATTTCTTCTTTTTTTACCACCTCTACCGTTTCATCATAAAGCTGTATTTCAATTTCAGGGAAAGCATTTTTAACAATGGAATGAAGCATCCCGAGAGTTAAACAATCGGGCATTCTGTTAAAAAATATTGAACGGTTCTTAAACCGATAAACTTTTGATTTAACCATAATAAGAGCAATTTTCATATTCAACCCCGAATTGTAAAGTTTTTTAAACTAAAAAACACCTTTCAAATCCAATTATATCAAGCTTTTTCAAAAATGTAAAAGATTAGTGTTCAAAATAACTAAACTTTTTTGCAAATCTGCCGATATACACAACAACAGGGAAATTGGTATTATGTCAGATAGAATTATCTTAAATCCATTTACAGGCACGGCGTTATCCGCCTCAGATATACTTCAACTCGACGCAAACCAGGACGGTGTCGTCAGTTCAGAAGAACTGTATTCAAATGCTGAGTTTATTGCAAAATACACATCAGAAGACGCCGAAGGTGATGTCCAAATTGAAGAAAAAGAAGGTGACTATGATAATCTAAAAAGCGGTTTTTCCGGTATTTTTAGCATTATGAAATCTCCGTTTATAGCACTCGGCGGTACAATTAAAGGCGGCTTTGAAGGTTTAGTCGGAGTCGGAGGCTATTGTGTAAACGTCATCAAAGGTTTAGGTGTCGGTATATGGGATATGGCCAAAGGTACCGTAGGCGGTGTAGGAAAACTGCTTAACGGGGTATTTGGCGGAATAAAAAGTTTTGGCAGCGGTCTTATTAACGGCTGGAAACAAATTTTCCACGGAAATGTATGGAAAGGGCTTGGAACCTTTGCTAAAGGCATAGGTAATGCAATATGGCAGCCTATTAAAGGTGTCGGCAAAGCCATTGTTTCAGTGGGTAAAGGCATAGGCAAAGGATTTAAAGCCATTGGCGAAGGTATTGTTGACGGTGCCAAAGCACTGGGTAAAGGCATAGGCAAAGCAGCTAAAGCAGTAGGTAAAGGCATCGCAAATGCAGCAAAAGCTATAGGTAAAGGTATCAAAAAAATATTCAGCGGATGGTAGTGACAAATATTTTATTTGTGTTTTACTAGAAATATGCCACTACAAATTACTGCATTAAATTCGGCATGTCTGGGATTACCTTATAACACCACTGGATTATCTAAGGGGAATAAGCTAACCGATAGGGAAAAGCCGTCCATAAAAAACAATTTTGCGCTGTTTGATATGAACAGGGCAATGCTCAACAAGTCGCTGATTTCTTTTAAAGGATATTACGGCGACCAGCAGCCGTTGAAAAAACTTTTCTGGATTTCAACAGGCCGAAATGACGTGTATGAAGACAACTGGACAAAAGATCACCTTTATCAGGTCGGCATAAAAAAATGGGTAAATGCTCATCCTGCAGAACTTTTAAAGCATACTCCCGAGCAAACAATACAATCTCTTTGCACATTAATAAAACCCGACAACCAGTATCCGGGAATTCCGCCCTACATACCTTCGCCAAATTTCGGCGACAAATGGGGCAGAAGGGCAAACTATATAGAAATTAATCCCCGTGTTATTGCAAAATACGACAACGACAGCAACAGACTGACTGACGGGCTGCTTAATACAATGAAGCTGATGAGAGCAATCCCCACCTCACCTAATTCTTTTGCCAATTGTATTGTCCTTTCTCAGCTTTATCCATCTCTGAATGGCGACGGGTATAATGATGCCGGCTCTTTATATTGCGCAAACCTGCATACCGGCATAAGCCAAACTTTAACAGCTGACGGTTTATACGGTAAAATGGGTGCAGACGAACAGGTAAAAGCTTTTAATGATATGGCTCACCTTTTAGGATTTAAAACAGGTTTTAGAATACCGCTGTCAGCAGGTCAGTTAAGAGTACAAGGACGTGATTTTAACTGGTACGATCACGAGAAAGCTTTTATAGATGCCTGCGTTTGGGGAATAGAGCTGGGTTTCGACGCAATATACTTTGACAGCGCAAAACATATTACCGACCGTGACGGATATTGCGGTATAGGCGACCTGCCAAACAAAAACCAGATGGGATACATTCTCTACAAAATAAGAGAACAAACCGGCAGACCTGATTTGTCCTTTATCGGAGAAAAATGTGACAACAGATACGATTACAAAGACATGGGCTTTACAGCCGGTACGGATTGGGGCAAAGCGGATGATTTCAACAGCGTAAAGTGGGAATCCGAACAACAAAGCTGGTCCGGTGAATACGCAGGCGGTCCTGAGGTTTCAAACGACAACGATGACGGAGGAATCTTCTACCCGCAAAGATTAAACAGAATAAACTCCTGCCTTTTCGGCTATAGAAATATAGGAGAAAAACTTCCGTCCTTTATGCAAATGCACGATATATTCCCTCTATCGCCATACTCTAACACCCACGAGGTGATGATGCATGCAAAACAAATGAGCGGCTCCGATGCCTGGACAAAATGCGAACGCCACTATGACGGTGCTTTTAATACCAGCCCCGCAGCAACGGACTACCGCAACAATGTGTATCATATTTTTGAAAACGTTATAAAAACTTATGGATAAAAAACAGGCTTCCTTCAAAATTTAAAGTAAGGAAGCCTGTTTCAAATAAATATGTCTTAGTATTTTTCAAGGTATTCTTTTGTTTCCCATGGGGATACATCCGTTCTGTATCTATCCCATTCAATTTCTTTAGCCGTAACAAACTCGTTAAAGATATGCTCGCCTAACGCCTGTCTTACAATCTTGCTCTTTTTCATAAGCGCAAGCGCTTCGTTCAAGCTTCCCGGCAAAGAGTCGATATGGCTGCGTTTTCTTTCTTTGGCGCTCATTTCATAAATATTTTCTTCAGTTTGAAGCGGCGGCTTAATCTGGTTTTTAACCCCTTCCATTGCAACGGTCAAAAGCACAGCCATAACAAGATACGGGTTGCAGGATCCATCAGGAGAACGCAGCTCTATTCTTGTTGCATTACCTCTTTTTGCGGGAACTCTTATAAGAGCGCTTCTGTTAGACAAAGACCAGGCAATGTAAACAGGTGCTTCGTATCCCGGAACCAGTCTTTTGTAGCTGTTTACGGTGGGGTTTGTTACAGCCGTGAAGTCTTTTACGTTTTCAAGTATTGCACCGATTGTATAAAGCGCCTCTTTAGAAAGCTGGTAAGCAGAATCTTCACTATAAAAAGCGTTTTTACCTTCTTTAATATTATAAAGAGAAATATTGCAGTGCATACCTGAACCGTTTATACCAAAAATCGGCTTTGGCATAAACGTTGCGTGCAATCCGTTTTTGTCAGCACAGGCTTTTACCGCATATTTAAAAGTAACGATATTGTCAGCAGCAGTAAGCGCATCTGCATATTTAAAGTCAATTTCGTGCTGTCCTCTGGCAACTTCGTGGTGGCTGGCTTCTATCTCAAAGCCAAGACGTTCGAGATTATCCACTATTTCTGCTCTGATATCTTCACCTTTGTCATCGGGACCTACGTCATAATATCCTGCGGCATCGTGAGTTGAGGTTGTAGGAGTGCCGTCATCATCTTTTTTGAATAAGAAGAACTCTGCCTCAGGACCAACGTTCATAACAAAGCCCATTTCCTCAGCTTCTTTGATTACTCTTTTTAAGTTGCATCTCGGACAGCCCTCGAACGGAGTGCCGTCAGAATTGTAAATGTCACAGATTATTCTTGCAACATTCCATTCGCCCTCTTTACATCTCCAAGGAAGAATCGCAAATGTTGAACGGTCAGGATGGAAACACATATCAGATGTTTCTATGCTTCTGAAACCTTTTATAGAAGAGCCATCAAGCATCAACTCATTATTTAATATTTTATCTATTTGCCCTGCAGGTACAGCCATATTTTTAACCATACCGTTAATATCAACAAACTGAAGTCTTACAAATTTAACTTTGTGGGCAACAATAAGTTTTTTAATTTCCTCTTTAGACAACTCAACCCCAGGCTTGGGAATATAGGTACTCATAGCATACTCCTTCGTTTCGTAGTGTTTTGTATTTACTCTTATAATTATGATAAATTTAGTCATTTTGTGCAATAAAATATTTTAATAATCCTATATAAAGTTTTTTTAAGAATTTAATACAATCAAAGGACAGTACAAAAAAGTCAAAAATTCCCATTATTTTTAAGTAATAAGCTTTAAAAATAATACCTATTGAGTGTTTTTGTTTATAAATTTATGAAATATTTCCTTTTTAAAATACTTTTTAAAAATCTTTGCAATTAAAACAAAAAATTGATATATTATAATAACTCGATTTGGCGGAGTTGATAAATGTTAACAATAGATAAAATAATTAAAGCTGCAGAAACCCTAAAACCGGTCATAAGAAAAACTGATTTGATACATTCTTCTGCACTGTCTAAAAACAATGAACTTTACCTTAAAGCGGAAAACTTGCAAATAACCGGTTCTTTTAAGGTTAGAGGTGCTTATGTAAAAATAGCAGGGCTTTCGGAAGAACAAAAGCAAAAAGGCATAATAGCATGTTCTGCAGGTAACCATGCTCAGGGTGTAGCGCTTGCTGCGCAAAAAAACGGGATTGAATCCACTATTTTTATACCTAGTACAGCTCCAATATCAAAAATAGAAGCAACGAAAAAACTCGGCGCAAATATAAGATTGGTTGACGGCGTATATGACGATGCCTATAACGAAGCCGTAAAATTTCAGAAAGAAACCGGGGCTGAATTTATTCACCCGTTTGATGACGAAGATGTAATAGCGGGACAGGGAACAATAGCGCTTGAGATAATAGAACAATTGCCCGATGTTGATGCAATTATTGTCCCCATTGGCGGCGGAGGACTTATTTCCGGTATTGCTTACACAATAAAAATGCTTAAACCAGACTGCAAAGTCTACGGCGTACAGGCCGCAGGTGCCGGCAGTATGTACAATTCAATAGAAAAAAATGAAAGAATCGAACTGCCTGCAGTATCAACTTTTGCAGACGGTACAGCTGTAAAAATGCCTGGCGAACATACTTTTGAATATTGTCAAAAATATGTGGATAAAATTGTTACTGTTACTGATGATGAAACAGCTACCGCAATTTTATCTCTTATCGAAGCTCAAAAACTGATTGCAGAAGGAGCAGGAGCTCTTAGTGTGGCAGCAGCCATCTTTAAAAAACTCCCGATTGACGGCAAAAAAGTAGTCAGCGTAGTATCAGGCGGAAATATTGACGTAAATATATTGTCAAGGGTAATAAACAGAGGTTTGTTAAAATCAGGAAGAATCGCCGATTTGACAATAGAAATGCTCGACAAACCAGGACAGTTAAAAGAAGTTTCCCGCATAATTGCAGATTTAGGTGCAAATGTTATAAGAGTACGCCACAATCAAGGTGGTGAAAATACGGATATAAACGAATGCTATCTTAAAATAACAATGGAAACACGTAACCTGCGCCACTTGTGCGAAATCAAACACGCACTCAGCAAAGCGGGATACAAAATAACATCTGATAAATAACTAAGGAATAGGTTGATGAAAGAAATAATTTATACAAACAATGCACCGGAACCGGTAGGTCCATATTCACAGGCCGTTCTCGCAGGCAGCACACTTTATTGCTCGGGGCAGATAGCTATCGATCCGACAACCGGAAAGCTTTCCGACGGTGATATAACAACCCAGACACATTTATGCCTGAAAAATATAAAAAACATCTTAAACGCAGCAAGAACAGATATCAAAAATGTTGTAAAGGTTTCTTGTTTCTTAAAAGACATGGGAGATTTTTCCGAGTTTAACAAAGTATATGAGCAATACTTTACGGATTCAAAACCTGCACGTTCCTGCGTGGCGGTCAAAGAATTACCCAAGGGCGCACTTGTAGAAATAGAGGTAATTGCGCAGGTTTAATAAAAATCAATTGTAACAATTTCTACACATTTTAACGTTAAAGCCGAAAAAAATGTTTAAAAATTAAAAAAATGGGTATTTATATATTAGTGAAGGTTTCATGCTTTTTAAAAGAGATGAGCGATTTTGCTGAATTTAATAAAATTTATGCAGAATATTTCACTGGTAAAACGGCTCTATCCTGCCATGCAGTGACAGAACTAAAAAAGGAGCCCATATAGAAATCGAAGTGATTGCAGTTAAGTAACAAGTAAATGTAAAAATTTTTGTCAAGTTTTTCTTGCTTTTTAGCCGAAAATTGTAAAGTTTTTTTACATAAAGATAAAATATGCGCAAATTTCAATCTTCATAGTATTTCTATTAGGCACCACAACATTAATAACAAAAAGGAGTAAAACTACATGACTATTGATGGTATTAATTTCAACAAGCTTCCAAAGAAGACTGATGTAAACCAAACATCAAAGGAAGCTCCTAAAGGTCCTTCAGTGGAACCTGAAATGACACAAGAAGAAAAATCAATGATGGCAAAAATAAGAGACAGTGCTCTTGCCGGTTATGTACTTGGTTTGATGAAAGTAACTGGCGGCTTGGCTGCTGCAGGTGGTATGGCCACAACAATGACAAGCTGCGTTGATCAGGAACAAAACGTAGATGTGGATATGTCTGCTATTTTGGACAAATTAGATAACATAATGAAATTGCAACAGCAGCAAATTGAACAAAATTCACAAATGCTTGAATATTTGAAGGAAATGAACTCTGATAATAAACAGTTAATCAACCTTGTTCAAGACATTATTGACCAAAATAAAGATATTTCATCAATTTTAGCCTCAATTGACGGAACAACTCAATCTATGGAGTCAGCAATGTACAGAATTGTAGCATTGCTTGAACAATCTAACGCAAACGATCAGGAATTTCTTGCAAAATTAGATGCAATTATTGCCGGTCAAGGTGATGCAGCTGATAAATTGAATCAAATTATCCAAGCTAATAAAGAGCAAAACCAAACACTTATTAATCTGGAAAAATTGCTCGAAACTCTTAACGAAACAAATTCCAATATTTATGATACCGTTCTTAATTTCTACAATGACTACAAAAACGGTGATTCCACAAAATCAGAAATGTTGGAAAATATCCTCAATGAAATCAAAAACAACAACAGCATCAGCTCTGATATCTTAGCCGCAATCAACGACCTTGCACAAAAATTTGAAAACGGTCAAATTACTGACTCACAAATGCTCGCTCAAATTATTGAATTGCTGGCAAGCATTGACAGTAAACTTGACAGCTTGAAAGACGCTGTTGATCAAATTAAAGCAGAATTCCCTGACCTTGCAGGTAAGATTGATGAATTCATCCAAAAATATGAGCAGGGCACACTGAATGAACAAGAACTGCTTAAACAAATTCTTGCTGCACTTCAAGAGGTTTCAAGCGGCAATGGAGACATCGACTTTAATACAAAACTTGATGCAATCTTAGCCGCAATCAATCAAGGCAACATGACAGTGTCAGAAGCTCTTGATAAAGTTATTGAATTGTTAGGACAAATTGAATCCAACACAAGCGCAATTCTCGATGCAATTAACAAACTTGCCGATGAAGTAGGCAACCTGAATGCAAACTTCGAAAATAATCAGGAAGAAATTCTTGGCATTTTAGGTGACATTAACAACGGCGTTGGCAGCATCAACAGTAAATTAGACAAGATTGAAGCAAATCAGGAACAAAACAACCAAACAACACTGGAAATTTCACAAAAAATGGATGAAATGTATGCCCAGTTAGAACAAATCAATAATAAAACATTAACAATTGATCAAGTTAAAGAAATGTTTGGTCCTATGTATGATGAACTCAAACAATATCTGGATCAAATTTCAGGCAACCAGATTACTGTGGGTGATCTTGAAGCTATTCTTGAAGAGCACGGTACAGACTTAACAAGAACAAACGCTTTACTTGAAACTCTTGTAAGCCTTGTTTCCAACCTCGATTTGGGTAACGGCAGCGCAGGCGGCAACAATGAAGCATTACAAGAAATTGCTAACGCTATCAGAGAATTCCAAAACCAGAGCAACGCTAACAGTGCAGAGGTAATCGCAAACCTTGAAGCTGTTCTTGAAAAACTTGCAAATATGGAAGGATCTTTAGACGCAATCGTTGCAACAGGTAACGATATTAAAGCTCAATTTGACAGAGCTATGAGTTCTGCCACTACATACGGCGACAGATTGATAGACGAACTTCAAAATATCAGCAGCAATATGGTTAACAAAACGGCCTTGCAGACATATCTTGACAGTTACACTGAATATCTGCAAAAAGCGGAACAACAAAGACAGGAACAACACGCTGTATTGCAGGCAATCTTCGAAAATATGGGCAAAGGCAACGGCGGCAGCATAAGCATCGATGATTTGAAAGACATTATTCCTAATTACACTGACATTTTGAATGAAATCAGTGACAAAATAGGCAATCTTGTTACAAAAGACGACTTAGATGCTTATTTCGAAAATAACTCAGTCGACCTTACAAGAACAAACGCTTTACTTGAAACTCTTGTAAGCCTTGTTTCCAACCTCGATCTTTCCGGTGTTAACTCCTCAGAAGTTACACGTGCATTAAACGAAATGCGTCAGGAAATCAAAAACCAAAATGTTCCGACAGAAGATCAAGTCCAAACCCTTATTGATTTAGTTAAAAATGCACAATCATCTTCTGCATCAACAAGATCAGCAGGCGGCGACTACTATCATCAGGCTTGGAGATACAACTAAAAAGCAGCACTTAATCCATAAAGGATTAAAGCATAATAAAAAGCCTTCTGAAAGTTATTTCAGAGGGCTTTTTAACGTCTTTGGACAGTTAATATAGTTGTCGACGAATGGCAAAAATCCGCCGCCATTCTTGTATATGTTACGTAGCATAGGTTAGGCTTTCTGCCCGACACCTGATGTCATTCTGAAGCGCCAGGTTGTGCGTTTTGCGAGAATTTTGTGTGTTCAGAATCTTACCAATCTGTAGCTAAAGAATCAAGCCGGTAAGCTCCTGAACCAAGTTCAGGATGACAAAAAATTAGCGTAGGTTAGACTTTCAGCCCCAAAAAACTCCTGACATGCAAAAAACGGGTTCACTTTAGTAAGCAAAACCCGTTTTTAAGATTTTTTTAAAAGACTATAAAACTACGCTCTTTTTTTAGCTTGGATAGCTAATCTATGGCGACCTTTAGCTCTTCTTCTGTTCAAAACTGTTCTTCCGCCGGGAGTAGCCATTCTGGCTCTGAAACCGCTGACGTTCTGTCTTTTTCTTTTTGTTCCTTCTAATGTACGTCTCATTTTTATTGCTCCTTGAATTAATTTTTTTGCGTTATATCATGATAAATAAGACAAAGATGATTGTCAAATGCGGACGATAAAGGATTTAATAAAGGTTTACACAAGATGGATAAAACAAATGGAAAAACAATAGGTTTTATAGGGGCCGGTAAAATGGCAACAGCAATTATGAAGGGATTGCTTACTTCAAATATTTTTGATAACAAGCACATAATTGCCTCTGAGCCCAACCTCGACAGTGCACACAAAACAGAAAAAGAACTCGGTATAAAAATGGTGCACAACAACCGTGAAGCCGCAGCTAATGCTGACATCATTTTGCTTGCAGTAAAGCCATTTGTAGTAAAAGAAGTTTTAACGGAAATAGAAGACAGAATCGACGATTCAAAACTAATTATAACAATAGCGGCAGGCATTTCCACTGCAAGAGTGGAAGAAATCCTTGAGAAAAAAGCCCGTGTGGTTAAAGTTATGCCGAATACGCCTGCACTTTTGGGCGAAGGTATGAGCGCCGTATGCAAAGGAGAAAACGCTACGGAAGAAGATTTTGAAACAGTCAAAAAAATATTCTCGTCCGTGGGCAGGGTTATTGAAGCTAAAGAATCCGATATTGACGCAATTACAGGTGTAAGCGGTTCGGGGCCTGCTTTTTACTACTACATTATTGATGCAATCGCCAAAGCCGGAGAGGAACTCGGGCTTGATTACCAAACCTCGCTGCTGTTGTCAGCGCAGACAGCACTCGGCTCGGCAAAAATGATTCTGGAATCCGGCACAGACCCGCAGCAGCTTATAACTAACGTCACCACCCCCGGTGGAACAACCGCCGAAGGCAATAAAGTACTAAACGAAAGCAATATTTCGGACATTCTTTTTGAAACCGTTAACAAAACAGCCGAAAAATCAAAACAAATGGCAAAACATTTATAATTTTTCATATAGTCAACTGACCCCGACAACTTATTGAACGGGTACAATAAACAAGTACAATATTGGCTATACAACAAGGGTACCCGCAACAAGAGCAAGGGGTCACTTCCGTAAAATTATAGCTTAGGCGACCTCGCTACCTCTCATCAATGTGCCACCGGCACATTGACTCGGCAGAGTGTGTACCACTCCTAGCTTGAGATGTAGGCGAGTTTACGAGCCGTACATATCAGGATGCCCTGGGGTACAAGCGAGGTCCCACTCAGACATTCTAACAGGCAAAAAATTTTCTTTACGGGGTTTATTATATGCAAAATAATCCCCGAAAAGAGTAATTATGCAAAATATAAGTTTTAGTTCAAGAATAAAGCCGCTACCATTAAAAGAACTTAACAAAGTTACCGGCTCAATAAACTCAAATAATGCGGTCAATCACCCGTGGACTTTAGCAGAAAGCCGACTGGCAAAAGATGTCTACACTACCAGCGTGATAGATTGCAGCGCTTGTATAATCACAGACGGTCAAGAAGCACTTCTTATGCACCTCGACCCGTCAAAAGAAATTAATCACGCTTTTTCACTGGTATTAGCTTTTTTAAGAGGCAAGTTCGATTTAAAAAATCCAAATCTGCAAGCCGTTTTAATAGGCTCAAAAAATACAAAGAAAAGTCAGGATATCTACAACAAATTTAAAACTTTACTGTCCAATCTCAACATTCCGTTTTCCGAATTAAAAAACGGCAAAACCCCGACCTCAGTTGCATACAAATCGGAAAAAGACACCGTGTATATCTCCAATCAGACAATAGATAAAATGCTCAAAAAAAACCAAACCGTCAAAGACACAATAGACCAATCTTTTGCCGAAGTGAGAATTGCTGATTGTGACGAAATAGCCTGAGAGTGAAAATCAACAATCTTAACAAAAATATTTACGTTGATATAAGTTTCAAACCCGTGATACCGCTTACAATAAGAGCTATACAAAAAAGCCTTACGGCAGTCACGGGTTCTTTAAAAAGAACAATCCCGAATATCACGGTTCCTATTGTACCTATTCCCGTCCATATCGCATAAGCAGTACCAAGCGGAAGATTTTTAAGAGCGAGGGCAAGAAAATAAAAACTAGCTATCATTCCGATAACAGTCAAAACAGATGGAACAAGCTGTGTAAATCCGTGTGAAAATTTAAGCCCTACAGCCCAGCTTATTTCAAACAATCCCGCAACTAATAAATAGAACCAATGCATTTTTTATTCTCCTTTCGATATTTAATGTTTTTTAAGATAAACCGTAGCGGGGCAGAGCTGTCGGGATCAGTAAATTTCCCCTCAGACAATACATACAATTTAGCCCGAGAGTCTTTTCTACCTCCCGGGCTTTTATCCCTCCGTGTACACAAATAAAAAATTTGTGAATTTTCTCTCGGACCTGACCGCAAACCGAAATTTGTGCGGAACCCTAGAAAATTTGTTTATTAAATTCAACGTTATATTATATAATTTTACTACAGATAAATAGTATTAAACAGGGAGTAAATATGAGTACTTCAAAAACCATAAGACTTGTTTATCCGCAATGGCAGGGCGGTAATATTACACGATTGATTCCGGATTTAAGCCCTGAGGATGCATCAAGAGGCTATTTTTTAGGTGCAAATTTGCTTAACTATCTTGCACCCGAAACAAAAAACAAGACTTTGACGGTTCCGATTTCTCAAAACATAAACAGAGCCGAAGAAAACGGAATCCTTGGCTATAAAGAAATCGCTGAGCAGACAAAATCAGCTCTTGAGATTCTTGAAAACGAAAATCCCGACAGAATCCTAACCCTCGGCGGAGAATGCTCGGCAAGCGTTGTACCCTTTACCTATCTTGAAAAAAAGTATAACAACGATGTGGCAATGATTTGGATAGACGCACACCCAGACATCACACTGCCGCAGGACAAAACCTACAACGGTTATCACGCAATGGCAGCCGCAGCCGTTATGGGCAAGTGGCAAGACGGCATAACAGGACAGCTTCCCGCAAAAATAAATACGGATAAAGTCCTTTTTGTGGGCTTAAGAGATTGGGAAAGACAACAGATAAAAGACCGCCAGAGCGAATACGGTATAAAACACCTGTCCGTTGAGGATACAAGAAACGACAGCACAAAAGTGCTTGAATGGCTGAAATCCACAGGAGCAAAACATGTTGTAATCCATTTTGATATGGATGTTTTGGACCCGAACGAAATTATTGCCGCCGTCGGGGTTGTTCCGGACGGTATGAAAATCGCTGAAGTTATAAGAGTTATCAACGACATTGCTCAAGAGTATGATATAGTCGGCTTGACGGTAGCGGAACCTATGCCGAGAACTGCAATAAAGCTCAAAAACATGCTGCAGCAGCTGCCTATGATGGAGTAGGAGAAAACAAACACAATGAATACAGCAAATCAAGAACAACCGTCAAAAATCCTCGTTAGAGGAGCAAGACTGCATAACCTCAAAAACATAGACGTAGATATACCGCTAAATAAAATTGTTGGTATTGCGGGAGTATCAGGCTCAGGCAAATCATCTCTGGCACTCGGGGTCTTGTATGCCGAAGGCTCAAGACGTTACCTTGAAGCGCTTTCCACCTACACAAGACGAAGAATGACTCAGGCAGCAAAAGCTCCCGTGGATGAAATTTTGTATGTTCCCGCAGCACTGGCGCTGCATCAACGTCCCGGGGTACCCGGGATTCGAAGCACCTTCGGCACGGGAACGGAGCTGTTAAACAGCCTGAGGCTTATGTATTCACGTCTTGCGCATCATCGCTGTCCCAACGGTCATTATCTGGAGCCGTCACTGCTGGTCGCTGCGGGCAAGGAGCTTGTTTGCCCCGAATGCGGCGCACATTTTTATGCTCCGTCAGCAGAGGAACTTGCCTTCAACAGTCAGGGAGCCTGCGAACGCTGCGGCGGCGTTGGCACAATAAGGACAGTTGACGAATCTACCCTTGTGCCCGACGAAGCCTTGACAATTGACGAGGGTGCAGTTGCTCCGTGGAACTCCCTTATGTGGTCGCTTATGACGGATGTCTGCCGTGCAATGGGTGTACGTACGGATGTTCCGTTTAAAGAACTTACAGCAGAAGAACGGGATATTGTTTTCCACGGTCCCGCAGAGAAAAAACACATTTTCTACAAGGCAAAAAACTCCAATCAGGCTGGCGAAATAGATTTTACATATTTCAATGCGGTTTACACAGTAGAAAATGCGCTTAAAAAAGTTAAAGACGAATCGGGAATGAAACGTGTTGAAAAGTTTTTAAAAGAAGACATCTGCCCGCAATGTCACGGAACAAGGCTTTCAGAAGCGGCAAGAACTCCGAAATTGAGAAATATTTCACTCGACGCCGCCTGTACAATGACACTTGCGGAATTGATAAAATGGGTGGACGGCGTACCGTCTTCTTTACCCGAAAAAATGCGACCCATGGCGGAGTCAATCTGCGAGTCTTTTCAGGCAACTGCCAAAAGGCTTATGGATTTAGGGCTTGGGTATTTGTCCTTGGACAGGGCGGCTTCTACGCTTTCAACAGGCGAAAGACAGAGAATGCAGCTTGCCCGCTCCGTCAGAAACAGAACAACGGGTGTTTTATACGTGCTTGACGAGCCTTCTATCGGGCTTCATCCAGCTAACATTAAAGGTTTGAACGATGTAATGCACGACCTTGTTTCAGACGGAAACTCGGTGATACTCGTTGACCACGACACCCAAATTTTATCCGAATCGGATTGGGTTATCGAAATGGGTCCTGACTCTGGCGCTGACGGCGGACAGGTCATAAACGAAGGCACAATTAAAGACATAACAGGAAGCAGCAGCTCAAAGATAGGACCTTTTCTTGCAGGCACAAAAAATACTCTAATCCGCCCGAGAGTAAAAGATTCCGAAATGTTTAATAACGGGGCAATCGAGCTTTCGACCTCTCAAATTCATACGGTAAAGCCGCTGCAGGTAAGCATTCCCAAAGGCAGGCTTACGGTCGTAACGGGTGTATCGGGTTCAGGCAAAACCACCTTGATTTTAGAAAGTCTGATTCCCGCACTTGCAAACAAAATTGCGGACAAAAAGCTGCCTGACCACGTTAAAAATATTGAGGCAGAAGGAATAAAACAGGTAAAACTTATTGACGCAACCCCGATAGGCATAAACGTTCGTTCAACAGTTGCCACATATGCAAATGTCCACGATGAACTCAGAAAAGTCTTCGCAAAAACAACTGACGCAAAAGAACAGGGGCTAAAAGCAGGAGATTTTTCTTACAACACGGGGAAATTACGCTGCCCGACCTGTGACGGGACAGGCTGCATAAGCCTTGATGTTCAGTTTTTACCGGATGTAGAGGTAACCTGTCCGGACTGCAGAGGTTCAAGGTACTGCAAGCAGGCTGAAAATATCAAATACAAAACAAAATCAAACAAAGAATACTCACTGCCCGAGCTTATGGCAATGGATGTAAACCACGCACTTGATGCCTGCAAAGATTTGAACCTTGTAAGGCAGCGGCTGCAGGTTTTAAAAGATTTAGGACTCGGATATCTTACACTTGGCGAAGCGACACCGAGTCTTTCCGGCGGAGAAGCGCAAAGATTAAAGCTCGCTTCCGAAATGGGAAGAAAACAGGAGGACACCGTATTTGTTTTTGATGAGCCGACAATAGGGCTGCATCCGCTTGATGTACAGTCTTTGCTCGGGGTATTTCAAAAACTCATTGAAAATAATGCCACGGTTATAGTGATTGAGCACGATTTAGACGTAATCAAAAACGCTGATTACATAATAGATATGGGGCCCGGCGGCGGTAATGACGGCGGAACTATTGTTGCTGCAGGTACACCAAAAGATATATGCGCCTGCAAACAAAGTGTTACGGGGAAATTTTTAAATAATTTACCATCATTCTGAGTCAGCAGGTAGGTTTTATCTCCCCTGCAGCAGCAGGCAACAACTATAAGATAAAAAAATGCCGCTGATTATTACTTTATGTAAAAGTTGGGCTGATTTTTGTTATATTTAACCGCAAAAAATTATATAGTTATTTTGTCAGACAATTATAAAAATAAAAGCTATGACAAGTATCACCGCAATAAACAAAAAACCTTATAATGTATCGTTTAAAAGAAAAATCATTGACGCACACACGCATTTAGGCAGCTGGGAAAATACGAATTATACTATAGACTCGCTGGATACATTCGTCAAAAAGCCTCTGGACAACGGCGACATTGTGGAAAAAATGATTGTGTCAAACGCAGATTGCCTGAACAGCGCCAATATTCTCGACGAAACGACAGGCAACAAAAAACTTTTGTCAATGTTGAACGGAAATTCTCACTATGTTCCGCTCGCCGTGTGTCAGCCAAATTTAACAAACGGTGATGCAACGGCGGTTGAAAAACTGATTAATGAACACCCCGAACAATTTAAAGGGTTAAAATTCCACCCCAGAGAAATGCAACTTCCTGCTGACAGCTCTTTGTATGACAAATATATGGAAATTGCACAAAAATATAATCTGCCGTGTCTTTTTCACTCCGACACAACATACGACGTAAAATACCCTGACGGCTCAACGCTTCCTCGCAACGAGTTTTCACGTCCCGAACAAATATACAAACTTGCCCAAAGACACAAAAACGTCCCTGTGATACTTGCTCACATGGGCGGAAACTCCGGACAAAACACTCAGGCGGCCGTAGATTTAATGGTAGATTCTATAAACAATGACAGGGCAACACTATTTGCCGATATATCCTGGGTAAATTGTGACACAAAAGAAAAGCCGGACATTATTACCGCCATAAAAAAACTAATGACAACAAATAAAGGCGACAAAACAGACAGGCTTCTCTTTGGCACTGATGCTCCGCTCGGGCGCTTCAACCCAAACGGAGAAAACGGAATCAGTCCGCAAACCGCATACAGCAAGACCGTTGAAGATATCCAAAATGCAATAAAAAACGCTTTCGGCGAAAAGGCAGACGCATTAATAGACAAAATATTTTACAAAAACGCCGATGACCTCTTTTTATGCGGCAAATATAAAAATCCCCAAAAGACTCTGTCTTGTGCAAAATCTAAAATTTTACCGCTCGGCGGAGTTCTATTAACCGCTGCGGCAATAACAGGAGTGTTTTTGCACAACAAAAAATCACCCGACAAAAAATAATCAAGGCAGCCGCACTGCATTGAACCCCGCAGGAAAAAGCTTTAACGCATTATTTTGCTCTTGCATCTTTTATCGTTTTAGCTAGGGTTTCATTTAACAATGCAAGTTTTTCGTCATATTGGTACGGAGTTAAATCATAACTTTTGTTGGCAAATTTTAAGTTTTCCGCTTTTTCTATATGTCTGTCCATACTGTATGCTGCCTGCTGAACAGCTTTTTCATCAATTAAAGTGTATCTTAAAAGCTGCAGAAGATTTAT
This sequence comes from Candidatus Gastranaerophilales bacterium, assembly GCA_944325555.1. Classification (GTDB taxonomy): domain Bacteria; phylum Cyanobacteriota; class Vampirovibrionia; order Gastranaerophilales; family Gastranaerophilaceae; genus Limenecus. The sequence continues at coordinate 28,512 of CALVAN010000009.1, read as the reverse complement.
TTTTTCGTCATTTTTTTTATCTTTTAAAAATTTATGCAAAGCTTCTTTTTTTAACACGCCCGAACCTTCTATATTTTTTGTATAGAACTCCAACACTTCTTGCATTTGCTCGGGATTATGGTTAACCACCGTTAACTTACGTGTTAAAAACTTGGGGTTAAGGATTGAATTAAAAAACTTTTGAGTTTCCGGAAGAAACGAAAATTGTGCTTTTTTAGGGATTTTTCCGTTTACAAAACTAAAAGGAAGGTAAAAAGAAAATCCTTTAACTTTCTGATTTGCACGTATGTTTAACGCCATAGCTACTTTAGGAAGTTTGACGGTATTCATATCAAAAACATTAACCGATATCGTATTGCCTGCGGTTTCCTTCAAAACACGTCTAAATGCAGACGGTTTGACTTCTCTTTTGACAAATTCGTCTTGCAAATCATCATAAAATTTTAAATTCAGTACTTTTGCTTTTTGCAAACGCTGCTGTAACGTTCCTTTTGCAAGAGAAAGTGGTAAAAATGTTGTTGCTCTATCAATACGTAGTCTAATCATAGTTGTATAAAACATGTAAAAAAAATTTTTTGCCATGAAATTTTTTGGTCTAATTACAAAACAAAAATCAGGAATATTTTTAAATGGAACTTTATGAAGCAATAGAAAAACGAAGAACCGTCAGAGATTTTGACGATAGGCTCATTGAAATGGAAATCATAAAAAAATTATCTCTGCAGGTTTAAAAGCCCCAACAAACAATCATTTAAGAGAATGGGAATTTGTTATTGTTAATGACAAAAAAGAACGAACAAAAATTCTCAATTTAAAAGATATGACAAGTTACGATGAATGCGAAAATATGATGGACAGCTTTGGAATGACAGACTCAGATCAAAGAGGTATGTATCATATCGCTATGCCAAAACAATTCTCAATGCTGTACAATTCGGGATGTTTAATTTTGCCGTTTTTCAAATTGCGTGAACCTTTAATGCATCCGACATGTTTAAGTTCGCTAAATGAATTTGCATCAATATGGTGCTGCATTGAAAACATTCTCCTTGCTGCTGCAGCAGAAGGAATTTTAGGAGTGACAAGAATACCTATGACAGAAGAGCTTGAACACATTAAAATAACGCTTAATCATCCTGATAATTATGCATTACCCTGTTATATCGCATTAGGTTATCCGAGTAAAGATGCAAAATTGCCTGTACAAAAAGTAATCAATGTTGAAGACAGAATACATATTAATCACTGGTAATTTTTATTTATGAACAATACTGACTGTGTAATCCAGCAAGCAAATATGACTAAATGTCATATTTGTGAGAGGGGGATTCGAAGAATCCTTCCGCAAACAATAAAAAAGACCCTTTCGGGTCTTTAGTGGCTGGGGCGGAAGGATTCGAACCTCCGGAATGGCTGGACCAAAACCAGCTGCCTTACCACTTGGCGACGCCCCATTATTCTGTTGTCTATGCTGTTTGCATCTGTATTATATATATTATTAGGCACACACCATGATGTCAAGCATAAAATCATCACTTAAACAGCCCAAGCTGTTTGCCTGTAAACTGTTTTTTGTATATTTCATAATCAAAACAGCCTATATCATTATATGCAACAGGATTGTCAGCCAGGTCTATTATTCTTCCCTGTCCTGTTTCGCAACGTTTTATATATTTGCAAAAACTGCAAATCTTCCATTTGTCGTCAAGTTTTGTTCTTTTATAAGCCATAACCAATTATACAAACATTTTTTATTTAAATCAAAAAGACGATTTTGACTGAATTAAAAGGTGTTACCATACTGTTGATTAACAAATAAGGAGCAAAAAATGGATTTTAAAAACGCTTTCACATACATGTTTAAAGACAAAAACTTCTGGTTGAAATACCTTATAGGTGTTGTTTTATTATTTCCGGCCGCACTCAGCAATATTTTTTCTCCCGATAATCCTTTCTTGCAGACAATTCCTTTTATAAAAGACCTGCCGGCCGCTAATTTAAATTATATATTTTACGGTTTGTTAGCGGTCTGTATAATAGCCTGTTTTATAGTTTACGGCTACAACATTATCAACTTAAATACAAGAATTTACAAAAGCAATGCCGACCTTCCCGAATGGAAAAACGTAAAAGATATTGTCCTAAACGGGTTAAAAGTTTTTGTGTTGTTTGTAATGAGTATGATTCCGATATCAATATTTCTTATTCTTTTAACCATAGTATTGGTCATTATTTTATCTTTGTTTCTTAAATCAGATTTATCAGTGCTTGTTGCAATTGCTTCGTTAATTACTGCATTGATTACGGCGGTATTGCTTATAATACTTCTTCCGGCGGCAATAATAGCTTTTGCCACAAACTTAAAAATTGCATCTTTCTTTAACTTTAAGCTGATTTTTAACATAATAAAAGATAACAAATTAAAATATTTTATATACGTAATCAGCTATTTGATACTGTTTTTAATTTGTGCTGGATTGTCACAACTGGCATATACAAGATTTTACCCGACAATATTACTGCTGCCGTTTGTCAGCTTCTATACGGATCTTGTTATAGCGGAAATTCAGGCAAGCGTGCCAAGACCCGATGAAAAACAAAAAGAAGAATCCGCTGAACAACCCGAATAAATAAATTATTTATAAAGATAGAAAGAACCCGTCTTAAAAATACACAAGACGGGTTCTTTTATAAATACCAAACCTATGTAATTGTATAAACCTTTCTGTAATACAATATTGAACCCAAAATTATCAAAACAAAATTAGGTATCCAAGCTGCAAGGAATGGAGATACCGCCATATTTTCGCCAAAAGAAAGCGACAATGCCCTTAACAAATAGTATAAAAATATTATCAAAATACTAAACAAAAAGCCTCTGTTGTAACGAACTCTCGGCGGTGTAATGGCAAGAGGAACACCTAACAACACAAGCACAACCGTCGTAAACGGAAATGCAAATTTATTATGAAGCTCTATTTTAAATAAAGAATGAGTTTTGGGATCATGTTTTTTTGAATTATTTTCTATATATTTCCAAAGTGCAATAACATTATATTGAGTTGCCTCGTCCTCTGAAAGAGACTCTTTTACATCCATACCGAAATCAACAATCGACTGTTCAAACCAGGTTGTATTCAGCACTTTTTCATCTTTGTTCATTGTATAAGCAGCACCACGATTAAACTGCCATCCATCAGGACTGGTTTTTCCGGTTTGAGATTGAACGACCTGAATTGTTTTAGGGTCGGAGAAATCAACTACTGAAACATTTTTTAAGGTATTATCCTCACATTTTTGGACAAAGAAAAGACGTTTCATCGAATGGTGGCCGTTTTCATCAGTTTTAATTTCCTTAAAGGTAAAATTTTGTTTTCCGTTAGGGATATTTTTCTGTCCCAAAGCCCAAACAGCCAGAGTTTTGGATTGTGAATTCGTCACAGGAACAATTGTTTCGTTTATCAAAAATGTAAGCAGTGACATGGCAGTTGCAAAAATAAATATAGGTTTTGCAATACGGTTAAGCCCAATACCACAGGCTCTCATAACAGTAATTTCAGAAGACAAGCTGAGCCTGTTAAGAGTCATAACTGTAGAAAATAACACGCTCATAGGTATTGCCATAACAAATACCTGAGGAAGGTTCAACAAAACTATCATCATAGCAATGTTAAAAGGTATTCCGTATAGAGTAATTTGCTTTATCAATGTTATGAAAGTATCAGAGGCAAAAATAATAGAGGTAAAAATAACTATACCCATTACAAATATCTCTAATACTTGTAACAATATATATCTGTCTAATATGGTGAGTTTATCTAAAATTTTGTTATGCATTTTATTCAGTTATTGTGCTCTGTTTCTTCCTGTTTTAAGAAATTACACTGAGCCTCCAGTTTTTTGTCTTCCATATTTGTTATTAAATCTTGAATATTTTTAATTTTGCCAAGGGCAAAACCTATTTCTGCAAGCAAAACACAATCGTTACAAATTCGGATTCCGTCATAAACTACAGAACCGGCTATTGATTTTTCTTCTCCGCAGCACTGACAATCAAACCCTTCAAACTCGCAGTCGGGATTTTCTTCTATATCATCGGCTTTCATCTGTGCAACAACAGCCTGCATATCTTCTATAATTTTTAATTCTTCCGCCTTATCCATAAAATATATTATATCCGAGTTAAAAATAATTGTCACCAGAAAAATATATAAATTGAGATAAAATCCATAGTCAATCTGAGTGCAAAATATTTTTGAGCTTACTTACAAAGGCATAAAAAAACAGTTTGTATTTCCATACAAACTGTTTACACTTAAGTATCTTATGAACTATATTACCTAAGCAGTGTTATGTATTTTGTTTACTTAGTTTTTGTTGTGTCAGCGAGTTTTTGAGCTTTAGCTCCTTCACCATCCAATGTAAATGTGTGGTCAACAAATTGAGCACGGTCTAAGTATTTTTGTTCAATTTTACCTTTGTTGTATGTTCTGACAAGCAGACTCAAACCTATTAATGCACCGGCTGCAACTTTTACGGGTTTTGGAGCGGCGCTAATGTATTTTGCAAGTTTTGTTAATATACCTTTGCCTTCTAATTGTATTGCCAGTGCTGGGTATTTTTTAACTGCTGATTGGAACACGCCTTTGCCGATTAATGCGGTTGCACCTGCTACCGCACCAATTTGAACATTTGATATAGCAGAGTTTTTAAAGTGCTGCATAGCACAGTCAATTTTGTTACCTGTTGTACCTTTTCTTCTATCCACAAAAGAATTTAATGTAGGTGATACTAAAAATAAAACTTTAGACATAACACTTCCTTATCTTTCACACATTTACCTATATATAAGATAAAACATTGAATATCTAATATTTGATATATAATTTTGCAATTTTTACAATTTTTAATATTTATTTTTATCGTTTATATTTATATTGAATACTTGGAAATATCCTCAAAATATTTTTCGAGAGCTATATATCCGTTGTAAATTTCATTTGTGATAAGCGTGTAACGACAGGCAGCAAGATATTTTAACTCTTTTAACCTGATATCAATTATATTGTCAGCATCTGCCTTAAGACTTTTATCTAAAGAAGACGACCATTTTTTTAACAGTTCAAGTTCTTCATTGATTTGTTTTACGGTTGTGTATTCAAGCTGATTAAAATCATATTTTCCCAAAAGAGCTTTATCTTTGTTGGTAATACGGCTTTTTACAACAGGAGTGCCGTAAATTTTTTTGACAAACATGTAATTATCGGCAGCAACGATATGGGAAATAGGCACACCGGCTTTTGACAAAAGTGACGATGCACTCAAATTGCTTTTATCATTCATATCAACCATTGGATTGGTTTGTGTCATCGGACTTGTCATATTTTCCCCTTTAATATTAAAATTACCCTTAGCACTCAAATTTTTATCGGAATTTGTTCCTGAATTTGCAGCCGAATTTATATTTTGATTAGGCTTTTGTGCAGCCTTATTGTTTAAGTTAGAACCGGAATTATCGGAAAATTTGTCGTTAATAGCCCTGTTCCTCATTAGTCTGACTTATATATTAAATATTAACGCAGGCGCAACATTTTGTCATGGTACTTTGTAGAATTGTAAAGGAGGATGTTTGTTTTGTTATATTAAACAATACTTTTAAAACAAATAAAAAAAGCCACCTGCAACTTCTGCCTGAAAGCGTTTTTGTATGCTACTTTGTATTTTTCATATACAATGTTTTTATGAAAAACAATAAAATTTCAAAAATTGCATTAATAAATCACGGCTGCGCCAAAAACCTTGTGGATTCGGAGCTTATGCTCGGTCTGCTTGCGCAAAACGGCTTTGATATCACTTTAAACGACGACGAAGCCGATATTGTAATAATAAACACCTGCTCATTTATTCACGATGCAGAGAGAGAATCCGTACAATCAATAATAGAAACAGCATCAAAAGGAAAAAAAATAATCATTGCCGGATGTCTTGCGCAAAAACATCAAGACGAGCTTAAAAAAGCCGTACCGGAAGCAGTTGCAATGCTGGGGACATCGGACCTTGAAAAAATTGTTGATGCCGTAAAATCGGCAGCACTAAACAAAGATTATTTTTGCGCAGTGTCAAAAGAACCCGTCTACATTTATCCGGAAAACGCACAAAGACAGCAAATTACAGTGGGGGCAAGCTCTTATGTAAAAATTGCTGAAGGCTGTAACTACAACTGCGGATATTGCGTTATTCCAAAGCTAAGAGGGCCTTACCGTTCCAGAACAATAGAAAATATTGTAAAAGAAGCAAAAGAGCTGGGACAAAAAGGGGTATCAGAAATAGTTCTTATCGCACAGGATACAACAGCCTACGGCATTGACCTTTATAAAAAGCCGTCACTTGCAAAACTTTTAAAAGAACTAAACAAACTCGAAGAAATAAACTGGATACGTGTAATGTACACCTACCCGTCGATGTTTGATGACGAGCTGATTGAAACATATGCAAAGTGTGATAAGGTTGTAAAATACGTTGATATCCCGCTTCAGCATTCCCATCCGGAAATGCTTAAAGCAATGCGTAGACCTGTTATGGATTACAGGCTCTTTATAGAAAAACTCAGAAAAAAAATCAAAGATGTTGCTATACGCACAACTTTTATCGTTGGCTACCCAGGAGAAACGCAGGAAATGTTTGACCATTTGTATGAATTTACAAAATGGGCAAAGTTCGACAAAATGGGAGCATTTGAATTTTCAAGAGAAAAAGACACTTATGCGGACACTCTGCCTTCTCAAATTCCGTCACGAATAAAAAAACAACGCAGAAACAAACTGATGAAACTTCAAAAACAAATATCACTTGAAGTTAACCAAACTTTTATCGGGAAAGAAATTCCCTGTATAATTGAATCAATAACCGACGAAGGCACAACAATAGCCCGTTCTTACAGAGATGCTCCTGAAGTTGACGGGCTTGTATATATAAAAAATGATGAATTGCTTGTTCCGGGTGATATTGAAATCGTAAAAATCACAGGCTGCGACGATTACGATTTATACGGTGTTATGGATTAAACAAAAAGGTTGCGCTGTCCGGTAGCCATTACATCGTCGCTGTCAAACATTACCGTTTGTGCAGCAGCTTCCGGTGCAGAATTAAACGGGCTGCCGTTTCTTAAATCAAGACGTGAGCCGTCTTCTTTACCTTTTTTCAGTTCATCTATTTTTTGCTGTATAAGATTTTGTTGTCTTTTCAGCTTTGCAATCTGTCCGTCAAGTGAATTATCGTAACGGTCAAGCGCAAACTGCCAGAATTTTAAAGAATCAATTTTTGAATAAGCATTCTTTAAATCTTCCATATTGGAATTAATGCTTGGATTAATTCCTGCAATTTTATTTTGCAGGAGCTCAGTATTCTGTGCTTTGATTTTTTCCTGTAATTCTGCTCTGTATTGTTCTAATCGTTTGTTGTAATCTTCTATGGATTCCGTTGCGCCCCTTGACAACTGTGAAGTTGTATAAAACGCCTGCAGCTGTTTTTGCAGTATCGGATCCGATGACATTGCTTTGACTGTGTATGTCATTTTACCTTTCCCCAAATTCAATTTAGTTATAATCTTCCCTAAATATATAAAAACATTTTGCCGGTAAAAATTGCGCACATATGAAAATTTTTAATAATTTGATACAATCTTTGTTGCGTTGTAACCGGCAATTATACCGAGGTGTTCGGCGTTGATGACGGTTTTAAATTGTTATTGAATACCCCGTTATTTTTTGCTGCGGTTGATTCTCCAATATTCAAACTGTTAGCTTCCGTGTTATTCTTTTTTATTTCATACAAGGTTTGTTCAAGTACAAACTCGCTGCTTCGGATTTTAGAAATAATAGAGTCTAAAGAGTGGTCATAATTGCTGTTCATCCCCCAATATAAACGTTTTAACGCTGCAATATTGTTAAGATTTTTCTCAAGACTTTCTCTGTTGCCGAGTATTTTTGTGTCCACAGCAGCAATTTGCTTTTGCAATTTATATGTATTGGATTTTTTCTGATCCGCCAAATATTTTTCGTGTAATTTTGCTAAACGTTTGTTGTTTTCTTGCAGGTACTCCAGCATATTATCAGTCATCATTGATGACCGGCGCCATGCCTGCATTTGCTTTTGTAATACAACATCACCGGATGTTGACTTGACTGTTGTCATTTTTACCTTATCCCCAAAATTTAGTTTAGTTATAAATTCCCTTGTATATATAAAAACATTTGTTCTGTCGAATATGCGGAAAAATAAAATTTTGTAATAAATTGAAACATTACAGTATAACAGGCAAAATCCTGCAAAAAATATTTTGCACAAACCGTCTAATGTGCGTATAATAGGTAATTATGGGGCTAAGTGAGATTACTAAAAGATATTTAAAAGATTTTTTAATTTATCTGGAAGTTGAAAAAAACTTTTCCAAACACACAATACGTGCGTACAATTCAGATATTTTAAGTTTTCTGCTGTGGCTTGATACGACCCCGATAGAGCAAACTGACCACACAAAACTTAAAGATTATCTTATTTTTATTCAAAGATTTAACTATTCCAAAACCACTCTGTCACGAAAAATTGCCGCAATAAGAACTTTTTACAGATTTTTGTACAGGGAAAAAATCATAGAAACAAACCCCGCAAACAGTGTACACGCTCCAAAGAAAAACAAAAGTCTGCCCAAATTTTTAACCGGCAAAGAAATTGAACAGATTTTAAACAATATAAAAATTTCTACCCCTGCAGGATATCGCAACCGCACAATACTTGAACTTTTATATGCAACCGGCATGCGAATTTCCGAGCTGAGCAATTTAAATTTCGGGAACCTGAATCTAGATGAAAACGAAATTACCGTTATGGGTAAAGGTGCAAAAGAAAGGATAGTTCTGGTTTCGCAGCGGGCAAAAGATTTTTTGGAAAAATATATAAAAACCGTGCGTTATATGGTGGCAGAAGAAGGCTCTACACCGGAAGAAAACGAAAACAGTCCGATTTTTATAAATAAAACAGGCTACAGGCTGCAACCACAAAGTATAAGAACAGCATTAAACGATATTGTAAAAAAAATAGAACTACCTAAAAAAGTTACGCCTCACGTGTTCCGTCACAGTTTTGCAACAAAGCTGCTTGAAAACGGAGCCGATTTAAGGGTTGTACAAGAGCTTTTGGGTCACGCTTCGATATCAAATACACAAATTTATACCCATGTATCGACAGAACGACTAAAAGCAGTGTATGATAGTACACATCCGAGGGCATAATTTTTACAGCCGAAAAAAATATAATTTAATAGAGGGAGAAGAATATGTTTGATGTTATTACAATAGGGAGTGCAACAATAGATTCCTTTGTAGAATCAGATGCTGCAAATGTTGTTTCCGTAAGCACAAAAGAGAACGGTTTTGAATTTATGTCATATCCGTACGGAGCAAAAGTTGAAGTAGAAAGTTATAAAACTGCTGTAGGCGGCGGCGGTCTTAATGCAGCGGCAAATTTTGCACATCTGGGGGCAAGAACCTCTGCCATATTCAAAATCGGCGATGATTTCCAAGGCCGCAATATTTTAGAAAAAGTCGAACAAGCCGGTGTTGATACTTCTCTTGTCGTAAAAAGCAAAACGGATAATTCCGGTTCTTCTGTCATTTTACTAAGTTTTGAAGGTAACAGAACAGTGCTCGCATATCGTGGAGCAAACGGAAAAATTAAAGAAGAGGATATAAATTTTGATGCCGTGAAAAAAGCAAAATGGCTCTATATCGCACCTCTTAACGGAGAATCCGGAGCTGTCTTGGACAAACTTGCCCATTTTGCGGAAGAGCATAACACAAACGTTGCAATAAACCCCGGCAGTTCAAGCCTTAAAAGAGGACTTAAATATTTTGAAAAAATTCTTGCAACCGCTGAAGTTGTGGTAATGAACAAAGAAGAGGCTTCACTGGTTACAAAAATCCAGGTGCGCCCCGACACCAAAACGGAATGTTTTTCTTCGGAAGCAATCCACCCTGATGTCAGAGCTATGCTCGACAAACTGAAATCAACCGATGCAAAAGTTGTTATTATAACTGATGGTAAACACGGCGTTTATGCATTTGACGGACAAAAGTACTATCGTTGTCCTGAATTTCCTGCTAAAGTAGTTAGTACCCTCGGAGCCGGCGATGCTTTGTCGTCCACCTTTACGGCAGCTTTGGAATATACAAACTGGGATATCAAAAAATCACTTATGCTGGCTTCAGTAAATGCAGCATCCGTTGTATCACATTTCGGAGCTCAAGAAGGGTTCCTGACCTTTGAGCAGATGGAAGAAAGATTAAAACAAACACCTGCCTTCAGAGTGGAAGAAGTATAGACTTAATAATTTTCATATAGTCAACTGACCCCGACAACTTATTGAACGGGTACAATAAACAAGTACAATATTGGCTATACAACAAGGGTACCCGCAACAAGTGCAAGGGGTCACTTCCGTAAAATCTTGGATTTTGCGCCTCTCGCTACCTCTCACAAACAATTCACTGGATTGTTTGCTCGGCAGAGTGTGTACCACTCCTAGCTTGAGTTGTTGGCAAGCCGAAGGCGAGCCATACAAATCAGGATGCCCTTGGGTACAAGCGAGGTCCCACTCAGACATTTTAAAATAATAAAAATACCTGCTTACATTACAATGTTACATAAATATTACCTTTATACAATATTAATTTGATTTTTTGTTTTTTACGTTGATATAATTGGTTAATTAGAATAGTTCGACAGGGGATTATAAATGAGTTCAGCAAAACCAACCACCAAAGTAGCGGTATTAGGAGCGGGCATCTGGGGGAAAAACCTTGTAAGAAATTTTTACAACCTCAACTACCTGCACACCGTCTGCGATATGGATGAAGAAAACAGAAACAGAGTCAAAGCGGATTATCCGGAAGTTTATACCACACCTGACTTTAACGAAGTTTTAAACAACAAAGATATTAATGCGGTTGTTATTGCAACCCCGAGCCACACACACTTTAAACTTGTAAAACAGGCTCTTGAAGCAGGCAAACATGTCTATGTGGAAAAACCGATTGCTACGGCAAGCAAAGAGGCTCTTATATTAAAAGAGCTTGCGGAATCCAAAAATTTGGTACTGATGGTAGGTCACCTGCTTTTATACCATCCTGCGGTTAACAGATTAAAAATGATTGTTGCATCGGGAGAACTCGGTGACATAAAATATGTTCAATCCGACAGATTGAACATCAACTACTTTAAAAATGACAGAAGTGTTATGTGGGATTTGGCACCTCATGATGTTTCGATGGTCAGCTATATTTTAGGCGAAGAACCTGCACAGGTTATTTCCGCAATGGGTGTAAGCTCTGAAGGTAACGAGATTATGGATATTACCCATATCGAAATCGAATACGAATCAGGCTGTATCGCTCATATTTCCGACAGCTGGATTCACCCTCAAAAACGTGTAAACCTCATGTTAAGAGGAACAAAAGGTTCTGCAATGTTTGATGACACATTAAAAGAAAACAAACTGCAGGTATTCAAAAACGACAAACCAAACTCAGGCAGCAATGTTGCACTTGACTACATTGAAATAGAACCGCTGAAACTTGAATGCGAACACTTTGTAAAATGTATTGAAAATGGCAAAAAAGCCAGAAGTGACGGAGAAAACGGATATTTTGTAGTAAAAATCCTTGAAGATGCGGAAAAAATGATGCTCGGTGACAAGCTCAAACTGTTGAACCAGCACAACTTCGCTTCATCAAGAAGTAAACAGTAATCTGTTTATACGGAAAACGAGGAGTATTTAAGATGGCAAATTTAATTACGATTATAAGAATGATTATTGCATTCATTGCAATAGGATTGCTTTTCTACCAGACACCGGCAAGTTACATAACTGCATTTGTACTTACGGCAATTGCAATATGGTTTGACGGCTTGGACGGTTTTGTTGCAAGACTGTTAAAAGAAAGTTCCACCTTTGGCGCAGTACTGGATATTTTAGGCGACAGGGTTGTGGAAAATATTTATTGGATTGTTTTTGCGGTATTGGGCTGGATACCGGTATGGATACCGCTTATTGTTGTAACAAGAGGTATTTTAACCGACGGTGTAAGAAGTATTGCTCTTGAACACGGTTATACGGCATTCGGCAAAACAACAATGATGCAGACAAAGCTGGGGCATTTTCTTGTCGCTTCTAATTTTTCAAGAGGCACTTATGCGGTAACAAAAGCACTTGCTTTTGCACTGATGATTCTTTGTAATTTCCCGTTTGCAACTATGACATTATTTTTACAGGGAGAAGATCCTGTATTATCACAGCAGGCAATTTCTGCGTGGAGCCATTTTCATAACTTCTGCATAGGTGTTTGTCCGTTTGCTCATTTCTGTGTTTATGCGGCTGTTTTCTTCTGTGTAGTGAGAGGACTCCCTGTGTTAATTGAAAGCAGAAGATTTTTTGTTGATGACAAAAAAGAAAACAAAGAACCTGAACAACAGGAAAATAAATAAAAAAAGAAGAATTTTACAATAGAAATACAAACAACCGGCCTTTAATAAAAAGCCGGTTGTTGTTTATACACACAACTTACATTGAAAGATTGAAAGTGTAAGGGTGTTGGACAGGTATGCCAAACACCCGATGTCATTGTGCAACATAACAAAATAATTTGTAACCATATCTTAACAATCTCCTTTTTTTTATCAATAACCAAAAGCAAAAAACGTTTAAAAAATTATAGGAAAAAGTGTGAAAGGCTATTTTGATGGAAGTTTCAAATTCAAAATTTAATGCAGTCCCTCCAAAGAAAGAATCAAAAGGGCGTAACGTCGGTGCATCATTACTTGCGGCAGGGGCAGCCTCGGTAGTTCCGACAGTATCAATGCCTGCCGGCATTGCAATAGTCAAAAAAATGCAAAAAGTCGGGGATTTACCGGAGCATAAAATCAATCTTTTGCATCAAAAAGCAGAAGAAGCAATAAAAATGGCAGGACTTGACAAATTCGGCGTAAAAATAGAATACCTAAAACAACCAAAATTTAAAAAACCGTTTATACAAGTTTTGTCAAACCCTATTGCAATGATAGAGCAGGGTATGAATGCGGCATTTCTTAACAGTCCGGCAGGATTTTTTAAGAAAAATACAATATTGATGCCGGAAAAAGGCATTTCCTTTGCAGCCTTCCACGAAATAGGGCATGCTATGAACTATAATTTGAGCAAAATCGGCAAATTACTTCAAAAAATGAGAATGCCCGGTATGTTTGCAGCAGGCGCAATCGGCTTGTTCGGCGCATTTACTAAAACAAGCAAACCTCAAGACGGAAAAGAACTTACAAAATGGCAAAAATTCAAAAACTTTGTAAGAGATAACGCCGGCAAATTATCCTTTGCTGCAATGGTTCCTATGCTTGCAGAAGAAGCAATGGCCACAATTAAAGGTCAAAAACTGGCTAAGAAATTGCTGTCGCCCAAAATGGCAAAAACAGTTGCAAAAGGCAACGCAATAGCTTATCTGTCTTATCTTGCTTCCGCAGCAGCACTGGGTCTTAGCTCACTTGCAGCCGTTAAAGTCAAAGATTACTTTGTTGACAAAAAAGAAACCAAACAGGCTAACAAATAATCCATCCTATACATACTTACAGGTAGGTAAAAAGTCTGCCCTTTTATCAATTATCAGTTCTATGATAAAATAGGGGCAGACTTTTTAGTTTATACGGCTTAAAAAAATGGATATAAAAACAAAACTGAATATAGTGCTTTATGAACCGGAAATTCCGCAAAACACAGGCAACATAGTAAGACTCGCAGCATGCACAAACAGCGATGTTTACCTTGTCGGCAAGTTGGGATTTTCAATCGACAGCAGACACCTCAAACGTGCAGGGCTTGATTACTGGGATTCCGTAAGCATAAAAAGAATAGAACACCTCTCTGACCTGTGGCAGGAGTTTCCCGACAGCACTTTTTATTACCTTACAACCAAAACAAAAAATTTATATACAAATACAAAATTCAAAGACGGAGATTTTCTTGTTTTCGGACCTGAAACAAGAGGACTTCCCGAAGAATTGCTTAAAGAAAAAGCACAATACTCTCTCACCATACCTATGCAAACGGGGCAAAGGAGCCTTAATCTTTCCAACTCCGTTGCAATAGTGGTTTATGAGGCATTGCGTCAGATAGGAGTATAATTAATGGATGCAACCGAACTTACAAAAGATTTTGTAAAAGCCCTGTTTCCGCAGAGAATTGAAGATTCAAACAAAGGCACTTACGGAAAAGTCTTAAATATAGCGGGTTCAATTTATTATCAGGGGGCGGCATACTTATCCTCGCTTGCACCGCTTAAAACAGGTGCAGGGCTTGTTACCCTTGCAACCACAAAACAGGTTGTGAATAATCTCGCCTCAAATACTCCTTGGATAACCTTTCTTCCTCTGGATACCTATAATGAAGAATGCATTGCACAAAACGCATTTGAACAGGTTAAAGATTACATTGACTCATACAGTGTTGTATCAATAGGGCCTGGTCTTTCCACGGGAAGCGAAGTAAGCGGGTTTGTCAAAGAGGTTATACAATATCTGACGCAAACAAACAAAAAATCCGTCATAGATGCAGATGCCTTGAATATAATTGCGGCAAGCCAAATAGACAGACTGCCGAAAAATTCAATCATTACCCCGCATCCGATGGAGCTGTCAAGGCTCATAAAAGTGCCTGTTGAAGAAATTCAGCGAGACCGTATAAACTATACAGCAGAAACTGCACAAAAGTTTGGATGCAATGTTGTTCTAAAAGGCAACAAAACCGTTATCTGCACAACTGACGGACCGGTTTACATCAACACAAGAGGCAACAGCTCACTGGCAAAAGCAGGAAGCGGAGATGTTTTGACAGGTATAATATCAGGGTTGATTGCACAGGGAACAGAGGTTAAAGAGGCAGCACTTTTGGGTGTATATTTGCACGGTTTGTGCGGAGAAATTGCGTCCAAAACTCTTACGCAATACTGTGTACTGGCTACGGATCAGATTGATTGCATTCCCGAAGCCGTAAAACAAATCGGCAAATAAGGCAGGCGAATAAAATGCAAAAACACGGCTATTTTATCCCATACGGTGTTTACGGCGGCAAATACAATATGGACAAAGACGAACAGCTGCTTGAAAAAGCTATTCATAACGTTTTAACTTTTCCCATCTTGCGTTTTTACGGTTGGAGTCCTGCGTGCGTATCTCTGGGGCGCAACCAAAATGATGAACATATAAACAAACAATTTTGCAAAGATAACAATATTGATATTGTAAGAAGAATAACAGGCGGACGTGCGCTTTTGCACGATAACGAACTGACATATTCTTTTATATGTCCCGCCTCGTTTTTAAAAAACGGAGAAAGTATAATAGAATCATACAAGGAAATTTCCTCTGCACTTGCTCTCGGGTTTAAAAAACTCGGAATGGAAGTTGAATTTCCACAAAATGTACGGGCAAAAACGAAGTTTGAATACTGCATGTTGCTGTCAACAGGTGCTGATTTGAGCTATCTTGGAAAAAAAATTGTAGGCTCAGCGCAATTCAGAAAACAAGGCTATATTTTGCAGCACGGCTCAATAATGTTTGATTACGAGCCTATGCGGATAAAAAATATTTTCGGCGAATACCCCGAAGACGAAAAAATTGCGATTTTAAACGATATACTTCCTGATATTACGGTTGAAGAACTGTGCAATTCTATTAAAAGCGGTGTTGAAGAATATTTTAACATCAAACTGCAAACAGCAGAAAACATATTTTGACTTTGTTCTATAGACGCACAGTGCAGTTTTGTAATAAAATAAAATATGTGGATACATTTCGGAGCAGCCTTATGGAATCAAAACAAACTTCTATTATGCAAAAAGAAATTTTTGAAGAACCTTCCGTAATAAAACAACTTATAGAAAACTATATAACGGAAGACGGAAAAGTAACAATAGAGCTGCCTGAGAAAATAAGCAACATTGTTATAGTGGCGAGTGGTTCTTCCTACAACTGTGCTGCTATTGCAAGCCCGCTTGTTATTGAATACGCTAACATCCCCTGCGATTGCGAATACTCAAGCGAGTTTGTTTTGCAGAAAAAACATTTTGTCACCCCAGATTCTTTATATATATTTGTTTCCCAGTCCGGAGAAACCTCAGACACCATAAACGCCCTAAAAGCAATAAAAGCCGAGGGAGTAAAGACACTTTGTATTACAAACGCAAAGGATTCCACAATGTGGAAGCTTTGCGATTACAAAATACTCTCGGATGCGGGAGAAGAAAAAAGTATTGCATCTACAAAAGCCCTTTGTGCACAGATTTTTTGTTCAATCCTTGTGATTATGAAAATTGTATCCCAAAAGGGAGAGGATATCTCGGGCATAGTGAACACAATGCGACGCCTGCCGTCTTATCTTGAAAGAATAATTATGGATCAGGATAAGATAAAAACTGCGGCACAAACCGTTGCACAATACGAAAATATTTCAATTCTCGGCAACAAAAACTATTACCCCGTAGCAAAAGAGGGCGCACTAAAAATGAAGGAAACCTGCTACCTCAATGTTATGGCATATCCCTTCGGCGAATTTATGCACGGACACGTGGCAGTACTAAACCAAAAATCCATTGTAATTGCAATTATAGACGAAGAAAACGCCGCTTTTGCACAGCGCAATCTTGAAAAAATAAGAAAAAACTACAATCCCAAAATTGTGTGCATAACCTCTGTTCAGGAGTTCAAATCAGGCGATATAAACATCTACATAAAGACAAAGCGCAAAACAAAAGCAATCTTCGGGGCACTGCTTACACTGCAGCTAATTGCGTGTACAATGGCAAGTATTCTTGACAAAAACCCTGATTCACCAAAAGGGCTTACAAAAGTTGTAAAAGACTAAATTGCGTACATTGCGCAAGATATTTAGCTGACGGAATTTCTAAAATTTTTCATATAGTCAACTGACCCCGACAACTTATTGAACGGGTACAATAAACAAGTACAATATTGGCTATACAACAAGGGTACCCGCAACAAGTGAATGGGGTCACTTCCGTAAAATGCTAGACTCGGCGCCACTCGCACTCCGTGTACCACTCCTACAAGCGAGGTCCCACTCAGACAAATATATAAAAAACGCCTCTCGTGTTTGAGAGGCATTTTTTATTTTTATATTTATCAATTCGACTACTTGCCGACTTTGAATTGTAATCCGCCGGAGAAGCCGATACCTGTTCTGCCGCCGTTTCTGATTACGAACTGTAAGAAGCCGCCGAAACGATCTTTGAAGTTTTTGGAAACACCTAAACCGTATTCAAAGTATGAATGGCGCATTCTCACATAGCCGAGGTCAACATTGCCTGCTTTGCCGTCTACACCGCCCATAATGTTGTAAACCATTTGAGCTGTTAAGTAGATGTTAAAGGATTTTTTCTGCCAGATTAAGTTAAATCCTGGAGCAACGTTAAGACCGTTGAGCATACCGGAGCTCATACTCATTACGCCAAAGTCGGAACCCCAGTTTTGAGAGCCGAAGGCGTTATATGCAGCCATAACGGTAGGTTGGAATATGAAGTCTGCAGGCAGATGGAAGTTGTAAGCGGTTTTTGATGCAACACCTGCAAACCAGTTGCCTGTATTGTCGCTGCCGGAGCCGTAAGGTCCGCTCATAGACATATCGTTACCGTAACCGCCGCCATATGCCAATAATGATGTAAGGAAATCACCTTTGTAAGCGGTACCCATTACACCGAGTTGAGCACCGTTCTGGTACATACTTACACCGTTAAAGTGTTGGTGAGCACCGTTGTAACCGATGTAAGCTGTTGGCACAACGTTCCAACCGTGTTTAAGTTTTATAAGAGGGAAGTCGGCACCGATTAATGCACCGTATGCGTTGTTGCCTACGCTCAAACCTTTCGTCATGGAAAGAGTTTCAAAGTTACCGTAAGCTTTGTACCAGAGGCTGCCTCCTTTTAAGTCATACTGATAAGGTGCAAACTGCGGAATAGATGCCGCATATTTGTTTGCTGTTTTTTCGTCGTCCATCAGCTGTCTTGTAACAATATCCATGTGGTCGAATAACAAGTTGTTAATCAACAATTGGTTTTGCCAAGAAGCGATTGTTGCAACCTGACCTCTGTACTGTTGCGGGTTGAGGTGAACCAGCGTACCGGTAAAGTCAGCACCGCCTGCTCCGTTGCTTAAGAAATAACGACCCATTGCCGTATTAGCATAGAAGCTGGTCGCATCGTAATATGGTGTATCTTCGGGATTGCGTTGTTGAATCAATCTGTCGGCAGAAAGATCAAAGTTTCTGTCAACAGGTGAAGTAACAAAGTTGATACCGGTAATCAACAACGGAGAATTACTGTCGTTTTGGAAGCTGTCGACGAGGATTGTATCCATTGTTCCCCTGTGAGGGTCATAATCGAAAGCAACAGGAAGTTTTCCGTCCTTAAGGTTATCGCCTAAGATAAGATCGCCTGCCACATCAATTGTATTTGAGTAATTTCCGACAAGATTCAAACCGGAATTACCATTTATTGTCCAATCGCCGCCGATTGAAGAATTACCGAGTATCGACAAATTTGTGTTAGTGTTGGACAAGTTGCCGCCGATAGTGGTATTTTTACCGTTCAAGGCAACCGTTGATTGTGTTCCGTCCTGAGCATTTGAAGTAACATCTCCGCCAAATACAGTATCTTTTGCAACAATGCTTATACTTGCATTAGAAGAGCCTGAACCTACAGTCAAGTTACCGGTTTGTCTTAAATTTAAATCATCACCTTTATTAAAGATAACTTTGTCTTTGTTTGTAAAGTTCAAAGTACCTTCGCTGACTTTGACCTCACCTGTCATATCGATTGCGGAAGAAATATTTGTTGTACCCAAACCTTCCTTATAGATTGAACCGCCGCCGACAATTTCAGGATTATAGTTTATTGTTGTGCTGTCGTTGATAAAGTTCAAAATGGCGGTATCTTCCATTTCTAAAGTAGAATCATCTTTGATATAAGCATTGTCGCCGTAAGAAAGCATTGTATCTCTCTTAAGAACAATATCACCGTCAACACCTGTTCCGTTAGAGAAGCCTATGTCAACAACACCGCCGTTGCCTTTGTTTTCAAAGACTGTAGGACCGTCAGAACCGTCAAAGATTGTGCCGTTTGAAAGAATCAAACCTGCATTTTCAATTTTGATATTATGCTGTGTTATTGCACTGCCGTCAGCAGAAGTGTTGTAGTACAAGTCACCATCCATCAATTTATCGATGTCTGTTAACTCATTACCGTCTTTGTCATATATTTTATCTTCAATAAATACACGTCCATGAGGTGTAGAAACACCTGCATTAGCTGTTTTGTCAAAGTTTGTGATTTTAATATCTGAACCGATAAGCGAGCCTTTTTCCAGATAGAGATCACCTGAGGTGGATTTTATAATCTCACCAGTAGTAGAATCCGTTACCTGTGTACCTGTTACCTCGTTGGTACCGCCAAAGAAGGTTGCACCGTTTTTAACAGTTACACGACCGGCATCTTGCGTATAGTCGCCCGTAAAACGTGACTGATCGTTATAAATATTAATATTAGGTGCGTTTTCTTCTCTCGGGTCTTTTGTTACACCGATAGAGCCGGCACCTGTTGTCTTGGTGTAATAATCCAGATTGTCTGAAACAAGACCTAATACACTGTCTGTATCCACTTTAACCATGCTGCCGTTTTCAGCAACGGAACCTGAAGCAAGAATGGTTTCCGCACCATATGCAATTGTTACCTTTGCATCATTGCCGAAGCCGGAGTCATTGCCGAGAGTAATAACAGGCTCAGAACCTGCAGCTACATCGCCGGCAATATTTTGCGTATCGTGCAAGACAGCATTTTGCAAAATACCGTCGGTGAATACAAAGCTTGCATCTGTTGCGGATTCTTTGCTTAAAGTAAGCTTGTTGCCGTTGAATACGGCATTTGTTCTGTCGTCGAGGTCAAGTATTGCTTTGTCTATTGGCGCAGTAGGATCATTTGCGTCATAAGTATTACCGTCGAGCTTAACCTGACTGTTATCGGCAAGTTTTGCACCCTGTTTAAAGAACAATATACCTTTTTGGATAAGGTTGTTCACTCCGCCAAAGAAGGTTGAACCGCTTTGCGCCGTAACCTGTGAATCGCCTGTCTGGGTGTAATTTCCTCTAAAGCCGGAGTTATTGCTGTCACCTGTAATCGTTGTTTGACCTTCAGAGATATTGACTTTACCGGTGCCGGAAATGCTGGAAGCGATTGTTACGGTTGAATTTGCATCAAAGTCGTAGCGTGTTTCGCCTTCTTCAATAAATGTTGTATCGTTTGCAAGAGTACCGATATTTAACGTACCGTTTGCGCCGAGGTTTGTTGTTCCGTCAGCAAGTTTTGAGCCGTTTTTCATATTCAGCGTACCTGCCTGAATATCGTTCTTTTCAAACGAATTGCCAAATACGTTGGTTACACCTGTTGAAGTCTGGGCAAATGTACCTTTAAAGTTTTCAAACAGGTCATTTTGACCCGCGTTGTTAAGGTTCAACGTACCGTTTCCGCTGTGTGTAACACGCCCTGTATTGTCTGCACCCGATGCAATCGCAAATGCAACTTCAAGGTTTTGACTGTTGCCGTCTTTTGTAACAAGTTCAAGACCGGCATCGGCATCTGACTCAACAGTGTTTACTATAATCGGATTCTTAAGATAGGTTGTTGTATCTGTTTTATCACCGATTTGCATTTTACCGCCGACTGTGTCACTGGTTGAAGATATTGTGTTTTGACCTGCAACTTTAGCGCCTTCTGCTGTTAAGTCAACAATACCGTTGTTGATATTGTTTGTACCGCCAAAGAAGCTTTTGTGTGCGTTAACAGTGACCTTGCCTTCGCCTGTTTGTGTGTAGTTGCCGGTGTATTCATGCTGGTCAGCACTGATAGTCAGAGCACCTGCGGCTGTTTTGTTAACATTCCCGCCGAGTTCATTATTTTCTACGGGAATATTAAGGTCAAGCGCATTGTCTTTATCAGTATTTTCTATACTCAACGTACCGCCTTGCAGAATAATTCTTGTCTTGTCTCCGTCGTTTTTATCTATTGAAGAGCCGTTCTCCATGACAATGGTTGAAGTCGAATCAACATAGTTTGTACCATGGATTACAGAATTTGCACCAAACGCAACGCAGCTTTGATTTGTAAGTTCATTTACACCGTCAAAGAAGTGTGAAGCACCGTTTTGACCTTCAAATCTTATGCTGCCGCCTGTCTGTTTATATGCACCGCTAAAGCCGCTGTTATCTGATATGAAAGTAAGCGCTTTGTCTTTGCTGTTTGTATTGTAGACGTTAACTGTACCTATACCTGAGATATCAGCACCGAATACGCCGTCTTTAGAAGAGCTTGTTGCGTGTTCTTCCATATAATTGGCATTTATCTTAATTTCTGTATTTACATCGGCAAGATTTAGCTGTGCTCCGTCTTGAGCAACCGAACCGTCACGGAAGGAAATTGTTGTTTTTGAGCCGTCATTCTGCTGTTTGATATCATAATCAGCAGTATTGGCAAAACCGCCGTTTGAGCCGAAATCCGTATCAATAACTTTGTAATCTCCCTGACCTCCGTCTAATGAGTCAGTGATTGTTACATAGTTCATAATAAAGGAGTGTTCGCCTCTGCTTCCGTCGCTATTGTAATAATAAACGTGGTTTCCGTCTTCTACTTTATAGCCTTGAGAACCGTCGCCAAAGGCAAGGTGAACATCTTTGCTTGCTACCGTAACGTTACCGCCGAGCTGTGCGTTATCACGGAAAATAAAGTGTCCGTCATTAAGTACGTTTGTTCCGGCAAAGAATACGCCGTTTTCGGTTACTTCAGTAGTTGCGCCATTGTCTTGAGTAAACGTGCCTGTGTAACCACTCATATCAGCGTCAACTACAAGATAAGTATTTTCACCGGTTACATTGATTGCACCGGCTTTATCAACTTCAGAAGATATTGCACCAGATAAAACGGTTTCATTACCTGTTGTTGCGGGAATATTGTTTGTAGCCGCATTATGATCGGCACCTTTGTTTTCAATATTTATGGTTGTGCCGCTGCTCATCTGCAAAGTAGAACCTTTTGCAAGTGAAGAATCATCTTTCATATTCACAACACCGTTTTTGATGTTGTTTGCTACGCCAAATAAAGAACCGCCTTCAACGTTAGTTGTGCCGGCTTCCTGTGTATAAGTACCTTTAAAACCTGATTGGTCGGCTTTTATATCAAGATTTTGACCTTTTAATGTAACATTTGAAGTTGTTGAACCGGCATCGGAGATTATTTGTCCGTTTAATTGAACTGTTGAATTTGATGTTGTGTTGTCGTTAATAACAACCTGCGAATCATTGTACAGTGTTATATTTTCGTTAACAACAGCATTGTCTGTCAGATTAATATCTGATTTGTTGTATGCATTAACTGCGCCGTTAACAGTTGAGCCGTCAATATTAAGAGTAGCGGACGAACTATCGTTGCCTAAAGTTGTTGTACTGTCCGCAACAAGTTCGGCACCATTGGAGAGGCTGACCTCTGCACCGCCGTAAATATTGTTTTGACCGCCAAAGAATTTTTGACCGTCGACGGTTGCCGTTCCGCCGTTTTTATCCAACGTGCCGACAAAACTTGAAACATCGGTATTTACGGTAAGATTATAATCACCTGTTTGAGCCAGAGTACCGGTAGTACCGGTTATATCACCGTCATTTATCGTATAATCCTGATTGATATTTATTGTGCCGCCGTCAAAAGCAAAAGTTGCATTATCTAAATTGCTGCTTGCAATAGTAACTTCAGCTCCCGTTTCAGCTTCGATACTGCCGGAGATAGTTGCACCGTTGGCCGTTAAGGTGGAAGCATTAAAAATGTTTGTTCCCGAAAGCTCACCGTTGTCTACAGTAACGGCAGAGCTATTAGTAAAGGTATTTGTACCGCTGAAGAACTTGCCGCCGTCGTTGATATCCACGGTGCCGCCGTTAGCGGTAAAATTCTTGTTATAACCGGAAGTGTCGCCATTAACGGTTAAAGTGTGTACACCGAGGTTGATTTGAGGTGTTGCAGGGTTTTCGGGAGCCGCATCGTTTGTGATAACGCCGTTACCCGTACCGCCGAGAGTTAAATCCTGATTAATATTAACAACACCGCCGTTGACTACAAGGCTGCCTTTCGCACCGTCAGCAGTGCTGATTTCGTTGCCGTCTTTGAGGTTTAAAGTACCGCCAACAACTCTGAACGTGTTGTCAATTATTGTGCCAGTCATATCGCCATTGGTGGTTCCAAACATATCAACTGCACCGGCAATAGTTGCACCCGTTGATGTGAAGGCAGCATCTGTGATTTCAGTCTGACCTAATAAAGTTGAGCCGTTTTGTAACTCCAACCCCGAGCCGTTTTGTAACTCCAACCCCGAGCCGGTAATTATGTTTGTGCCGTCAAAAGAGGTTGCCCCTTCTGCAACGACCAGTTTGCCATCACCGCTGTTTTGGAAATACGTACCTTTAAAACCTGAATTGACGCCCGTAAGTGTAACGGTTGACGCTGAAGAACGTTGGTCGCCGTTATAAATATAACCTAAGCCCGAGAAGTTTCCGTTGATTTTATTATCATCGTTAATGTAAACGTTAACATCACTGTAGTTCTGGTACATTGTTCCATCAAGTTTAATTGTTGAACCGTCTACAAGTGCGTCTTTTGCATTCAAAATCAAGTTGCTCGGAGTATCGGAACTATTTGATGAAATGGTACTGTTCCCGCCGAAGAATTTTCCGCCTGCGCCTACCGTGGTTGTGGCACCTGCTGTTTGTTTATACGTACCAAGAAAACCGCTGTTGTCACCGTTTAAAACGAGCTTGTTTGCGGAGTTGGAGATGGAAGTTGTTGCTTCGCCCTCTATAGAGCCGTTAAAGGTGATAGTATTTGCGTCGCCCTGCAATGTAAGTTTTGCAGCTTCTTGAGCAGGCAAATGTCCCAAATCAGTCGCATCGGCAAGATAAATATCGTTTGCAACTCCGTTTACAGTATTACCGCTAAATGTAATATTACCGTCCGAGGAATCAAGAGTGACTTTGTTTGCGTTATAAATTGCACCGCCTTTATTTGTTGCAGTATTGTTTTGAAAAATAACTTCACCGCCGGAGATAGTCACTTCACCCTGTGCTGCAACCTGTATTGCACCACCGCTGGCGTTAGAAGTATTATTATAGAATCCGGCACCTTTATTAAAATTCATTACCCCGTTATTAGAAATAGCACCGCCGGATCCTTTAGCGGTATTAGATGTGAAGTCAGATTTACCGTTAAAAATAACATTTGCACCTTCAGTGTATATAGCTCCGCCAAGTCCCGGACCTTGTGCACCGCTGGCATTATTATTTTTAAATTCGGAAGTCCCGTTAATTGTTAAAGTAACATTAGAAATCTCGTTTAATTCATCACCGGGAGTACCGGGGGTAACAATTTCCTTGCCGTCAGGATTAGCAAATAAATATATTGATGAACCGCCGTCCATTTGCACATTGTTATTAAATGTATAGTGAGGATTTTCAATAGTTGAATGATCAAGTGTTATATTTATATCATCATGTTTTTGTGTCGGAACCCCTAAAGCACCGTACCAGTTTGATGTACTTAATCCGGAAAAATCCGTTATTTCATCAAACAATATGTTTCCTGAAACATCTTCTTTCCCTATTAATGAATCGCCTAATTTCCAGGGGTCAGGGTTTGCAAAAGCTTTTGTCCCCGACATTGCGCACAGCAACAGGAATGAAGCAACCATGCGTTTTGTTTTGGTTTTACTCATTCACACTCTCCTTTTTATTATTTAAGTAAGTAATTTCTTTCAAATTCTTAATAAATCCGGACACAAAAATCCAAATATTAAAAGAATTATACTCCTAAACCCAAAATAAAGAAATAGGTCATAAACAGTAGATATTTCAGGCTTCACAATTCTTCATTACAAGGATGTAATGTTTGTAAAATTTCCATGCCTGACAGGTGTTTGGCGTTGAGTTTTTATTCGAAAGCCGTATGTCATTCTGAGGCGTTAGTCGAAGAATCTATATTGCGGTTACAACTATTGGCATCAGTCCGCAGCAGATCCTTCGCTTCGCTCAGGATGACGTGATTATTTATACGTCATTCTGAGGGAACATAGTGACCGAAGAATCTGCCTATTGTCTACACTTCGTCATTCTGAGGCGCCAGCCGAAGAATCTATGTGGCGATACATTTATCCGCACAAAAACTTTATGTTATTATTATCAGTATGTATAAAAACCATTCTGCATTCGTTTATATTTTAACAAACACTACAAATACAACTCTTTATATAGGAGTCACATCTAATCTCGCAAAACGAATTTTTGAACACAAAAACAAAGTTGTTGACGGATTCAGCAAAAAATACAATTTATACAAACTTGTATATTTCGAACAAACCGACAGTATTGTTTCTGCAATAGAACGAGAAAAATATCTGAAAGGGAAAAAACGCAGCTTTAAGATAGATTTAATCAATTCTTTTAACAAAGATTGGGTTGATTTGTCGGAAACATTATTTTAGTCCGCAGCAGATCCTTCGCTTCGCTCAGGATGACGTGACCTCTATTCGTCATTCTGAGGCGCCAGCCGAAGAATCTATATTGCGGTTACAACTATTGGCATCAGCCTGCGGCAGATCTTCCGGTCGTTTCTCTCCCTCAGGATGACGCTTTTTACCCTTGACTACGAGTGTTTCACACAACACGATTCTTATATTTATATTTTAAACTCCCCGTTCTTCAACTGTTTATGCGCATCTTCAACATCCATAACCTTCGGTTTTTTACCCATATACTTTTCTAGATGCGTACGCAGTTCAAAAAAATGTATTTGACGGGTCAAATCAATAAATTTGTCGTAGTCCTTTTTGCTTATTATATAAAGGTTCGGTTTTTTGGATTCTCTTTTGGTCATCAGCGTCAAAAAATCCCCATCTTGCTCAAGCAGGTGTTTTCTGAAATGCTTTATATCGTGTGCGTGCCCCTTTACTTTAATAAATTTACCAAAGCTTGGAGAGGACGTGATTTTATGGTTTTGCCCCATTTCTGTTTTTCTTTCCGATTAGTGTATTACCTATTTATAATTATATAAACACCGTAAAAAATAAATTTGCCATACAGGTTGAATATATTTTTAAAAATCTCCTGCCGCAAAATCAAAAATACCCTTTACTTTTTGCCACAGTGCTTCTTTTGCCTGAGTATCTGTGCTGTGCTCAGGCAGTTCCAGAGTAACAGTCGGGATATTTTTTTCAATTCCGCAATAAGTTCCAAAGCTGCCCGGAGTAGGGTAGCCGATGGATTCCTGCACCTCAAACCCTGTGATTTGAGAAATTTTTTGCGCAATTTCTTTTGCCGGTCCGTCATAGTTTACTACCGCATAAGGCTCATGCAGAGTAATAATTAAATCCGGTTTATATTTTTCGATTACATACACCATAAATCTGGTTTCGTCCTCACTTGCCGGCTCATCCCCGCCAAAATATTCATCTCTGGCAGACTTTTCCCAGTTTTTAGTCGGAAAATTTCTGTTTAAATCAACACTGTTTGCGTTAGTTCTTGTATTATTTATTTTTCCGTCAGGATTAAGACACGGGATAAAAAGCAGTCTGTTTTTGGTATCTGACCTTTCTGACAGGTATCTGTTTATCAAATACTCTCCGTCAGGTTCGTCACCATGAAATACCCCGATAACAAGCACTGTTTTTTCATAACCGTCTTTGGGAGAGCGTTTTAATAGCAAAATTTCATTGCCGTTTTTTGTATTAATTTTTACTTCCAAATCCGCAAATATCATTACTGTTCCAGCCTTTTCCAATCCTTAGCCGCAGATTTCAAAATCTTTTTTACATCGTCATTACCAAGCAAAATCTGCTGCACCGTTGTATTTAAAAGTGTCAAAATTTCTTTATGGTTGTTTTCAAAACGAATATTCTTCTGCAAATTACCCAGCTGTTTTGTACTCAGCACCCTTGCTTTTGCAATAACATCGCCATCCGTATAAGAATTAAAATAATCATCCTTTAGTGCAAGGTTGTTAACCGGCAGAATCGTCGTCAGTTTAGCCAGTTCAATCTGGTTTTGTTTATTGGTCAAAAAAAGCGCAAACCTTAAAGCGCCGTCCTTATGCTTTGCTCTCACGGGGATAATCAAATTCATAACGGAAACGTCATACTTGCCGTTATCACCTGTAAACTGCGGGGCGACATCGGTATGATTAAACACCTGCGGGGCATTTTCTTTAACTATATTCAAAAAGTTTGCACCCGACTGTATAAACGCAAGCTGACCCGACATATATTTTTCAAGCGCCTCTTGATGGTTCTGGGTAATGGATTCACGGGGAATTAAGTCTTTTTGATACAGTGTTCTGTAGCCCTCAAAGATTTTAACAGACCTGTCGGAAGTGAGAGTTTGAGGTGTATTTATTCCCGATTTATTTAATATTTTAAGCAGCGTGTCATTTTCCGTAAGTGTGGGCATAGTGACAAATGCACCTGTTTTTTGCTTTATCAACGGAGCAAGCAGGTTTAATTCGTCATAAGTTTTCGGCACCTGTTTTATACCTGCTTTTTTGAGCAGGTCTTTATTATAAAAAGTCAAAGACGAGGTAGCGTAAAAAGGCACGGCATAACACTTTCCGTCCGTCATAAGCGATTGTGTAATCTGTTTGTTATAATCTTTGAGTTTTGCGCAGTCGATATATTCAAGCGCCTGTTTTTGCGCCAGTACGCTCGAAAAATCCGGCGTAAGGTTAACAAGATCAGGCGGAGTCGAGCTTAAAATAGAGGCGAGTGTTCTTTTTTCACCTTCAGAATACGGCACATCAATCCATTTGATTTTCACATCAGGATTCTGTTTTTCAAATTCCGCAATGAGGGGTTTCATATATCCGTCAAAAGTCCCCATCTGAAGCGACCAGAAAACGACCTCATTATTACTGTTTTTTTGAGGTTTTGTAAGTATGTAAACAAAGCTTACAAGCAATATGCAGGCAATTGAGATTACTGCCGTGAGTTTAAAAGAGTTATTCATAATAAATAATTATATTACACAGTTGTAGCTAATAAAATAGCAAAGGGAAAAAATCAAAAAACAAAAGGAGCTGCCCGCACACGCAAGCCAAAACGCTTACCTTGTAAGCGGGGTTCTCCCAGTTCACTATTAAAAGAACGAGTGTATTTGCAATATCATAATGAAGTCGTGAAGCCATTTTGCACGTTTCGCCACAGCTCAACGGCAAAAGAAGGCAACCCCCTACGGCTTACAACTTAGATGCATTATATCCGACCTTTGTGAAGTGAATTACAGAAAGTTTCACAAACAACTACAAGCGAGGTTTGTTTGAGGGCTATGTAATT
>CALVAN010000008.1 GCA_944325555.1 Candidatus Gastranaerophilales bacterium | reverse complement strand
TGCTCGTAGAGTATGGTTCGTTTCTTTCTCTTTTGGTCAAGGACTCCGTTTAAAAGGTGCCTGTGGCACGTTTTGAACGGAGGTAAGCTAAGTCAGAAGCGAAGCTTCTGTGTGCTGTATAAATATTAAAGAAATGAACAAATAAAAAAGATAAACTAATATTTTTAGATACTTGTCATTTATTAATAAATCTTTTTTTCTTACGTTCATTTTTTCTAATTTTAATACGTCACGGAAAAATAAAATTTTTCCTTTGACTGCCTCTATCTCAAATTGACATTTAGTCAATTTTCGACAGAGTTCTTGAGGCAAAAAGAAAAAACGAACCAAAAAAGAAAAACACGCTATACCAAAAGAGATTTTAAAACTCAGAAACGCAGACTAAAATATAAACTATCTGAAACAAAAACAAATTTTATTACTACCTTTTAATATTGTTTTTGTACTAAAATAAATATTAAAGACAATTAAGGATAGATTAATGGATAACAATTTTAATAAAAAATTCTTTTTTATTGCAATCGGCGGAATCGGTATGAGCGGTCTGGCAAAATATTTGCTTGAAATGGGATGCAGTGTATCAGGTTCCGATATAAAAGAAAGCAAATATACAAAAAAAGTTGAGTCATTAGGAGCAAAAGTATATATAGGTCACGATGCCAAGCACATTGAACCTGATATGATTGTTGTGGCATCTACAGCAATAAAAGATGATAATCCCGAAAAAATCAGAGCAAAAGAACTGGGACTTAAGGTTTTACACCGTTCAGACGTGTTAAAAATGATTTCTGAAGGCTTAGGCCATGATATTAAGCAGTTTATAGGCTTTTCCGGTACCCATGGCAAAACCACAACAAGCGGGTTATGCTCTTACGTTCTTAAAAAAGCAGGATATTCCCCCTCATACTGTGTCGGCGGAATTATTCCGGATTTGGATACAAATGCCGAATTCGGGAAAGGGAATTTTTTTGTTGCCGAGCTTGACGAATCTGACGGCACTATCACAAAATACCATACCAATGTCAGTGTGATAAACAATCTTGAGGTTGACCACGTCGATTTTTACAAAAACGGGTTTGATGATTTGTTAAAAACCTTTCGTGTCCACATTGATAACAGGGCAAAAGGCGGCAAAATTCTTGTTAACAAGGATTGCAACGGCATCAAAAAGCTTATTGCAGCAAATACAGACATCGATTTTTTAACCTTTGGAATAGACAGTTGGGATGTCGATTATACTGCTAAAAATATACGTTTTACCGAGCTGGGTTCGGAGTTTGATGTTTATTATAAAACAACAAAACTTATCCCGGTTAAATTGATTATCCCCGGCAAACACAACATATATAATACTCTTGCAGTAGTTGCAGCTTTACATCAAGAAGGAGTTGATCTGGAGAAAATCAGACCTCATTTTGAAACCTTCTCGGGTATGGGCAGAAGATTCCAAAAAGTTGCAGAGTTTGATGGTATAAGAATATTTGATGATTATGCACACCATCCGACGGAAATAAAAACCACTCTGGAAAGTGCAAAACTTTGTGAAAAAGACAGACTCGTCGCTATTTTTCAGCCGCACAGATACACACGTCTTAAAGGATTGTGGAATGACTTTTTGCACAGTTTTGATACCGTAGACAAACTTATTGTGGTGGATGTTTATTCAGCTTCCGAAAGTCCTATAGAAGGTGTAGACTCAAAAACCTTTGCAGGATGTTTTGCAAATAAAGATGTTACATATATAAGCGGAAGTATGGAAAATGCTGCAAGAAAAATTTTGCCGTTATTAAAATCCGGAGATATGGTTATAACACTCGGTGCTGGTGATGTAACACGAATCGGCGGCGAGTTGTTAAAATTGCATAAGGCTATGCTTCCTCAGTGTGCTGAAAACGGCACAGAGCTTCTTGCGGGCAAAAATTAAAACAGGTTACACAAACAGCAGGTACAATGTTATGACTTGTGATTATATTGAAAACTATGAACTAAAAAACCACACAACCTTTAAAATAGGCGGATTGGCACAACGTGCGTTTTTTCCGGAAACAATAGAAGATTTTTGTGAACTTTTAAAATCTTTAAACAATCCTATCGTTTTAGGCAATTGCTCTAATGTCCTTGTTTCCTCAAAAGGAATAGAACAGGATGTAATATTGACATCAAAACTCAAAAATTTTGATGTCTGCAATAACATTATAACAGCACAGTGCGGTGTAAAAGTTCCTATGTTATCAAAAGAGGCAGAAACTCTCGGACTCAGCGGTTTTGAATTTATGATAGGATTTCCGGGGTCTGTTGGTGGTGCAGTTGTAATGAATGCTTCTGCTCATTCGCAGTCTGTTTCTGATTCTTTTAAAACCTGCCGTGTATTTGATATGGATACAAAAAAAGTTGTAGAATTAAATAAAGATGAAATGAAGTTTTGTTACAGACATTCTGTTTTGCAGGAAAAAAACTATATTCTTTTAGATGCTGCGTTTGAACTAAGACCTGCACCCAAAGAAGAAATTACTGCCATTATGCAAAGAAATTTGGATTTTCGCAAAGACAAACAGCCCAGCCTTGTGCTGCCTAATGCGGGAAGTATTTTCAGAAATCCGCCAAATGATTCAGCAGGAAGACTGCTTGAAAAAGCAGGAGTAAAAGGCCTTAGAGAAGGTGGAGCACAGGTATGGCTTGGACACGCAAACTTTATTGTAAATGTGGAGAATGCTACATCAAAAGATGTTTCACTTCTTATGAATAAAATGTATAATATGGTAAAAGAAAAATATACTATAAAACTTATTCCGGAAGTAAAATTCATCGGAATAAAAAGCAAGGAAGAAGAAGATTTATGGGATACAATGTTGAACCAAAAATAGATAAAAATACAAAAATAGCAGTAATTGTGGGCGGACCTTCAAGCGAAGCTGAAATTTCCAGACGTTCAGGGAAAAATATATTCAATGCATTAAAAAATCTTGGTTATATTAATGCTGAACTTGTGGAAGTTGATGGAAATATTGCAAAAACTCTTAGAGATAAGGGTATTGAGCTTGTTTACAATGCAATGCACGGAAAATTCGGGGAAGACGGCTGCATACAGGGGATGCTGGAAGTTATGGGGATTCCGTACACAGGCTGTGGAGTTATGGCAAGTGCAGTTTGTATGAATAAGGAATTTACAAAAAATGTTTTAAAAGAAGCGAATATCCCTCTTATAAAATCAGTTCTGGTCAGAAAAGACGAGTCATACAAAGATAAAATCAAGGGGCTTAGTTATCCGTTTATGCTTAAACCTGTTTCAGAAGGTTCAAGCCTCGGTATGTACAAGGTTAATACCCCCGAAGAAATGGAAGAATGTTTTAAAAAATCTCTTGAATACGGTCAGGACGTAATGGTAGAAGAATATCTTCAGGGTAAAAGCGTTACTGTCGGTGTATTGGAAGACGGCGATAAAATGTTTGCCACAGAAATTCTTGAATTCAGAACAAAAACAGAATGGTACGATTACGAGGCAAAATATACGGCAGGGATGACGGAGTTTGTTTTGCCTGCGGAATTGTCAGCAGAAATGACAAAACAAGTAAAACAAATTGCAATTGACGCTTTCAATGCGTGTGCCTGCAAAGGTGTGAGCAGAGTTGATTTTCTGGTTACGGAAGATACTCCTTACGTATTGGAAATCAACACAAGCCCGGGGATGACAGATTTAAGCGATTTGCCGGCACAATCAAAAGCTATGGGTATAGATTACGACACACTGGTGCAAATTATACTCAACGGTGCAAGCCTAAATAAATAAGGTAATATGGACAACGACAACCTTTATGAATCAAGCGAAAATCTCAATATAGAACGCAGGGTTAAAATTAACCAGATGCAAAGGAACGTCAGGCGCAGCCAGATGGGGCTTAAACGTCTGCGTGCAGTTTTGCGTTTTTTACTAGTTTGTTTACTGATTTTTGCAGCATACAAGGTTTATAAACTTCCTCAATGGTATCTTAATAAAAACGTTTTCAGCTCAGCAAGCAACCACACACTGCGCATTATCGGCAACAATATTACCCCGACATACAGAATAATCTCCGTATTGCGTCAGTATCCTGTTCCGCAGCGTCCTATTTATCTTTTTGATACAACTAAAATTGAAAAAGAAATAGAAAAACTGCCGCCGATTAAAAAAGTTTATATAAAAAGGCTCTGGTTTCCTGCAAGGCTTGTTATCATTATCGTGGAAAGACGCCCCATATTAAGTATTTCTCCGGCTCCTGATGTTGCACCTATCGCATTTTTTGCTGAAGGCGGAAAACTTATCGGCAGAGAATATTTACCGTTAAAGAATGTTGACAAAACCATACTTGTTTTAACTTACGGTACCAAAGGTGATGATTACAGAAACTGGGATGAAGTAAAGATAAGAAAAATTGAAACTATTGTTCAGGCAATGGAACAGTTCTCAGGACAGCCTGTCGAATACATTGATATGCGTAATCCCAAAGATATTTATATAAAAATCCCCGATGTAAATGTAAGGCTCGGAGAATTAAACTATATGGCACTTGCAAGAATACGTAATATTTCCGCTATTTTGCCGCAGATAAAAACAATTGAGAAAAAAATAAAATACATCGACCTTAGATGGGAAGATACACAGTATATAAAACTTGAGGACTAAAAAAATGAAAGAAAATTTTGAAAGGAATAATAATCCGTTTTGTCCGTTCGGAACAATTGGCAGGCTGGGATATTTTATAACAAACACCTTAATTTTAGCAATTTCCGCTATATTGCTTTATTTCCTTACTCCAACCGGTGTTCGTTTAAGCGGAGAGCCCTTGTTAACAAAAAACTACAGCCAGCTTGCCATTATGATAAATAACGCACCAAAAACTGAAATTGCCATATTTATTATAATTGTTTTGGCGATAATGTTTTTTAAATTTATTATTGCCAAAAAAAGAATTATGGATATTGCACCGAACACACCTCACATTATTCGCAACAGCTATCTTATCGCTTTTGGTATTGCGTTGCTGCCGTTTATGGCTAATTTTGTGGTTCCTGTAGTATGCTGGGAAAATACATTTTTGCTGATTACTTCTGTAGTTATTACTTTGTATATGTTTTTTAAAAAAGGTGAAAAACCAGCCGCAAATACAGAGCAAGTAGCGGAAGAAAACTCAAAATCCAAATAAAACCAGACAGTATAAAATATGTTGATTGATTGCAATCTTATAGCTTTAAATAATCCTGATGACATTTTACCGTACCCTAACTATAAATCGGGACTGCAGGACGAGGACAAGGGTTATATAAAATTCGGCTATCCTTCCACAAATTATCCGATACTCAATATGCCGTATATTTTAGAGGATTACGAAGGTAATACCCTGCCTCCGGGACACTATCAGATAATACTTGCTCCCAACCGCAAGATGTTGTATTTTGTGGAATCAAATGAGATTAAGGCGTCTATTCCCGTTGCAAGTCTGGTAGAAAAAATGACCTCGCAAGAGGAAGAACGTGAGCGTATAAAAGAGCAGGAAAAACTTGCTAAAAAATACAAAAACCGCCCCCGTAAAAGACCTTTGGACCAGACGGAAAGAAAACGGCAGGCGAGTATGGAAGCCAGAATAGATGACAGAAACCCTAAATATTACGTTCTCTATTATAAAAACGGGAATATCGAGGCAAAAGGATATATTCTTAAATAATATTGATATTAATTGTAATATTGAATTTATTCGTGATTTAATGAAACTATGAGTAATTTAGCCGTTGATTTATTTAAAGATATTCCGTCTTTAGATACAAAATACACAAAACCGGAACAAACTAAAAAAGCAGTGGTTGTATTGGGCAGTTCAAAAACAACGGAACCGCTTATGGAATATATGGAGTTGTGTTCCGAAACGACAAAAGAACTTGTAAAAAACGGATATAATATTGTAACAGGTTGCGGAACAAAGGGGATTATGGGGGCTGCGTATAATGCTGCAAAAGAGGCTTCGGCTGTTAATCTCAACGGCAAACCTCTGCAAAACCTTGCAATTGTTGTAAAACCTCTCTGGGGTGACGAAAATTTAAAAGATTGCGTAATTATAGGCAAAGCATCCTCAGAATCAGAAAGAATCGTAAAATTTACTAAAGTTGCTGATAACTTTGTTATATTCCCCGGCGGAACAACAACTTTGCAGGAAGCCGCAACAATAATCCGCTATAATGTACACAGTGAAGAAAATAAATTCAAGCAAATTATACTTGTGGGTAAAGAATATTTTGCAGGCTTAAAACAGCAATACGAAACAATGTCCAAACTACAGCTTGTAAAAAAAACTCCGGAAACAATTTTTAAAATTCTGTCTGAAAAAAATGAAATAATAAAAGCCATACTTAAAAGATAGGACAACTATATTTTATTTTCTGCTTGTTCTTGTTTAACAGCTTTTTTAGCTTGCTTCCAAAGTTGGTCGTATTCTTCAAAAGAGTATTCTTCCAAAGGTTTGTCAGGGTTTTTCGCTGCAATCTCTTCCATTTTTCTAAAACGAGCCATAAATTTTCTGTTAGCCTTTAAAAGAGCTTGTTCTGCGTCTATTTTGTTCCATCTTGCAAGATTTACGGCAGCAAATAATATGTCGCCGAGTTCTTCCTCTGCGTTTTCTTTGTCGCCCTTTGCAACGGCTTCTTTAAATTCTTTTGTTTCGGAATCAAAACATTCCCACAGTGACGCTTCATCAGGCCATTCAAAACCTTTTTTAACGGCATTTTTGCTGATTTTTTGAGCACTCATAAGCGCCGATTGAGCCTTTGATATACCGTCCATTGCGGATTTTCTGTGTTTTTTTTCTTCTGCTTTTAATTTGTCCCAGTTTGCAAGAATATCGGCTGTTCCGTTGACTTTTGTGTTGCCAAAAACATGCGGATGACGATGAACAAGCTTGTCTGATATACCTTTTGCCACATCATCTATGTCAAAAGCATTTTCTTCTTTTGCAATTTGTGAATGCAAAACCACCTGCAGCAAAACATCTCCGAGTTCTTCTTCAAGGTGTTTCATATCGTTGTCTTCGATTGCGTCAACTGCCTCGTAGGCTTCTTCAATCATGTTTTTTTTGAGAGAATAGTGTGTTTGTTCTCTATCCCAGGCGCAGCCGTTTTCACCTCTCAGTGTTTCCAGTATTCCTATAAGGCGTTCAATATTCGGATATTTGGGTTTTTGCGTTGCTTCCATAATTAGCTGCCTGATACTATGATTGTAAAGTCACTGTGAACACAGTACATTCTGACAGGATCGTAAACGAACTGTGAGGATTTTACCTCTGGTATTTGTTTTTTGAGCCAGCCAACAAAATCGCTTGTAACAGCTGCGTTGTGCCCGATAATTTGCGAATGAGGCAAATGTGCTCTGCCGATACAGTTAACCTCATATCCTGAACTTTCAAGCTGATCTTTTATTTTCATTGCCTCATCTTCTTTATCAAATGCGTACATAATACCGGCCACAAGTTTTTTGTCGGTAGGTGACGGTTTTGTTCTGTAAACCATCCTGTCAATAACTTCCTGAGTTTTTTCAGGATCTAAAATCCAGTAGCTGATGTAGCCTTTTTTAGATGGTGCACCGGGCAATGTAGCAAACTCAACATCGTTCATGTTGATGTTTCTTAAAGCTGCGGCAATATGTGACATTTCATATAAAGAAAGGTTAGTTTTTACATAAGCAGAAGCAATATTCAACACTTCAGGTATTTTAGGAATAACAGAAGGTGACTGGAGTTTTTCCAGTACAGCTTTAACAAACCACTGTTGTCTGGCTGTTCTGCCGATATCACCAAGTCCGTCTTTACGGAATCTGAGGTATCCTTCAACCTGATTGCCGTTAAGTACATGCAAGCCTTTTGAAAGATTTATGTGCAAATGTCCTGCATTGTCGTTGTAATACATGTCTTTTTCAATGTAAACAGGAACCCCGCCCAATGCATCAACGAGTTTTTTTACGCCGTCATTGTTTATTACAACATATTTGTTTATTTTTATACCGAGTGTTTCTTCGACTGTTCTTATTGTTAAATCAATACCGCCTAATGCGTGCGCTGCATTGATTTTTTGTACACCGTGATCACCTGCGAGATAAACTTTGCTGTCACGTGGAATTGATATTGCATTAATAGAATGGCTTGCAGGATCAAGGTTTACAAGAATCATTGTATCGGAGCGAGTACCCTTGAATTTGTCGGCATTATCACCGTTAGAATCCACACCGACAATAAGTATATTCTGTTTTTGTTGTAAAACTGGTAAAGAAAAGCCTTTTTGTTCTTTAGGGTTAATGTCTTCAACCGCACTCATAAGCATTTTTGTGTATTTATTATCAACACCGGCATACCCTATGTATGCAAAAGCTGCGGCTATAACAACAATTATTGTCAACAAAAGCCCTACAATCAAACTGCCGAAACTGTTTTTGGCTTTAGAGGGCTTTTTTTTATGTTTATATAAATACTGGTTATATTGTTCGTTTTTGTCCTTTAATTCTTTCATCTCGACTATATCCTTGTAAAATTAAAAAAATAGAATAACCAATGATTATTAATAATATACTTCAAAAAAATAAATTTATATATATAAAATTTTATTTAGATAAAGATTTTTTATAATTTTTTGCATATAATTAACTGTATTATGGATAAATACAACGAAATACGCAAAAAAATAACGGATGCAAAAAGAATAGTCTTTAAATTCGGCACAAATGTTTTAAGAAACGATTTTAAAGAAATTTCTTTATCAAGAATATACACCTTTATCGAAGATACCGCATTTTTAAAAAAAATGGGCAAAGAGCCTATAATTGTCACTTCCGGTGCGGTCGGACTCGGTGCAAAGAGGCTGGGAACCGATTCTTCCTTAAGTATGTCTGTAAAACAGGCTTGTGCCGCAGTAGGACAATCAAGACTTATGTCCATATACGAAGACGGGTTTGATAAATACGGAATTATTACGGCACAAATCCTTTTGACGGAAGAAGATTTCACGCACAGAAGAAAGTATCTGAGTTTGCATGATACTTTAAATACACTGATTAATATGGGTACTATTCCTGTAATAAATCAAAATGATACGGTTTCTACCGAGGAACTGGATTTTTATCAGGATGCTTTTGAAGTAAGCTTTTCTGATAACGATAAGTTATCTGCACTAGTTGCAAGCGAGCTTGATGCAGATTTGCTGGTGGTTTTGTCTGACATAGACGGACTTTTTGATGACAATCCCAAAGTTAATCCCGATGCCAAAAAGATTGATGTTGTTGAAAAAATAACGGACGATTTTGAAAACTTTACAAAAAACGCACTCAGCCCTGTTAGCGGCGGCAGAGGCGGTATAAAAACAAAACTTGAGGCAATGAAAGTAGTTACACGTTCAGGCGGAACTGCTGTTATTGCCAATGGTAAAACTCCGCATATTGTAAGAAGACTTTTTGATGAAGATGAAGAAGAAAAACTCGGCACTATATTCTTACCTACGGAAAATCTTGCAAATAAAAAACGCTGGATAGCTTATGCAACAAATATTCAGGCTCGTTTAACCGTGAATGACGGCGCAAAAAAAGCTCTTACCCAAGAATACAAAAGCCTCTTGCCAATCGGTATAATCAATATTGAAGGTGATTGTCAGAAAGGTGACATTGTAAGCATCGTTGATACTCAAGGTAACGAGTTTGCCCGTGGTATGGTTAATTATAACTGTTCTGATTGTAAAAGAATTATGGGACATCATTCCGATGATATTTTGACTATACTCGGTTACAAAAATTACGATGCGGTTATTACCCGTGATAATATTGCTCTGCTGTAAAGCTTGCGGGTAGTTTTTCTTAAACACAAATTTTTTCTTGGATTATTGACGTTCACAAGGTTAAGCATTTCGTTTCGAATTTTTATTCAAAAATTCTTCTCTTCAAGAACCTTGTCCACATGGCTGTTCGCTCGTCTGTTTCACAGACTCGACTCAACAGCCGCCCAAAATCCGCCATAATAAATATTCTCACTACCAACCCCTCACCGGCTCAAGCTTCATACAACCTCTGCGCAAGATAAATATCTTTTTTAGTGGTAATTTTTATATTTGAATAGCTACCTTCGCTGATATAAACATCTCTGCCCATTGCCTCAACAAGCCCTGCATCATCAGAAAAGCCCTGCCCTTCAAATTGTCTGTGAGCACACATAACAAGTTTATAGTCAAAAATCTGCGGAGTTTGCACATACCATAAATTTTTCCTGTCAGGAGTTTCTGTTATTTTATTATTTTCATCAGCTTTTTTTATTGTATCAACAGCCCTGACCCCGACTATTGCAGCACCTGTTTCTTTTGCTTTATTAAGACATTTTTCAATATCTTCTTTTTTAATAAGCGGTCTTGCCGCATCGTGAATTGCAACAACATCAGGAGAGTCACAGGCTTTTAGTGCATTAAAAACAGAAGCCTGTCTTGTTGAACCGCCCAAAACAACTTTTACCGCCGACAAATTGTTTTCCTTTAACAACAGCTTTAACCCCGGCTCAAAATCCTTTGACACAGAAACAACTATCTCCGAGGGATTAAAAGGCAAAAAAGCCTCTATTGAATGAAGTATCACTTCCTTATCGTTTATCTTTTCAAGAAGCTTATTTTTTCCGTATCTGGCGGAACTTCCGCCGGCTGTAACAACTACCGCAAATTTCATCATCTAATCCTTTAAAAATGTTTAAAACTTTTATTTTCAAATTCCTGATTAAGCTTTTGAGCTATTTCTTTTGTAATATGCCTGTCAGACACTGTACCAATTTTGAAAAACTTGTTTTTGTCCAGTTTTTCAAAAACCTTTTTATCTACACAAAAAACAAGCTCAAAATCCTCACCGCCCCACATTAAGAGTTCTTTCCACTCATCAGGGAATGTTTTTTTAAGCTCTTCATCAACAGGGACTGAAGCAAAATCTATATCGAACAAATACCCGCAGCCGGTTGATAACTTGTACAAAGCATCCCCCAGCCCGTCTGAGGAATCCATCATCGCTATGTTTTTTACACCGCACTCAAATGCGGTCTGCATAATTACTCTGCTTTCCTCAATTCGTGCCGCAGGCAAAAGATGTTTTTTTATAAGCACTGCCGGTTCCGATTTTTTTTGAGCAAACAGCTTTAGTCCGCCGGCACTGCTGCCGTGTGTACCTGTGACTACAATTATATCTCCGGGGTTGGCATTTGTTCGGGAAACGCCGACATCATTATATTTTTTACCTATTGCACAGATTGAAATATAAACCTTGTCCGCTCCCGTAAGGTCGCCGCCTGCAACTTTTATCCCGTATTTTGAAATGACAGTTTCAACCCCCTGATAAAAATCCTCAACAAAATTTTTATCAATCTCTTTTGGCAAAGAAAGAGAAATTGTTATATAAAGAGGTTTTGCCCCTGCTGCTGCAATATCAGACAGATTAACATTCACTGCTTTTTGTGCCAAAGTAAAAGCATCAGTAGTTTCAAGCAAAAAATGTACACCTTCAACAAGGGTATCTTGCGTAATGCAAAGATCAAATTCTTTTAAATATGCACAATCATCCCCCAAAAATGAAGAATCAGAGAGAGTATTGTTAATAATTGCAAGATATTCCAGTTCTTTCATAAAATTATTTTATCAGGAATTTAAGATTTTTGGAGAATAAAATGTCTTCAGCATTCTATTCGAATTTTTCTTTCAATTTATCCAAAAACAACTTAGCTGCAGGAGAAAACACCTGATATTTTTTCCAGACAATATCCAGCCCTGATTCCAATTTCGGAGACAAGGGTTTAAAACACAAATTGCTGTCACCTGTTGTGTTAACAAGCTTATCAAGCGTTACGGCATAGCCCATGCCAGCCTCGACCATAATGGCGGCATTATAAACAAGATTGTAGGTAGCTGTAATATTAAGATGCTCAAACTCCTCACCGAACCAATCCAAAAAGCCGCTGTCGGCAGAATATTTTTTAGACATCTGGCGTGAAGCAAGAAGAGGCACGCCTGCTAAATCATCCAGTGTTACGGATTTTTTATCAGCAATTGGGCTGTCTTTTCTGGCAATAACACCCCAGACATCTTTATCAGGCAACGTAAGATTATCGTATTTTGACAAATCAATCGGTTGAATCAATATGCCAAAATCCAGCAGACCTCTATCAAGTTTTTCCGTAACATCTTCGGCATTGCCACTGTATATATGAAATTTTATATCGGGGTACTGGCTTTGCAGTTCTTTCATTACGTGAGCAATGTGCTTCATTGAATCAGTTTCGCCGCAGCCTATATAAATATCACCGCCAACTATATCTTTTATGGCACGGAAATCAGCCTCGGTTTTTTCAACCATATCAACAATTTCTTCTGCCCTTTTGCGCAGCATCATACCCTCAGGCGTAAGCGAAACTCTATATTTGCCACGCACCAGAAGTTTTTGTCCTAATTCTTTTTCCAAATCCTGCAATTGTCTGGAAAGTGTAGGCTGCGTAAGGTGCAAAGAATTTGCAGCAGCAGTAATACTGCCTTCTCTTGCCACCGTCAAAAAGTATCTTAAAACTCTGAATTCCATACATTTATTATCCGATTCTTAAATATGCCTGTCAAGTATTTTTATGTATGTAATATAAGTATTTGCTATTTTATAAAAATAATAAATAATATGAATATGGACGAAAATACTGAAAAAATACTTCAAAACCTTCAAGATGCCAACTGCAGTGCTGCCTTAATCAGCAAATATTTTGCTCTGGAAAAAGCAGGCAATACATTTGAGCAGCTTAAACTGCTGGCTTCACATAAAACAGAGCTGTTAAACAGCTTGCACAAATGTCAAAAACAGATTGATTGTCTTGATTTTTTAATATTCAACCTTGAACAACAGGCAAAAGCACGCTGAAACATTAATTATAAGGAGATAACAACAATGGAAATATTAAAAGTAACAACCCCGCGCGGACTTGAACTGAAAGGCGCAATATTCGGCGACGAAACTAACGACACAGCACTTATTATGCTGACAGGCATTTGCTCAAATGTGTTTCAAAACGAACTTTTGTACACAACCGGCAAATTATTGAGCGAAAACGGAATCACCTGTATCATTGCGCACGCACATGATTCTTTCTCCTGCTTTGCTTATACGGATTTTTCCATAGGCAAACAAAGACATGCCGGCACTTTTAACGATGATTTCAACATGGTTTACGAGGATGTCGAAAGCTATGTTAAATACGCAAAAGAAAAAATGGGCTTTAAAAACATAATCCTTGCCGGACATTCGCTCGGGTCGAACAAAATTATACACTATCTTGGCAATACACCTGATAATTTTGTGGACTATTTTATTGTTTCATCTCCGGTGGACATAATGCACTGGTGGAACGTTATGCCAAATATCAACACCTGTTTTGAAACGGCAAAGAGCCGGGTTGAAGCAGGCAGAGGTGATGACATTCTGCCGTTTATGTTCGGCGGTTTTTCACCGATGACAGCTAATACTGTTTTAGGCTTTTACAATGCGGATAACCTAAAAAACTGCCCCGTATTAAGCGGAGAAGGTGAGACAGATTCGCTCTACAACATAAAGCCTAACGGCTCCTTTATTATCGGCTCAAAAGATTCCGTAACGGGCGACAGCCCGAAAGGGTTTATGGAAACACTAAACTCTTGGACAAAGGATCCTAAGCACAATCAGGTAATAGAGGTAGAAAATGCCTCGCACATTTTCTATGGAAAGCACAATGAATACGCCAAAACAATCCTTGACTGTGTTCAAAATCACTTTTGTCTTGCTGAAGCAGTATAAAAAGGAGGATTATTATATGCAGCCTACTCCGATAACAAAAGAACTAAAAACAAAAAAAATAGAAAATCAAACCTTCGATGAAGAACGAGCCCTGTACAACATAAAAGATACAGAGGTTATAAACTGCACATTTGCAGGCGAAGCCGACGGTGAATCAGTCCTTAAAGAAGGAAGAAACTACAAAGTAAAAAACTGTTCTTTTTCATTGCGCTATCCCATGTGGCACGCACAAAAATTCAGCCTCATAAATTCATCAATGGATGATAAAACAAGGGCACCTCTGTGGTACTGCACGGACGGCGAGATAAACGGCTGCAAAATAGACGGTGTAAAATGTCTCAGAGAATGCAAAAACATACTGGTAAAAGGCAGCAATATCGTTTCTCCGGAATTCGGCTGGAAATGCAGTGATATAAAAATTGAGGATTCGACAATTGATTCAATGTATTTTTTGTTTGAAACCAATAATGTCGAAATAAAAAACCTGACAATGACAGGCAAATATTCGTTTCAGTATATGAATAATCTTCATATAACGGATTCTAACCTCGATACAAAAGATGCCTTCTGGCATAGCAAAAACGTTCTTGTGGAAAATTCCGTTGTAAAAGGTGAATATTTAGGCTGGTTTTCCGAAAACCTGACGTTGATAAATTGCAGAATTATCGGCACTCAGCCCCTGTGCTACTGCAAAAACTTAAAACTTGTAAACTGCACTATGGAAAATACTGACTTGGCTTTTGAATACTCGGATGCAGATGCAGATATTATAGGCCATATAGATTCGGTTAAAAATCCTAAATCAGGTACAATTGTTGCAGACAGCGTAGGAGAAATTATTGAAGAAGACGCTATTATGCCCTGCAGCGGAAAAGTAATAATCAGACAACCCGAAGCCGCAGACGGAACAAACGGCTTTACTTTAAAACAACGAAACTTCCTGTAAAACGGTATTGAAGCCAGATGAAGAACAAAGAAGAATTAAAAAAAGTCGGAATCTGTCTACAATGCCGGTGTAAAAATGGCTGAAAGAATTAAAGCAAAATTAAATAAAGGAGAGTAATATGAAAAAAAGATACTTAGGCAAAAACAAACTGGAAGTTTCCTGTATAGGTCTTGGCTGCATGGGTTTTACCCAGAGCTATCCGCCGTTTCCGGAGAAAAAAGATTCAATCGCAACAATCAGAAAAGCGGTAGAACTCGGCGTAACCTTCTTTGATACTGCAGAGGTTTACGGCCCGTTTGAAAACGAAGAAATTTTAGGCGAAGCACTTGAGCCTGTCAGAGATAATGTAGTTATTGCAACAAAATTCGGCTATGATTTTGATAATTACAAACTCGATGCTTCTAACCGCCCGACAGGGCTTTCAAGCCGCCCTGAAACTATTAAAAAAGCTGTTGAAGGTTCTTTAAAAAGACTAAGAACCGACCATATTGATTTATACTATCAGCACAGAGTTGATCCCGATGTTCCGATTGAAGATGTTGCAGGATGCGTTAAAGAGCTCATTGAAGAAGGAAAAGTTCTTAATTTCGGTTTGTCCGAAGCAAGCGCAAATACAGTGAGAAAAGCTCACGCAGTTTGTCCCGTTTGTGCTGTTCAGAGTGAATACTCAATGTGGTACAGAAAACCGGAAGAAGAACTCCTTGGCACTTTAGAAGAACTCGGAATCGGGTTTGTACCGTTTTCACCTTTAGGCAAAGCCGTTTTAACCGGAAGATTCAACAAAGATACAACTTTTGACAAAACGGATTTCAGAAGCACAATTCCACGTTTCAGCCATGAAAACCTACAAAAAAACATTGTACTTGTCGATTACGTAAAAGAACTTGCAGAGAAAAAGCAAACAACACCCGCAAGAATAGCTCTTGCCTGGCTGCTGCATCAAAAACCGTGGATTGTACCTATCCCCGGAACCAAAAAGGTCGAAAGACTACAAGAAAATATCAGCGCAGAAGATATAACCTTCACCGTGGAAGAACTTGCGGACATAAGAAAACACATTGAAAGCATAGAAATTACAGGTGCAAGATATCCGGAAGAACAGGAAAAATTGACGGGACTATAAAAAATAAGGCGTTTTTTACGCCTTATTTTATTATCTCCAACTTTGCCTTGAAATCACTTTTTTGCGACCTTAAATATTCAAGTCCGCTTTCAACTTCGCCGAGAGGAATAAGACTTTTATCCATTGTATGCCCGTGGTCTTTATAAAAAATACCCATATTGCCCCACGGTGCATAAATGAACATTTTTCCAGCAGTTGCAACCATTCCTCTCTGTGCATTATCAAGGCTTAGAGGTTTAGAAAAATTAGTAATCT
Source organism: Candidatus Gastranaerophilales bacterium (assembly GCA_944325555.1). Lineage (GTDB taxonomy): Bacteria > Cyanobacteriota > Vampirovibrionia > Gastranaerophilales > Gastranaerophilaceae > Limenecus. Next base: position 61,059 of record CALVAN010000008.1, on the reverse strand, counting down.
TTTCTTCACCCGCAAAATCACTGAAGTGAAATTCCGCCGGCAAAAGTGCAATAACCTGCTCAGATGCAGGATTGTCATACATGTTAATAATTACTTCGTTATTGTTAAAACTCATTTTTACTTTCATTTTTGTGTTCCCTTCCTGCGCATACAAAGGTTCTGAATTTGAAGAGATTCCGTTATGTAAGGCAAATCCTGCAATAATTTCATATAGTCAACTGACCCCGACAACTTATTGAACGGGTACAATAAACAAGTACAATATTGGCTATATAACAAGGGTACCCGCAACAAGTGCATGGGGTCACTTCCGTAAGATGCTAGACTCGGCGCCACTCGCACTCCGTGTACCACTCCTACAAGCGAGGTCCCACTCAGACAATTATTAAAACTGCTAAAAGTAAAATATTTATAACTTTTTTCGCCATAAACATACCTTATATATTTTTGCCTAACTCATAAGCCTGTTTTGGATATTGGGTATTGTTTACATCCCCTGCCGTCCAAACACCAGAAGCTATAACTTTTCCAGCATCAGACCAGCCGAGGTAATTTAACAACGCTTCATAATGGTTTATGATAGGCTGTGCTTCTTTTGTTGAGGTATCAGCATATGTCATAAGCAACACGGCCTTTTTAGGAACATGGATTTGTCCGTTAATAGCATAAAATCTGTCTATTACAGCTTTAATCTGCGCAGAAATGCCGAAATAATACATAGGAGTGACAAATACTACAGCATCCGCATCAACGATATTTGCTTTTACAAATTCAAAGTCGTCTTTAAATACGCATTGTCCGTTCATACCGCATTTGTTGCAGGCAACGCAGTGGTGAACATCTTTGAAGGCGGAATCAAAACGCACTACGTTATGTCCTGCTTCCTGCGCACCTTTTATAAAATTGTCAGCGAGCGTATTGGAATTTCCGTTTTTTCTCGGACTTCCGGTAATCACAAGTATCTTCATATGTTTATCTCCTTTTATGATTCTATTATCTGCACACCCTGCTGACGCACCAATAACAACAGCACCTGCAGCGGCAATAATTGTATTTTTTATAAAATTTCGTCTGTCCATATTCTATTTTAATACTCTGTAAGTTCTTACTACTATTTTAGGATACAACCTTAGAGTTACTATAAGTCAAGCAAAAATATAAATATCCTCAAGATACGAATATTTTTGCCAGAATTCTTTTATGCTATAATCTGAACAATCAATATAGTAATTATAAAGTCATTTTCAGACTTGCAGGGAGAATAAAGAATGTTTGACAGTTTATCTGATAAATTACAGGAAATAATAAGAAAAACATCGGGTAACGATAAATTAACCGAAGACAATATGCAAGACGCCCTGCGAGAAATCCGTCGTGCGCTTCTGGAAGCAGATGTTAACCTTAGGGTTGTAAAAGCTTTTGTTGCCTCAATAAGAGAACGAGCAGAAGGCGAAAATGTTGTACAGGGCGTTAATCCTGCTCAACAGCTTATAAAAATAGTAAATGATGAACTGGTAAAATTACTCGGTGAAAAAAATGACCCCCTCAACCTAAGCGGACATCCTTCCATAATTATGATGCTCGGCCTTCAGGGTTCCGGTAAAACAACCTCGAGTGCAAAACTTGCCGTTAAACTAAAAAAAGAAGGCAAAAATCCCCTGCTTGTTGCCTGCGACGTCTACAGACCTGCTGCAATTACCCAGTTAAAAACTTTGGGCGAACAGATAGGAACCGAAGTTTTTACAATAGACGGCTGCACGGATGTACAAAGAATTGCAACGGACGCCCTTGAACACGCAAAAAATAACGGTTACAACGTTGTTATCTTAGATACTGCCGGACGTTTGCAAATAGACACACAGATGATGGCAGAGCTTTTGTTGTTAGACAGAGTCTTCCACCCGCAGGAAAAATTGCTTGTAATAGATGCAATGACAGGTCAAGAGGCTGTTAACGTTGCCGAAAACTTTAACGAACAGCTGGAAATTACAGGGCTTGTGCTTACAAAACTAGACGGTGATTCAAGAGGCGGTGCTGCGCTGAGCGTTGTTTACTGTACCAAAAAGCCGATTAAATTAACGGGTGTGGGTGAAAAAATCGATGCACTGCAAGACTTCCACCCCGACAGAATGGCAACAAGAATACTCGGTATGGGTGATATTGTTTCTCTTGTTGAAAAAGCTCAGGAAAATTTTGACGCCAAAAAAGCCGAAGAGCTTGAGAAAAAAATGCGCAAGGCAGAGTTTTCCTACAACGACTTTTTAAATATGCAAAAGACCATGAAAAACTTCGGTTCCTTAGACCAGTTACTCGGTATGCTGCCTATTCCGGGGCTAAAAAAAGACGACAGACAGCTTATTGCAAACGAAGGCGAAAAACATATGAAAAGAATAGAAGCCTTTATACAGAGTATGACTCCTGAAGAAAGGGATAATCCGTCTTTGATTAACTCAAGCCGCAAAAAACGTATTGCAAAAGGCTGCGGGATGGAGCTGCAAGAAATAAATCAGTTTATCACACAGTTTGAACAAATGCGCAAAATGATGCAGGGATTTACTAAAATCTCTGACGGTGTAAAATCAGGCAAAATTAAAATGCCTAAGCTGCCGAAGGGTTTTGGCAAACACAGCAAACTTCCGTTTTAGGTGTTTGAGTTGTCAGGCTGAGGGGTTGCTTCCGCTGTGCTTTTTATTCCTTTAAAATTAAAAGCCTGCTTGATATTTATATTCTGAAAATCAATAGCATCAATAGCATCATCCCATTTGTCATGATATTTTTCTGAAACTTTCCTGCCTGCATAAGAACCTGCAGTTAAAGCCCCAAAAAGAGCAGGATATTTAATATACCATTTTTTATGCTCAACAGCCAACGAAACTCCTGATGTCAACACTGTTGGCACCAGAGAATTTGCAATAAGCTCTTTTGCGGTTCTTTTAATTTTGTTATTGTAGCCCTCTGTTTTGGCAACGGACATGCCTGTTAAAGCTAACATAGGAGCTGCGGTCAACAAACTCATATTAGGCAGAGACAACACAGTAAAAGCAGTTTGCTTAAATTGATCGTTTACATAATTAAAATTTTTAAAGACATTGCTCTCAACAAGTATTTTGTTTTTTTCAGCTTGTCTGTCAATCTCTTCCTGTTTTTTAAAATAAGGTCTGCTAAGAATAAACTTATGAGCCAAAGAATTTGCCCAAACAGCGCCAAGTATCCCGCCTAAAGTAACAGTAAGCGCACCGATTGTTTGTCTTGCAATATATTCAGTTTGTTTAAGTACAACTTTGTTAAAATGATTTTTGTTGCATAACACTTTGGCAATCGGATTTGTTGCTATAAACCCCAGCAAAGAGCCTGATAACATTGCAGTATCTTTAACAAATACCGTATTCTTTTTATTAGGTTTGGCTCTTTCATAATCATGCAGCGTTTTACCCGTGCTCACGGCAAGGAACACGGTCGGAGCCAAAAATCTCGGGCTGGTTATTACTTTTGATACCTGTTTTATATTCATATGTTGTCTGAGCTGGACCTCGTTTTTATCCAGAGGCATACTGATGCGTACGGCTCGTAAACTCGCTGTGCAAATATTATTAACCCTCAAAATATATTTTTTTGCCAGCTTACAGACAAATTGTAAAGAATTGTAACAGTATATACTCAAACGTGAAATTTTGAACTTAGTATATACTTTATATATATGTAAGCATTAAATAAACAAAACGAGAAACTAAAACAAACATCATAAAACATTTTAAATAAGATGAGACTTTCACACTAACACTAACTAACCTACCTAACTTCCTAACCTTCCCTTCCTATTAAAAGTATTGCTCTAATGAAAATTAGAGCTTTTTTTTGCGTTAAAATACTTAATGTATAATATTATTAAATCAAACAAATTATTTAAAAGGTCAGGCAAAGGTTATATATATGAAATCAGTAAAAGAAGTAGTAACGGAATCAAAAATACTAGATAGATTAAAAAACACACCTCAGTGTCTTAAGCTTGTTCAATACCTGTTTGAGGACGAAGAACTGCAGGAAATGCAGGAATACGCAAACAATGTTTCAATAAAAAGACTTGGATACAATGACCACGGCCCAGTGCATATGCGTCAGGTTGTTGGCAATGCAATAAAAATGCTCAATATTTTGCACGATTCTGGCATACAAACCTCGCTTGAAAAAGAAGAAATAGGCACCTTCGAGGACAGTATGTCAGGCGTAATTCTCGCAGGCATGATGCACGATCTTGGTATGGCAATAGGACGGCAGGGTCACGAAGAAATGTCCGTAATCCTTGCGCAGCCTATTATAGAAAGAGCACTACAGGCAGTATTTCCCGATAATTTACACAAACGTGTAATTATAAAAGCAATCGCAACAGAAGCTATAATCGGACACATGTGTTCACGCAAAATTCATTCCACGGAAGCAGGCATAATACTTATTGCGGACGGCTGCGATATGACAAAAGGACGTGCAAGAATACCGCTTGCTATAAACAACACGCCCAAAGTCGGAGATATACACAAATATTCCGCAAATGCCATAAACCGTATCGGCATTCATCACGGCGAAAAAAAACCAATAAAAATTGATATAGAAATGTCTGCCGAGGTAGGCTTTTTCCAGATAGAAGAAGTGCTTTTAACGAAGATAGATTCCAGCCCTGCAAAGCAGTACGTTGAACTTTATGCGGGAGTTGCTGGTCAGGAAAGAAAATGTTACCTGTAATAACTATTTTAAAAACTCTTTTATTACAAAATAAGCCATATAATAACCGGCTACCGCAGGTACAAAAGGTGTCGACCCCGGCGTTATCTTAGTAAATTCAATATGTTCACCGGCTTGTGTTTGTATATTTTCCACGGAAGATATTTTTTCAAGGACATTTGGATTTTCTCTGCTGCACACGGCAGTTATGCCGGATTCTATCCCTCTTTTTTTCAATTGATAAAGTACATTTTTGGTAAAGGTGCATTTTTTGTTTTCAATATCTTTGATATCCGTAATATAAAGCTGCGTGGGATCAAATCTGTTACCAGCACCCATTGACGTAATTACGGGAATATCATTTTCCCTGCAATAAACCAGCAAATCAATTTTTGAACGCATAGTATCTATCGCATCAACAACAAAATCAGGTTTTATGTTAAAAACCTTATCTTCGAGTTTTTCACCGTAAAAATCACAAACGCACCCAACATTTATATCGGGATTTATATCCTTTAAGCGCTGTTCAAACAAATCAGTTTTTTTTAACCCGACAGTTGAATTAAGCGCAATAATCTGGCGGTTGATATTTGAGTTTGAAACTTCATCAAAATCAATAATGGTAAAATTGCGCACACCGCTTCTTGCAAGCGCTTCAAGAGCGAAGCCGCCCACACCGCCAAGCCCGAAAACAAATACAACTTTGTCTTTGAGCAAAGCCTGTTTTTCTTTTCCCCATATAAGTTCGTTGCGGCTGAAATCCGTTAAATTTTTCATTTTAAGCCTACTTCAAAGACATACAAATGCCTTCCATGATATTAACATAATCACTTTCAGGCAAAGTAGAAACCGTTTTTATTGCTACGGACAAATCCTGCTGTTTGTCATACCAGCGGCGTCCTTTATTAGTCTGATAAAGTCCGAGCACTCTTTCCAACCCGATACTTAAAGGAGCAGTGTTGTTTTCTCTGTGTACGGTCTTTATTGCGCCGGCAACATTAATTATATCTTCCAAAAGTTTTTTTCTTAATGCGGGTGAAAGCGTTCTCAAAATATCCAGTGCTCTTCTTGTTTCTTTATGTTTATCATACCAGCGTTTGTTTTCCACAGAAGTTCTCCCCGCAAAACCGTAAATATATTTAATATTATATTTCTTTTTTTACAAAATACAAATGTGTTAAGGAATTATGATAAAATTATCTCATACAGTCAATTGCGGAGCAAATTTTAAAATGAGCATAATTCTTATGGTTTCCATATTTTTAGCCGGACTAATCACCGGTGCGGTTCTCGTATTTTTGGTAATGCAAAACCTTCAAAACAGCAAAGCAGATGCACTGCACAAAGCTTACAATGACATTTACGAAAAAATGCAGCTGCAATTTGAAAATTTATCAAACAAAATTTTTAAAGAAACTACTCAGGATTTTTCGAACACATCAAAAGAACGAATAAACGAGATTCTTGAACCGTTTAAAGAAAAATTTGAAGAGCTTAAAAAGCAATCCGCCTTTAATAATCAACAGTTTGCACAACTGGATTTGCATATAAAAGACGTAATCCAGACTGGAACCAAAATTTCTAACGACACAAACGCCCTTGCCTCGGCTCTGCGTGGCGACAATATGAAGCAGGGCAAATGGGGAGAACTTATACTGGAAAAAGTTCTTGAACTTTCAGGTTTAAGAAAAGGAGAAGAATACTTGCTGCAGGCAAATTTCGACTCCAAAAAGCCTGATGCAACAATTCTGCTTCCTTACAACAAAGCTGTCTTTATAGACGCAAAAACTTCTCTGGCATCATACGATGCTTATCTGAACGCACAAAGCGAAGAAGAAGCACAAACCTCTTTAAAACAGTTTAAAGATTCGATTAAAGCACACATCGCAGGACTTACAAAAAGAGAATATTTTGAAATAGAAAATTTTGTATCACCTGAATATGTACTTATGTTTATACCCGTAGAAAGCTGCTATTCTCTTTTATTTGCGAACAATGCCGAATTGTGGGAGCTTGCCTGGAAAAATAAAATCATGCCTGTTTCTCCCTCAACATTGCTTGCAGCTTTAAAAATCATAAACAGTTTTAACATGGCAAACAGACAAAACAAAAATGCGCAGGAGATTGCTACCCTTGCAGGGAAAATGATAGATAAATTTGCGGACATGGTAAAAGACCTTAACAATGTGCAGGTCAATTTATCACGGGCAATGACAAAACTTTCGGGACGTGACAACCTCATACGTCATTGCGAACGGCTTAATGAACTTGGTGCAAAAAGCAACAAGCAAATACCCGAGCCGGCAGCAATTGAACAGAAGGAAGAAACTCCGGCAAACGTTTGATTGCATCTGACAATACCTGCTTTATAAAATATTGTAAATTTTAAAAATAATTAATAACAAAATTTTTCTTTCAGCTGTATTAACAGGGTATGAATATACAATTCAATCCGCAATACAAATATAATACAATTCCTTCAAAACGCATTACTGCTCCGTCTTTTCAGGGAGCACGTGACATAAACCTTAAATACATATACGAAAATCGTCTAAGGCTGCTGCCTCAACGAATGAGGCAGAAAGTAATCAATGCGGTTGAAAATAACGGCAATATTTTTGAACCATTGAGAGATATTCACTTAAAAACTTATGCTCCGCTTTTAAACTGTAAGACTCTTGGCAAGGCACAAAATATATTCTATGAATTCAGAGATGTTTTGCCGGCACATATTGCCATACAACATAAATCCCCTAACGTAAAGAAAATAATGGAAACCGTACCTCTGGAAGACTTGTCGCTTGTTCTTTTAAAAGAGCGCTGGGGTAAGCTAAAAACAATTGATGAAATAGCAAAAGAGCTGGGATTAAAAAGCAGAAGCGCTCTTGCATGGATTATGGACAAAATAAGAATCCCTGATTTCGGCGCAAACTATCACAAGCTTTTGAGCGCAACTGATGAAACACTTAACAGCCAAATTGCCCAAAAGACAAAAGCTTTTAACGCTGCCCATAGAGAAATTATTGTTTCTCATAACCGCAGCTTAAGCCAAAAATATAAAGAGTTAAATCAAAAAATTTCCAAAATTGCCTGGGATAGGCTTCCTCATATCAAAGAAGCTTTTTCCGAAGTATCATCACGAACCAACGGCAAAGAACGTTTTGGTGTTTTTTGGAGTGAATATCCGGAATACGCAAAAGAATTTGCACAAATGAAAATGACCGTTGCTGCAGAACTAAGGAAACAACGTAAAGGGAATTAATCCTCGCTTTTAGGAAGCAGAATACACCCTGTATTAGGGTTGTATTCACAAACGCAGTTTTTGCCGTTATTTTTTGCGTTGTATAAAGCAACATCGGCAAGCTCTATTAGGGTTTGCTCATCCAGTGCGCAAGACGGATATTCGCTCATACCAATACTGACCGTCGGACAGATGTAAATATCCTCTTTTACATTAATTTTAATTTTACTTATATTTTTTCTGATTCTCTCTGCAATAATCTTTGCATCTTTGATATTTGTCTCGGGCAGAATAACTGTAAACTCTTCACCGCCGTATCTTGACGCTATATCTATTTTTCTTATGGTCTGCTGTATGCAGTTTGCAATTTCTCTCAACACCTGATCGCCTACAGGGTGACCGTAGGTGTCGTTAACCTGTTTAAAATTATCTATATCCATCATTAAAAGAGTCATTTCATGGTTGTAGCGTGAAGAACGTTTGATTTCGTTTTCAAGCAATGTGTAGAAATGTCTGTAAATATAGAGTTTGGTTAAACCATCTTTTGTTGCAAGCTCATATAATTTTGCGTTATCAATTGCAATAGCTGCCTGATTAGCAAGAGCTTCTATAAACTCTAAATCCTGTTTATTGAACAGCTTACCGTTGAGTTTGTTTGTAATATTTATTACCCCGATAGGCTCGCCTTTAGCAATCAATGGCACACATAATAGAGAGTTTACATTAAGCTCCTGACCATTATCGATAAATCTGGGGTCATTTTGCCCGAGGTTTGATATAATTGATTTTTTTTCTACAAAAACAGTACCTGCTATACCTTCACCAACCTTAATTTTTGAACATTCTATAAGACCGTTGTTAATTTCTGTTTCAAGGTTTTTATCCGCAAGACCGTAAACAACCTTTGTCTGCAGTACGTTTTCCGTAAAGTTGTACAGCATCAAAGAGCCCTTTTCCGCATCAATTGTTTCCAGAGCTTTGTTTAAAATCACTCTCAAAAGGCGTTTTAAGTCATCAATAAAGTTAACCGCCTGAGAAATATTATACAGAATAGAAATATTATGCAACGACTTTTGCAGACGCTTAAGGTCATTTTCCTGTTCTCTGCGTTTAATATATTTTATAAGGATAGGCCCCACATAGTTAAATATTTTTGTTAAATATCTTAAATCCTCATCCGAATATTCATAATTATTATCTTTTGTTCCAAGAGAACAAATAAAATAAGGCATGTTATCTTTTTGGAAAAGTTTGAAATAACAGCTTTTTAAATTTTCCAGATCATATTTTTCCCAAAAAGAACGATATATCGGTTTTCCGGAGGCATCAGAAACCTTGATAAATTCGTTTTTATTTAATACTTCCCAAAAGCCCTCGTCATCATTTTCAAACTGAAAATATTCCTGAGAATCATTACTGCTTGTTGCAACCATGTAATAAACTCTGTCATGGTTAATAAAAAATCTAACATCAGATATATCCAAGCCCTGAGTAATAAAATCCGTAACTTTTTCTATCAAATCTTCTATGGAATCCGCCTGTGTTGCAATAATGCTTAATTCAAACAGACTGTTCAAGTCATAAAAGTTTTTTTGCAGAGTTGTAATTTTTTCAGAAAGATTTTCCATAGTAATTATTCTATTAGAATTTTAACAATAATTCAATTAATTTATACGGCTTTCATCTTTATGGCGTAGGGGAATCAGTATAACATTTTTTCATTAAAACAAATCCCTCTCATTGGTGTCATTTTAACAATGTTAACAAAATTTATAATAATAGCAAAAATTTTTTTTCACGGTTGTTTACTTAGCGGAATCTTTAGATTATGATAAAATTCCTTGCAAAAATGTTTATGGATAAACAACTATCGTCTGTTATTTTAAAGGGAAGTAACATTGTCAGAATTCAGTACAACATATTCTGTAATAATGCCAAAGGTAAAACTAACACCTATTAAGCAGAAAACAAAAAAGGAAGAGATAAAAGAGATTATAAAAAATCCTGATGACCCTCTTGCACAATATCCGCTCAGGGCGTTTGCCTACTCAAATGAAGTCGGTGCAGCAGTTTCTGCCATGCCGGTATGGGGAAAGGCTGCAGAGCTGTTATTGTGGATACCTGCACTTATGTATCTCGGTGCTGATATTTATGACAAGTACAGACGTGGCAAAGAAGGCGATTACACCCGTGCTTCAGCAGCTGCTGCTGTTCAGCAGGCTATATTTCAGGCTCTTGCAAGTGTAATCTTACCTACTACTGCAGTTAAAGTAGGACAAAATATTGCAGGCTATACCGCAAAATTTGACGGCTCCAACCTGAGCGCCACAGCCAAGGAAGAAACCTTCAACAGACTTTTAGACGAATTTGATAACAAAAACTTTGCAAAAGGTTCTGTTGTAGCATCTGACGGCACAGTAAAAACAGGTTTTGAAAGAGTCAAGGAACGAATTATAGACGAAAAATTAAAGCCGGCTCTTGCCTCAACGAGAAAAGACCTGAAAACAGAAGGTATATTCTCAAAAATCGTAAGATTTTTCGGACATACAAAACGTCCGGTTGCTTCTGCCAAAGCGGACGAATCCGATGTTCTGACATTCTTTGAAAATCAAGCCAAAAAACTTTTTGAAAAACAAACGATTCTTGAAAATTCTACAAGGGAACAAATTGCATCAGACCACCCTGAGCTTTTAAAACTCTATGACAAGGCAATCAAAAATTCAGAAAAAAGAGCAAAACTGCTTATTGAAAAATCTCCTGATTATCTTGTCAAAAAAATATTAAATTCCGAAGATAAAGCGCAAAAAACATTAATTCAGGCAATAACCAAAAATTATGACAGCGTCGAAAAAAGAAGAATACTTGTAAAAGACAAAATAGACTCAGCAAGGGTTGTTAAAGAACTGCTAAAAAATCCTGAATACAAAGCTTCTATAGAAAACTATGCAACCCGATTAGAAATAGCACGTACGGCCCTAAGAAATTATATAAAAGGCAAAAGTATTAAACTCGGATTATTAAAAACAGCAGGCGGCTTTATTGCTCTTGGCTTGCTCGCAGTTCCTATTGATAATTTTGTACATAAATACATAATTAAAAAATTCATAGAACCTGGATTAGAAACGGTTGAATCACTTGCCAATAAAAATAACAATGAACCCGTAGACGGACGAAAAATTGGTCCGGCCTAAACAGACTTAGCCAAATTGTCGTATGGTTTGTTTTTTAGTTTTAAATAAAAATATAATCTGACAAATCTGCCTGATAATTAGCAGATATGGAGGATTTATAAAATGAACAAATTTAAAACTATTGCAATAACAAGCCTCAGTCTGATTTTAAGCACTACAATCTGTTTTGCGGCAATAAACGGTAATGTTGAAAAAAGCGGAATTTCAGGTGACTACAATCAGGTAATTGATTCCAAAACCCAGGCCCCGATAAGTCAGGCTGATGTTACACTGCCCTCAAGAGGATATAAAACACAAACCGATGAGCAGGGGCGTTTTTCGCTTGGTGCAAAAATAGATGCACCTACAATAATGTCCGTGGAAAAAGAAGGATATAAACCTTTTTCTCTAACTATTGACGGACAGTCGGCAAGCAAACCGCTAGTTATAGGTATTGAAAAAACAAATCCTCATGACATTATCATAGACAAAGATCTTTACCACATAGGGGATGACAACTATTCAGAACGCTCCGCAAACGCTGCTGATTTTAGGATAAAAGCAATCGGACCTTTTTACACAAAAAATTTTAATATAAAAAAAATTGCATCAGATGGCGATATGTATCTTATTATAGGATCTGTCATAGGAATTGACACAAAAATGGCTAGAGATATGGGACAGTCAAAAGTTACAACCTCATTTGCAGCCCCGCCGCAGATATATTTTAACGGCAATATGATTGCTGAGTTAAACCTCAACGGTGACAACCAACAGATAAAAATTCCCCGCAGCCTTATCAGAATCGGACAAAATCAGCTTACAATAAAAGCAGGAAAAAACCTTTTTCAAACTGCTTATGTAGATTATGACGATATAGAGATTATGAACCTGTTTATTGAATCAAAATCAAAAATTGCGGAAGAATAACAAAAATTTAAACTATGTAATTAAATATGGAGTCAAATGGTTGCGTTCCGGCGCTTTTGCTGCCATACGAGCCTTGTAATCCGCTCTGTAATTTTGCCATTTTGTTTTTACAGAGTCTGCAAATCTTTTAATAAAGCATTTTTTAGAACCTTTTTGTATATTCTTTACTGATTTAGGTGACAAAATCATTGCCAGTATTGCAACTGCTGACACAACGGTGCCGACTGCTATGGCAGTTTTATCGTTTTTAATTGCTTTCCACAAGAGATTTTCTTTTTCTTCAGTATGTTCAACATTTTTATTTTGCTGCAAAGGCTGCTGCGGCACTTGTTTTTGTAGCACATTATACTGCGGACCTGGCACTGTTTGATGCACCGTCGTATTATATGTTCTTTTAGCAACATTCACCGGCGGCATACTAATATTTTGAGCCGGAACATTTCTGCGGTCTGTATCAGCAGTGCCATACCGTGAATACATAGGCATTACGTTACCCTGCTGTACATAACTTGAATGAACACTTGAATTATACCCGTTTACCATAGAATCGTTAACACTCCTGTATTCACACTTCCGTAGTAAACTTAAGAAAACAAAACAAACTTCAGAATTGCCTTAAATCGAAAATTTATAAAGATATGTAAAAAAGCTCTCTTAACATAAATCAAGAGAGCTTTTTATTTTTACAAAATGATTATTTACTTATTAGGTTCTTTCAGGAAGCTTTCGTAATTTCTTGCAAGAAGCTGAGTCTTAATCTGATTGATAAAGTCAAGCGCAACACCAACCATAATGATTAAAGACGTAGCCCCTATCCCCTGAAGAGTTGTGATGTTTGTGATATAAGAAGCACCTGACGGAATCAGAGCAACTATACCCAAGCACAGCGCACCGAGCAGAGTAAGTCTTGAAATAATTTTATCAAGAGCTTCCGCAGTCGGTTTTCCGGGTTTTATGCCGGGAATTGAAGAACCATACTTTTTAAGATTGTTCGCAATTTCTTTAGGCTGCATATTAGGCATAATAGAAGCGTAAAAGAAAGTTAAGAAAACAATCAAAAGGAAGTACAGTACATAATGCACCCATCCCGACGGATTCAGGAAATTAGCCAGCCATGTGATAGTATCCTTAAGAGCTCCGGCAGGTAAATTAGCCTGACCGATAATGCTTATTACGGTGGTCGGGAACAACAAAATAGCAATAGCAAAGATGATAGGCATAACCCCGCCCGGATTCATCTTAAACGGAATGTATGTGTTTACGCCGCCGTAAATTTTGTTACCAACCTGACGTTTCGGGTTTACAATAAGAACTTTTCTTATTGCTTCCTGCATAATTACAATCAATACCATTGTGGCAAAGAAGATTGCAAGCAAAACAAGCAGCGATAATTGCAAAGAAGTATCGTTTACAACAAGCTGTCCTGTTTTTTCACAATAGAACGGGATTCTTGAAATAATACCTACAAAAATCAACATGGAACCGCCGTTACCTATACCTCTTTCTGTCATCAATTCAGCCAGCCACATTACAAACACGGAACCTGCAGTAAGGATAATTGCAGACCCGATAAAGAATGCAACATGTGATACGCCGGGCAAAATTGCAGCCGGTGCCTGATGCAAAAGATACAAAAGGAAAATACATGCCTGAAAGAAAGAAATAAATACTGTAAAGTATCTTGTATATTGAGAAATTTTTCTTCTTCCGGCTTCGCCTTCTTCTTTTTGCAGCTGTTCAAGATGCGGAATGATTACCGTTAAAAGCTGCATAATAATTGAAGCGGTGATGTAAGGTCCGATACCTAAAGCAAGTATTGAAACGTTAGCCAAAGCACCGCCCGAAAACAAATCGATAAAACCGATTATGTTGTTTCCCTGTGCAATTTTAGAAAAAACTTCGTTATTGATACCATATAAAGGAAGCGCAACACCAAGTCTAAAAATTACAATCATTGCAAAAGTAAATATTAATTTTGACTTCAGCCCTGAAGCCTGAAACATAGAAACCACATCATCCATTGACGGGGGTTTCATTCTTGCATTTTGCATTTATTTTTTCTCCATATTCCTTTTAATAGAGGGAATTCAAGATTTTTGAAATTCAGCCCTCTGTACTTTCCCGCCTGATAAATTTTCCCCAAAACATCAGTACGGAGAATATAAGTTAACTGCAAGCCTTATAAATCGGCTTGCAGTATCAACTTTTAAACTAATTCAGCTTTACCGCCAGCTTTTTCAATTTTTTCTTTAGCCGACGGAGTGAAGTATCTGGCTTTAACGGTTACGGCTTTAGAGATTTCACCGTTACCGAGAACTCTCAATACTTCTGAGCTCGGATGAGCTTTGCCGTTTTGAATTAACCATGTCAAATCAATTTCAGATGCGTCAAGTTTTTCTATATCTTTAACGTTGATTTGTGCACAGTTAAGAGCAGCAAAGTTTGTAAAACCTTTTAATTTAGGCATTTGTCTGTAAGACGGCATCTGTCCGCCTTCAAAACCTCTCTTTTGAGAGCTGCCTGAGCGCTGTCCTTCACCGTTGTGACCACGGCAAGATGTTTTACCGCGACCTGATGATCTGCCTCTGCCTACTCTTTTTGTTCTGTGAGTAGCACCGTCAGCAGGTCTTAAGTCTTCTAATGTTATTCTTTCTGCCATTTTATATTGTCCTTTAATTTATTATCTACTTAACTTAATTTATTTTATTACAGTAACAAGATGAGGTACTTTGTTAACCATACCCATTATAGTAGGACTTGCAAAGTGTTCAACTACATCGTTAGTTTTTTTCAAACCGAGTGCTCTAACAACCTTAATTTGGTCTTTTGTAGAGCCGATTAAACTTCTTGTAAGTTTAATCGAAACTTTTTCTAATTTATCTTTAGCCATTTTTATTATTTCCTTTTCTTATTGTTCTGATTAAAACTTACACATTATGCGTTGAGCATTTGGTTGAGAGATAAACCTCTTACTTTAGCAACATCATTGAATGTTCTTAAACCTTTTAATGCTTCCATTGTTGCATTAGCTGCGTTAAGCGGAGATTTTGAACCCAATGATTTGCTCAGGATATTTTCGATACCTGCAAGCTCTAATACTGCACGAACAGCACCGCCTGCAATAACACCTGTACCTTGAGAAGCAGGTTTCAACATTACAGCACCCGCACCTGAACGGCCTGTGATAGGGTGAGGAATAGTTGTTTTGAAAATAGGTACCGTAATAAGGTTTTTTCTGCCTTCTGCAATAGCTTTTTGAATAGCGATAATAACTTCGGATGCTTTAGCACAGCCTACGCCTACCTGACCTTTGCCGTTGCCTACGATAACGATAGCTCTGAAGCTCAATTTTTTACCGCCCTTAACAACTTTTGTTACACGGCTGATTTGAACAACTCTTTCTTTCCATTCGGATTGAGGAGCGTTTTCAACTGTTTCTACTTTTTTTCTGCCTTTGCCTTTAGCCTGACCTCTGCCTTTTTTAGCAGGAGCAGGTTTTTCTTCTGTTGCTTGTTCAGTTGTTTCAACAGCTTCTGCTGCTTGTTCAGTTTCAACTGCTTCAACTTCTTGAATTTCTTTTTCTTCCACTTTATTACCTTTCCTTAGTGTAATTGTAAATTTTTTGGGTAAATATTAAAGACAATTTAACAACAAAAATAAGGCAGGAAAATATCCGCCGGGTGTATATTAAATTGTCGGGTAACTTTTCTGACATTATTATCATACATGGTAATTTTTTTTACGCAATACAATTGGTAATATTTTGTAACGTAACTAAGCTATATTTACCCTTTTTTTTAATTTGACTTATAATATATACATATTTTGTCCATCAAAAACAGAAAGGCGGACCTATGCATAAACAAGCCAGAACAAAAAAAATATTAACTGTACTTTTTTTACTTGCAATAATGAATTCGCCGGCTGTTTTCGCAGAAGACAATGTAGTAAACGTAAACTATGACAACAACAACTACTCACAGCTCGGCTCCGTTTATTACAACAAAGGACTTGAACTTTTAAAATCCAATAACTATACGGAAGCAATTGCCGAGTTTAGAAAAGCTTTAAGAGAAAATCCGACAGATAAATCGGCAAGAATCCAGCTTGTTAACACATATCTTGAAAGAGCTCAATACTATAATAACAAGGCAATGGACTACAATAAGGCAGCGAATGATCTGCGCTCCGCAATTTTCTATATGAAATATTACAATAATGAACCTACAGAAGCAAAATATGTTTCAGATATAAATACAATGGAAGAAAATCTTGAAACCATTTTGTATGCAATAAATGCAGACCAAACTCCAAAAGGTCATCTGACAATGGGCAAATCTCTGCGTGCTCAGGGAGAATTTGCAGCAGCTATGACTGAATTTCAAAAAGCGGTTAATGATACTCCCTGCAGAAAAGAAGCTCTTGCCAATATAGGCTCTATTTATTACATATTAAATTTAAATAATCTTGCAGTAGATAATTTAAAAGAAGCGATAGCTCTGGATGCAAAAAACAGTGATCTTCATTTAAAACTGGCCGGCGCCTATGAAAGGCTGGGAAAGATAGATCTGGCGGCAGAAGAATATAACCTTGCTCTGTCTAAAACCGGTAGCAATGACGACATTCTTATGTCTTTAGAAAATATCTGGCGCCAAAAAGTTTCAGACAATCCGCAGGATGCAGAGGCTCACGCAAATCTCGGTGCGGTCTTGCAAAAGAAAAAGGATTATCAAGGAGCACTGGCTGAATACAGAAAAGCCGAATCCATTAACCCGTCAAACACAACTACCAGATTAAATATGGGCACACTGTATCAGGAACAAAAAGATTACGAAACAGCTATTGAAGCTTATGATACAATAACTAACTTCAATCCTAATTTTATGCTTGCATACTTATATAAAGCTCAATGCTACAAGGCTATGGGAAAAAAAGATGCAGCTATTGAAAACTACAAACTTGCTCTCAATCTTGACCCTTCAAATCAGGATATAAAAAATGAATTGTACAATATGTACGAAACGACCATGACACCTGAAGAAAGACTTGCCTACCTGAAAAAACAGATAACAGAAGAACCCAAAAATGCAGGACTTTTATACAACTACGCATATGAACTTCACAAAGCCAACCGCATTGCAGAGGCAATTCCTTATTACAATCAGGTAATCAAATTAGCCCCGAAAAATGAAAATGCATACATTAACCTTGCGCAAGCTTATATGCAGCAAAGCAGCTATGATAAAGCACGTTCAGTGCTTGGAGATGCACAGGGATTGTTCCCTGAAAATCAAACAATAAAAAAACAACTTGCCTCTATTGATGCAGAAACTATATCACTTCTCTATAACGACGCCTCTAAGCTTTATGCGGAAAAGAAATATCAGGAAGCAATAAATGTCTACAACAAAATTATACCGACGACACCTGAAGCACTTTTAGGTATCGGAGCTTGTTATCAGGCTCTCGGAAACAATAAGACAGCTGCACAGTCTTATGCAAAATCTTTGCAGCTTGACCCTAAAAATATTGAAACAGCTTACTTTACGGCACTTGCTTATGCTAACGCAAACGATTATGCAAACGCAAGAACCTATGCGAAAAAAGCACTTGCTCTAAATCCAGAACACAAAGCAACAAAAGATTTACTTGCTTATGTAACAGAACAAGAGTCCACGGCACAAATGGATAAGGCTCTTTCTATGATAGAAAAACAACAATATGCCGAAGCATTGAATGTCTTAAACAACGTAGTAAAATCTGACCCTCAAAATGCTGACGCTTATTATTACAGAGCTACTGTCTATGACGCACAAAAGAAATACCAACAAGCAATAAACGATTATAAAAAAGCGCTGCAATATAATCCCAAATTGACAATCACAAACTACTCGATTGCAATTGATTATGATTATCTTGCTCAATACACAAATGCGCTTTCATACTACAAAAAGTATCTGGCAGAAACCAAAAAGGTTGCCGAAACAAATGACTATACCAGATATTCTCAAAAGAGAATACAGGAACTGAAAGCCTATGACAAACCTGTATCAAACACAACCGCAAAACCCGCCGCTTCAAAAAAATAATAAAGAATTTCAGATAAAAATCGGTAATGTTTTGCTAAAAAGTCCCGTAATGCTTGCCCCTATGGCCGGTATTACGGATTTGCCATACAGACAGTTAATAAGAAGATTCTCTAAAGACAGCCTTTTGACAACAGAGATGATAAGCTCTGAAATGCTTATGCAAAACAGAAAAGACGGCGATAAGATACTCGAAAACAGAGAAAATGAATTTCCTCTTTCTTATCAGCTTTCGGGGCACAAGCCGCAAATGATGGCAACAGCAGCAAAAAAGCTTATGAAACTGGAGAGAAAGCCATCAATCATTGACATAAATATGGGTTGTCCCGTGCGCAAGGTTGTCTGCGGCGGTGATGGTTCCGCTCTTATGCGCACACCCGAGCTGGCATCGGATATAGTTAAAGCCGTAAAAGCTGCCGTTGATGTTCCGGTCAGTGTAAAATTCCGTCTGGGTTACACCTCAACGGAAAAAAACTTTTTAGAGTTTGCAAAACTTATGCAGACTTCAGGTGCTGACGCATTAACAATCCATTGCAGAACACGTTCTCAAATGTACTCTGGCGAAGCTGACTGGAGCGCTATTGCAGGTATAAAAAAAGAAATAGACATCCCTGTATTTGCAAACGGAGATATAACAACCCCCCAAAAGGCACAAGAATGTCTTGAAATAACCGGGGCAGACGGCGTTGCAGTTGGACGTGCAACCCTTGGGGCACCTGAATTGCTTCACCGCATCGAACACTATCTTTTAACAGGCGAACTGCTTGAAGAAGCTGACATAAAAACCAAAGTAGAATGGGCAATAGAGCATCTGGACACAGAGGTTGAACTTAGAGGCGTTAAGAACGCAATCCCGTTTATGAGAAAATTCTACCCCTATTACATAAAGGGCATTCAAAATGCCGCTGCAGTAAGAGGCAAGCTTATGAGCACAACGGATTACGGGGTTATTGTTGAAGAATTAAACAAAATCTCTCAGGTTTTATAATTTATGGACAAAAAGTTTTATACTTACATAATTTTAACTGTTGATAACAAGCTCTATTGCGGTTATACGGACGATATAGATAAACGTTTTGAAAAACATAAAGCAGGAATTGCGGCAAAATACACAAGGGCTCACAAACCTTTAAAAATGGTTTACGTAAAAGAATTTGAAACAAAATCAGAAGCAATGAAAGAGGAATACCGTATTAAACACCTCACACGTAAACAAAAAGAAGAGCTTGTGGATTCATACACTAAAAACACGGCAACGACATAACAATACATATACTGTTTTTATTTTTTGATAATATACGGTTCATCATAATAGACATAGTTTTTTATCACCCTGTTTTTGGGAAGATACTGTTTTAGCAAAACAGGTTTATACATATTTTTTGCAATATTTTTCTTTTGTTTTTGTTCAAATTTTTCTAAAGAATAAATGTGCATATTTTCACCCTCTCTTTGTAAATATTTCGCTTTAGTGCATTAACAACTACACTTTATATATGCTATATTTATTGATAAATAACCTTACTCACTTATACCAATCAGAGGAATACTTAAAACATTTTTTTAAATTTAAATTTAAATAATCAAGGGAACGGAACAAATTGGACTGGAAAAAAAAATTAAAATTTATACTTATATCCTCAGCTTTTGCAGTATTAATTTTAATAGTACTGACAAATGTTTTTAAAATGACAAGAGTGTCTGAAAAAGATCTAAAAGCCTATAATCAGGGGCTGCAATACGTAATACAGGGTGATTTTGAAAATGCATATTTTAATTTTTCAAATGTGTCAAAAACATCAGGTATATATGAAATAGCTCTTTTGCGTCAGGCAATGAGTGCAGATAAGTTGAATGATTTTCAAACTGCTGCAAAAAAATATCGAATGTTTATTGAAAAATACCCCGAATCCGTCTTTATAGAAAAAGCATATTACTCACTGGCACAAAACAGTTTTAAAGAAAAGGACTACAACAGAGCAGAAAAAACTTTTAATGATATCAGAAAGCTCTTTAAAGACAGTGATTATGCAAAGGCTTCAGATTATTATCTGGGCTTAATACAAAAAGAAAAAATAAAAGAAAACGATAATGAAAAAGAGATATTACAAAAAAAACTTAAAGCAAAAGCACTTTTTGTTCAATATCTTGCAACAACACCGGACGGACGTTTTGCAACGGATTGTATAAATGAAATTGCTGCTCTCGGATTGCCAATAACCCCGTACGAATACTTTTTAATCGGTCAAACCTGTTTTAAGACAGGACAATACCAGAGAGCCTTCAATAATTTTAACTTGTCGGATATGCAGCTAGCCTGGGGGTATTTAAGTATTCTTTACACAAAAAGAGGCGAATATCTAAAAGCAAGAGAAATTTTTGAAACCAATTATATAAAATATTCCAAAAGTATTAATCCGGATGATCTTCTTGCAGTGCTTGAAAACTATGCTTCACTAAGCCCTGTCGGAATGAAAGACGGCTGGTACAAAGCTCTGTCACTGGCTCAAACATACGGAGCCGAAGGGGAAGACTTTATATTATACAGACTAGCCAAACTGGTAACCGGAGAAGAAAAAAACAGACTAAACAGACAAATATTCACACAGTATGAAAGCGGTAAATATGCAGCTGATGCTGTAGCTAATCTGTTTTGGGATGCATATAAAAGAGGTGACTATCAGGAAGCCAAAATCCTTGGTAATATACATATGAGAGATTATCCATATACAAATTCGGCACCTAAAGTTTTATTTTGGTCTGCAAAAATTGCATCTCAAGAAAGGCGTAAAAACGATGCAAAAGCCTTGTATCAAAGAGTTATTGAAAAATATCCTGACAGCTATTATGCATATAGAGCATCTAAATTATACGGGCATATGCAGACAAACGATTGGAAAACAAAGCCCTCACACCGATTGCCTGAAAAATCTGTATATATTGAGTTTCCTGCTAAATATACAAAGGTTACTGACGACAATTTAAGCGTTGTGAATACAATCATAAAACTTAATGATTTTAAACTTATACAAGAAATTGACGAAAATAACAAAGCTCTTTTAAGCTGGATTAAGTACAAAGAGGGTGAATACGCAACCTCAGCAGTGCTGGCCCGTGATTTTATAGATTCGCTTGAGCAGAAACCGGATTTCGAAGACAGTATCTATAAACTTGCCTATCAGCTGCATTATCAGGACATTATCAATAACACAACAAGAATCTACAAACTTGACCCTTATCTTGTCACTTCAATAATCAGAGAAGAAAGTTATTTTAACAAAAATGCCAGAAGCATAGCCGGAGCTGCAGGCTTAATGCAGATTATGCCCTCAACAGCACGATATATTACAAACAAAAACGGCATACCTTACACAGGAGTGTCTTCCTTGTACAACCCAAAAACAAACATAAATATCGGCAGCGCATATCTCCATTATGTTAAAACGACCTTGCATAACGATGATTTGCTGGTTGTCGCATCATATAACGGCGGTCCAAATGCTGTACAAAGCTGGAAAGAAAAACTCAGCTATAAAAATTTTGATGAATTTGTGGAGAATATACCCTATCCGGAAACAGCTGAATATATCAAAAAAGTTTTCAGAAGCTACTGGGTTTACCTTAATGTTTATTAGACTTATGGTTGCCTGTATGTAATACCCTTTATGAGCGATGTCGGCTATAAAAATGCGACAAACTGATTATAGGCATTTGGCAAATAAACGGCTATAATATTTTTATGCACACACTTGTTGATATAAAAAATTTAAATATGTATTACAGGATATTCTCGGGCAGCTGGAGCGCCCAAAAAGAATATATACACGCACTGAATAATATAAATCTTGAAATTAAAAAAGGAGAAATCCTCGGACTCGTTGGAGAATCAGGCTGCGGCAAATCAACACTTGGTAAAGCTGTATTAAAGCTTATTGATCCGCAGGGCACAATCAACTTTGACGGACAAAACGTGCTGGAACTTAAAAATAAAGAACTGAAAGACTTCAGAAAAAAATCCCAGATGATTTTTCAAAACCCCTATTCAAGCCTTGATCCGAGGATGACTATATACAAAATTTTGCGAGAACCTCTTGTTGTACATGGAATCCGTGATAAAAATGATATAAACACTAGAATACATGAGATAATAAATCTCACAGGCTTAAACGACGAAGACTTAAAACGATATCCGCATGAGTTTTCCGGCGGACAAAGACAAAGAATTGCCATTGCACGAGCGTTAATCTTAAAGCCGGATTTTCTTGTTGCGGATGAGCCTGTTTCTGCTTTGGATGTAAGTATTCAGGCACAAATAATAACTCTTTTAAAAAATTTAAAAGAAAAGCTTAACCTCACAATACTGTTTATATCTCACGATTTGGGTGTTGTAAAATACCTGTGCGACAGGATTGCAGTAATGTATCTCGGGGATATTGTCGAGTTGTCGGATTCAGACGCATTGTTTAAAAATCCGAAACATCCTTATACACAGGCTTTGATAAGCGCAGTACCTTCCATACACAAAAAAGACTCAGAAGAAATAAAGCTGCAGGGGGAACTGCCTTCTCCTAAAAATCCGCCTTCTGGCTGCAGATTTAACACACGCTGCCCATATGCAAAAGAAGTTTGCAAACAAAAAGAGCCTGAAATAACTAAAATTTCAGACTCTCATTATGTGCGTTGTGTACTTTATAAATAATTACTTTTTATTAGCGTATTTTAAAAATTTTTGTTGTTTTGTGTACATCATTTCTTCTTTAATTTTCAAGTTACCGTTTGCATCAAGCCCTATTACAAAGTGTGCGGGAATTTTGTAATCACTGGTTGAGGGCTGTCTTAAACAAGTAATTTTAAAATCACCGCCTTGTTTGGTAATCTTTCGTTCAGTATAGTAGTTTTTATATTTGTTAATTTTTGCAAGGTTTGCACCCAACCTCATCTGATTAAAATATTGTTTTGTATTAGCAGTAACTGTTGCAGTTGTTCCGTCAGGTTTCATAACCACTCTTATGATTCTAGCATTTGGTGAATAATAATCAGTAATTGTTTCGCTGTATGAATTTGCAGCATCAACATATTTATTAAAAAACGCAAGAACCTGTTCCGGGGTAGTAGTTGCAGCATTAGCAGCAAGACTTATTCCTGCAATTATAAAAACCGTCAGTATAGCAAATAATTTTTTCATGTAATAATTTCTCCTTCTCACACGTAATAAATATATTATATTAGTACACATATTATATAACGAAAAAAGCGCCGATTTGTTCAGTTGTTAAGATATTCTGTTACAAACTAAAAAGAGGACTATTTTTCATATAATAAACTGAACCCTACAAAACAACTATGATGCAAGCAGAATCATTACAAAATGCATTGACGGAAAGTTTTTTGTATTCGGGTGTAGACCGTTATCTGTAGACTATAGTCTAACCTACTGTTCTCCTTTGCAATGACCGATTTTTTCTATTGTGATAAAAGCCCAACCTACGCCACTTTTTGTCAGAGAATAAAAACTGCGTAAGCAGTAAAGCGGCTTTGCCGCAGGAATACGATTACAGACTCTTAGTATTTACGCACAAAATTTTCGTTAAGCGGAGCGGTTAGAAAATTTTGAAGATAAATATTTTAGAGTCTGTTTTAATTGCGTTCTTTTCTCTTTCTTTGGTTCGTTTCTTTCTCTTTTGGTTGCAAAAAAGAGAAAGAAATGAACCTATAAAAAATACCAACAATGCGGGTAAGATTCTGAACATACAAGATTTATAAAGACATCAAAAGTCTGGTGCTTCAGAATGACGGCAAGATTTTTTCCTGCAGGTGAAGATTGTTAGATGCACTGTTTTCCTTCCAAAGAACGAGAATATTATGCTCGCAGCTGCAAAATAGAGCCGTAGGCCTCTGATGCATTTTTATTTCGTAAATATTCAAGTATTGCACCACCGACTTCTTCATTAGGATCAAAAGGTATTTGCACCGGGTTTTGTGAATTTTTCAAAAACATTGTCATCAAAGGTCCAAAAGCATCAGGAACCAGAGTTTTTCTGTAAATACCCGCAAGCATTACCTGAACGTTATGTGATTTTGAATAATTAAACCTGGAAATAACAGGATATGTATCCCCAACATTTTTTGCACCTGCATCTATTATTCTGTTTAACAGGAACAACCCCGCCGTTATATCTTTTTCGTCATTGGTGTTTTTAAGCATATCCAAAACGGGATTAACAGACTTTTCTTTATAAGAAGCAATTTTTTGAGCAAGTTTTTCATCAAAAACTGCATGGTTAATTTTTTCGTCGGGCAATACAAATGTTTTTTTGAAATCTTCAACCATTTGACACGGTTCCTGCCTTTTGGAAACAGCTGGAGTTGAGGACATTGAATAAAAGCTTTTAAAAACAACAGGCTGTATATGCATAAGCTGCTCTCCTTATAAGTTTACGAGTAAACAAACGGCGGCCCGTTTTTGATTTCGTACAGAATATTTTCGGCTCTTGTTTTAAGCTCAGTCTTATCTTTACCGTTCATTGCCTGCACTCTGAATTCATCCATCAAAGGCTCAATTACACTGCGTTTTTTTGTTTCAAAGTTTTTCAACTCAACACTGACAAGACGTTTTTGCAGTTCAAGTTCCGTTTTTGCATTCTCTTTTATTACCTCTGCCTCTTTCACCGCTTCAACTGTTTTTGCACCGACATAACCCACGGTAGTTACAGCAGCCATACCGCCAAACACCATTTTTAGAAGAGGACTGTGAGGATTAACTATCATATTGTACAGATGCGAGCACAAATCTCCCGTATAAGAAAATAAAACGGGTTTATTGGACGGTTTGCCCGCAATTGCTTCGGCACCTTCATCCGTGAGTTTTTCCACTTCTCTGACAACATAATCTTTATAATTTTTATATGTTTCCCCGTTAAATGCAGTATATTCACCTGCTGGCAGATTGGTTAAATCAGCAAAGAACTCGTCAAGTTCTTTTTTGTTCAAATTCAGAGAAACGATTCTGTTTTTCAGTTTTTCAAGCACATTTTGCGAGGGATTTTCTATCTTTGAAAAATTACCGCCAAATTCCTTTAATGTTGTAGCAGCTATATCTTCACATGTTTTTGCCGCCTTGGAAAGATTTTTCATCGACAAAACGCCAAGAACGGCAACGATAGCAGCACTGAGTCCTACACCTGCCGCGGCAAGCAAATTATTGCGTTTTTCATTATCCGAAGCAGAATTTGAAATTGCATTTTGTGAATTTTTAAAGGAAATAAACTTTTTAAATGTGGTATTTTCATTACCTACGTTATTTTTATGAAGCACGGAGTTTAATTCTTTAGCTTTTTCAGCAAGCATATTTCTTAAAATTTGCATTTTGCCAGAAAAGCTTTTTGTTTCAACTTCAATAAGCTGTTCTTGAAGGTTTCTTTGCACATCAGCCTGTTTTTTTCTTACCCATATTTCCTTAACGCCGTCAACAAAATTTTTAGCAACAAAGCCTATTGAACTGAGTACAAAGACACCCAGCGCCCCCATTACATTACGGTAATTAGGGTCACGAATCATTAAAAGCATTGCAAGGTGAGGTTCATCGTTTACGGAAACATGTTTTGTCACCTCTTGCAGTGTCTGCCAAGGCTTAAGATTTTTCTTAATTTCGGCCGCTTTTCTCAAACCGAACATTGAGCCTGCAAGCAATGCAAAAACTCCGACAGTAGTGACCAGAAGCGGGGTGAGAGAATGTTGCAGAGATTTTTCCTTTTGCTGTTTAAAATCTCTGTTATCAAATGTTGATGGTTTTATTGTTTTGTCGGGAATAACAAGGTTATCATACATATTATCAATATCAGCTGTTAAAGACGTTGAGAACACATCTCTGTCTTTTATAAGGTTATTGACAACAACACCTTCTTTTAACTCTGATATATTCTTTTTTTGTGTTTGTGTATGATTTCTGTATTGTTTTTGGGTTTCCAGATCCTGATACGGTTTTATATAACTCATTAATTAGTCTTCGCTTTCTTGTTGGGTGACAGTTTGTTCGGGGAAGTTTTTGTTTTGAAACAGTGTTTCTTTTGTTGTGTTTTCTTCGTGTATTAACTTTTGTTCTTCTATTCTTTTTACTTCTTCATCTTCTTCGTTGTCTGCTCCCGCAATGCCAAAAAGGGAGAAAATTTTCTTTTTAACATCTTTGAGCTTGTCTGAAATTTTCTTTTCTATGGCAGCTTTGGCTTCGCCTAACATTGCCGTAATCTTGTCTGCTATGTCGATTATCTTTTGTTTGAAAGAATCAACAGCCTTTGTTATATTGTTGGCAAAGTTTTGAACGGTGTTGCTTATCATTTGTAATGCTTTAGCTGCAGGTGTCACTATAACATCCAATGCAACTGTTAAAGCCTTTGCTAATGGTTTGGGTAGGGAGGAATTTAATATAGCCAGTTTCATTGCGTTAATTTGCGATTGTATGTTATCAAGATGAGCCTGCAGAGTTTGTGCAGCAAACATCTGTTGTGTATGGAGCCTTGCTTCTTTTTGAGCTTTAAGCATCTGCCCGATAGCATAACATTCATTCCATGTCATTTCTTTAGGTTTGTTGTCTTTTTTTACGCTTCCGCCTCCGCCCATACCGTTGCAAATAGGGCACGCCCCCAAAGGTAAACCATGCGGACAGGTTCCTATTCTGTTGTTATTAGCTGCTCTTGAAAGCGTTGCTGCCATAAAAAATTATCCCTGTTCTTAATTCCTCTGTGCTGCGGAATAAACAAGGATACAATAAGCTCTGCTTAAAATATGACTCCATGCCTAAATCCCGAAGCAATGGTTTTGTTTGCCATTAACAATGACAAAGAGTATTCCGGCTATACGGTTGCGGCTCAGCCGGGGATTTTCACCCCTGTTCCCTCTTTTTTAAATTTTACTTTTGACAAAAGCCAGTGTCAATTTTATTTCTTTACTTTTTCATATATTGTCACATACCCTTGATAACGTATGTTTTCCGAACGAAAATCATAAATTTGTTTGACAGCATAACCTTTAGGTTCAAAGAAATTATGGTCAATATAGCAGCGAGAATCCATTACAATCGCCCCATCCTTATACTGATCAGATGTATAGAACCCTCCGCCGTGTTTTTCATATACACAAGAAAAAGGTCTGTATTTCGGATAATATGCATTGCCGTTCGGGGCAATTTTATACTCTGTTTTTATATCTTTAGTTTCTTTTAATAATACCGTACTTGTTAAAACCTGCTTTGTAACAAAGATATAGTCATAATCATCATATTTATAATTCGGTGCATTTTCAGGGAGCAATGTATCAATCTTATATCCCTGATTGTTCATAATATTTACAATATAAATATTATCCAAAGCATCGGCAAACAAGCCAATTCGTGCACCTTTGGGAGTTTTTTGCTGTATATAGTCTCTTATATAGCAATAGGCATTTTTCCCTTCAAAACCCACATATAATGCACATCTTATCCGTTCACGTGCGTGCATGAGCGTCGGTGTTTTTAAAATTGTATTAAAAATATCTACAAATCCTCTACCCGAAAGATTTACACTGATAATAACAAAATAAGACATCACAAAAAACAATATCAACAGTTTTATTATATTTGTCTTTTTAATATATGAAACAGCAAGCAGAGGTGCCGAAATCACAATCAAAAATGTCACAAATCTTATACTGAATACCATATATGCAATTGAAAAAGAAAGACATGCAATATTTATCAAAAACATCACACCAAATGCGGATATAACATTATACTTTTTACTGTGTCTTTTTGTTATACTCAACACAACCGATGCAATCAATGACGGTAAGAAAACAAGGAATCCTAAAATTCCCGCACCTGTTTTCACGTTCAGCAACCTGTTATTGATTTCGTTATTATCGGACATTTCCACACCGAGATCCATCGGTATATGCAAAAATGCAAGCACTGCTTCTCTTGCCCTTAAGATATAATCTCCGACATATTCGCTGTATCTGAAACCGGAAAAATCAAACAACATAAATATGTATTTTATATAATTGGCTACAAATGCCTTAATTCCGCCTCTGAATCCATGCACTGCACGTGCCGATTCACTGCCGAGGGGATTGCCAAAATCTATAAAGTTTAATATGTAGTTATAACTTGAAAAGATCATAAACGTTACAAACAAAAACAACAAATATGCCAATAGCGGTTTATAACACTCTTTTTTCTCTCTTTGATATGCAAAATAGGTCATTAACAAAAATACTCCCGGAAATGCTATTACTGCCGGTGATTTCGTTCCCATTGCCAACGCATATGCCAATGCCGAAAAACACAGCATTCCCGTCTTTCTTTCTTTTATCGCATTCAAAAATAACGTTATTGAGGAAAGAACCAATCCCGCTATTAATACATCCGTTTCCAAACTCGACAATTCTACTATTACCGAGGCGAACGATGATAATATAAATATACTCCACAATATCCGTCTCTGCGTAAATTTAAAATACTCAAGTATGTTATAAATACTGAATATTGACACTATATAACCGATAAATGATATAAAGTACAACCCTATATCTGTTTTATAAAACAACAAATTCCACAAATACAATATCTCTGAGTTTATCGGCATTACGAGATTTCTGTCATCTGCAATAACAAAATGGTTTAAACTGCCCTGCTGCATCCAGTAAGAAGCTCTGTTCAAATGATAAGCAAGAGCATCACCTCCGGTAACAGGAAGAAAAGCATCCAATACGATGACGGTAAACATCAGAAAAACAAAGCCAAATGCCATTATCATCAGGATTTTATCACGCTTTAATGCTGTCCATATTTGCGTCATCTTTGTCTTTATTGCCGGTATATATACAGGCTTCCCTTTTTTAAACCACAAAACTCCTGCTATTACTAAAAATATTACGTTTAATACAAGTACGTTTGGCTCATTTATTGCCTTAAACAGGGATAATATCTCGAATGTCAACACTACCTGTGAAAACATTGTAAGCAATGTATACAAAAACGGGGCCGGTCCGTATAACCTGTTTTCTTCATTCTTGGGGGCTGCCACGCAAGATAACATATATGAAGATACAAACACCATAAGTAATGATATTAAAAACAACATGCTCTCTCTCTCCGTTACGATTTACTATCAAATTATATACTAAATTTATTTATTCCTGTTTTTATTTTTGTAAATTCTCACAAAATTTTTATATATTCCGTTCTGATTGGGAAAATCATATATTCGATACAACTCGAACCCTCTATCCGCAAAGAATTCTTCACTTATATAACACTGAGTATTTATTATTGTTCCTTCATTATTATTTTGAGAACTTACAAAAAATTTACTTTTCTCAGTACCATATATACACTGAAAATACACATTTTTAGGAACATAGGCCTTTGAACCGCTTTTATCGGTTTCATATGTGGTTTTAACGTTTTTAGTCATATTTAGCAGCAAGGAGCTTACTATATAATTTTCCTTTGTAGTAATTATATAATCATAATCATCGTATTTATAATTAGGCGCATTTTCAGCCATAAGCGTATCTATTCTGTATCCATGGCTGTTTAACAAATCAAGTATGTATGTTTTATCCACATAATCCGGAAAAAGAGCAATTTTAGTTTCTTGCGGAAGTTTTGTTATAAATTCATCTCTCATAAAGCAATATGAATTTGTTCCGTAAAAACCGTCAAATAAAGCACATCTTATTTGTTCTCTAGCCTCGTTAAGCGTCTGCGTCCTTTTTAATGTTTTCCATATACTGCTAAAATCTCGTCCTATAAGATTTACGCTAATAATTGTAAAATATGACATTACAAAAAATAATATCAACAGTTTTATTATATTTGTCTTTTTAATATACGAAACAGCCAGAAGCGGAGCAGAAATAATAATTAAAAACATTAAAAATCTTACGCTAAATGACATATATGCAATTGAAAAAGAAAGACAAGCAACATTTATCAAGAACATCACACCAAATGCAGATATAACATTGTATTTTTTACTGTCCCTTTTAGTTACACTCAATACAATCGATGTAAACAATGATGGCAAGAAAACAAGAAAGCCTAAAATGCCGGCACAAGAAACAGTTGAATATAAATGATTGTTTACTGTATTGTCATCGGCCATAGAAACGCCAAGATCTGCAGGAATTTTCAAAAACGAAAGTATTGCCTCACGGGCATTCATAATATGTTCTCCGACATATTCGCTGTATCTGAAACCGGAAAAATCAAACAACATAAATATGTATTTTATATAATTGGCTACAAATGCCTTAATTCCGCCTCTGAATCCATGCACTGCACGTGCCGATTCACTGCCGAGGGGATTGCCAAAATCTATAAAGTTTAATATGTAGTTATAACTTGAAAAGATCATAAACGTTACAAACAAAAACAACAAATATGCCAATAGCGGTTTATAACACTCTTTTTTCTCTCTTTGATATGCAAAATAGGTCATTAACAAAAATACTCCCGGAAATGCTATTACTGCCGGTGATTTCGTTCCCATTGCCAACGCATATGCCAATGCCGAAAAACACAGCATTCCCGTCTTTCTTTCTTTTATCGCATTCAAAAATAACGTTATTGAGGAAAGAACCAATCCCGCTATTAATACATCCGTTTCCAAACTCGACAATTCTACTATTACCGAGGCGAACGATGATAATATAAATATACTCCACAATATCCGTCTCTGCGTAAATTTAAAATACTCAAGTATGTTATAAATACTGAATATTGACACTATATAACCGATAAATGATATAAAGTACAACCCTATATCTGTTTTATAAAACAACAAATTCCACAAATACAATATCTCTGAGTTTATCGGCATTACGAGATTTCTGTCATCTGCAATAACAAAATGGTTTAAACTGCCCTGCTGCATCCAGTAAGAAGCTCTGTTCAAATGATAAGCAAGAGCATCACCTCCGGTAACAGGAAGAAAAGCATCCAATACGATGACGGTAAACATCAGAAAAACAAAGCCAAATGCCATTATCATCAGGATTTTATCACGCTTTAATGCTGTCCATATTTGCGTCATCTTTGTCTTTATTGCCGGTATATATACAGGCTTCCCTTTTTTAAACCACAAAACTCCTGCTATTACTAAAAATATTACGTTTAATACAAGTACGTTTGGCTCATTTATTGCCTTAAACAGGGATAATATCTCGAATGTCAACACTACCTGTGAAAACATTGTAAGCAATGTATACAAAAACGGGGCCGGTCCGTATAACCTGTTTTCTTCATTCTTGGGGGCTGCCACGCAAGATAACATATATGAAGATACAAACACCATAAGTAATGATATTAAAAACAACATACTCCCTCTCCGTTATTGTTACCTCTCAAATTATATACTAAATAAGAATGAAATTTATACACTCGGGCAGTTTTCAAAAAGCAAACAATTTTCTAATATAAAACTGTGCATATTCCACTCTCACTCGTAAACTGTTTACTTTATTGCCGCCGGTATAAGTATCCGACGGTTTTTCTTATTTATCAGATTGAAACATCTATATAAAGTCTTTCATCATTTATTAATTTATCAAGATTCAAAATATTATAGACCTTATTATCAATAAAAGCCTCTGCACTTATAAACAAATTATCAAGATTCATATCATTTTTAGGTTCGATACATTCTTTGGAAATATTAATTATATTGTTTATTTCGTCAACAAGCAAAGCAAGTTTCAACTCAGAAGAATCTATAACAATTGCCTTTCCCTCAAAAGATGTTTCTCTTTTTTCGTCTTTATTGTCGTCATCTAAACCAATAAGTTTTTTAAGCTCAATTATGCTGTAAAAATTTCCCTTAAGATTTATAATACCTTTTACAAAATCCGGAGTATAAGGAATTTTTGTAATAGAATAATTTTTCATATTAATAAGTTCTTTTACAAAGAGAGAATAAATACAGTATGTATGAGATGCAACTGTAAAAATCACATATTGATCTTTTCCGTATATATTGGAATCCAGATTCATATTCGGGATTTTGGCAATTTCATTTCTGCGTTTGTCTAAAATACATACAGATTCTTCATCATCCGGAAATAAATTTGTGTAATGCGTTGTATTCTCACTAAATTGAGCTTTTTTTATAACTTTTTCAAGATTCAATATATCAATGATATTAATGACTTTATCGTCTAATTTATAAAAAGTTCGTGTTATGTTGTTAAAATTTTCCCCCATTACTCTTTGTATTTTAGAAGGCAATGCAGTAAAAAAGTCGGTTACCTCATCAACTATTATTGCAATCAACGACTCATCACCTTTTACAATAATAATTTTGTTATTAAGATCATATTTTTTTTGAGGAAGCGCAAAGATTTTTCTTATATCCACAACTTTTATAAACAGGTCATTATAATTTAATATGCCGACTATGTATTCAGGGAGCTTTTGCGGCTCGTTTAACATAGGAAGAGCCGTTACCTCCAGGATATTTTGTGCATTCAATGCATAGACATTATCATCAAGCGAAAAACATAAATGAAGGTTCTCAGGATCATTAATAGTTAAAAGAAGTGTTTTATATTCCATTTTTTGTTTTTTCCAATTTAGTGCTTACAGTCGATGTGCTAAATCATCGACATAAATTAAAATTTGTACTAAAATAATTATATTGCATTTTGAGGAAAATTAACAGGGAGTTAAGAGGATTTATTATGAATAACGGAAATGAATTTAATTATAAAAAGAAATCAGATATTAAGTTGATTATGGATATAATTTTCTTTTTTATACTCCTTGGACTCATAACTACTATTTCCGTTAAACAGATATGGTCAATTGTTTCTGTAATAACTATCGTGCTTTTACTTGCCGCTTATATATCACAATACATGTGGTCTAAAAACTGGTTGTTGAAAGAACTTAAAAGCGATATAAAAAACAAAGAAAAACTCACCTCTGATTCCGCAGCAAAAATACTTGAAATCACTGTTAATCAAAAAAATGAAATTTCAAAATATGAACATACTTTTTTAATGGCAGCAAATAATGTTGAAAAATTAAAATCTTTGTCATTCGCACTTAAACAAAATTCCAAAGAAATTTTATACAAAGCAACCCAATCCCTAAAAAATGTGGAAATAGAACAAAAACCCGTACAGGCAAACATAGATAAAATGATTGTACTTAAACAACGCATACAAATCATAGCGGAATTAATCCTTGAATTGAGTGAATATATACAACAAATCGGCTCCATAATCGGTTTGGTAGAAGATATTGCTGAACAAACAAACATGCTTGCACTTAACGCAGCTGTTGAAGCTGCAAGAGCAGGCGAACACGGTAAAGGTTTTGCCGTAGTTGCCGGCGAAATCAGAAAACTGGCAGATGAATCAAAGCAAGCAACCACTAAAATAGCATCCCTTATTAATGATATCCAACACACAACCAACTCGACCGTTATGGCTACGGAAGAGGGCAGCAAAGAAATTGAATCAGGTGTAAAACTGGCCGGAAATATCGAGGAAAACTTTAATGTCTTAAATAATACAATGTCTACACTAATGAAATTTATCGAAAATGTATCTTTTAATTCGGAAAATCAAGAAAAACTTTCCGGCGACATTGTTAAAGATATAAAAGAAAATGTGAACAACCTGTCTGAAATGCTCACCACCTTTAATGACAACATAGACAACATCAATGAATTAAAAAATATATAGAAAATAAATGGTTATATAAATGGATTTTTCACCGGAAGAGTTTGACGAAATTTTAAATATATTCAGAGGAGAAACTGAAGAAATCGTTCAAAAACTCAATAACAACCTTCTTCAGCTTGAATCGAATCCGGATAGTGAAGATTTGCTAGTATATCTTTTCAGAGATGCGCACTCTCTTAAAGGTGCAGCAAGGATGATAGGTTTTAACAATATTCAAAGACTTGCCCACAAGGCAGAAGATGTTCTGGGCCTTGCAAAAGAAAAAAAAATCAAAATCAACCGTGAAATTTCAGATGCATTATATAACGCAATTGATTTGATGTCAGAGCTTATACAGGAATCCGTCAAATTAAAAAAAGAATATTATACCGATGATATTCAAAAACAAATTGACAAAATCGATGAAATCCTGAAAAAAAATGAAACATCTTCAGTAAAAAAAGAACAAACAGCACCTATTTCACAAACGCTTGCCCCCCAAAAAAGCGAACAAGAAAAAAGCGAACTTGATGAAGAGCAGCAAAAAAGCATAAATAAAATAAACGCAATGCTCTCGGAAAGCTACCTTTTGCTGAACAATATGACTGGAGAAGAAGGCTCTTCATACATAGAAACTTTTGCGGACCTGATAAAACAGCTTAAAGAAGAATTTGACGAAACTGATTATAAAGAAATAAAAAAGGCTCTCAACGAAATTGAACAAAAAATAGACTTTGTAATGCAAAGCTCAAATATTGTTAACAGAGATGAGGTAGAAGAGCTAAACCAAAAGTTGGTTATCATACTCAACAATTTAAACAATATTTACGAAACCCAAAATATCCCAAAACTGGATATTAAAGGCTTAATTTCAAAAAAAATACACGATGAGCAGGAATCCAACCACGAAGCAGAAAGCCAAGCAGCACAAGAACATAGTAATGAATCAAAAATACTGCTTGATAAAATTAACTATATAAAAGACGAATTGGGACACCTCGAAACCAACCTGTCGCAAATTCCTAAAATACAGGAAGCAATAAAAGAAATAACCGAATCAAACACCAAAAGCGAAGTTACGAGCCTTGCCAAAAAGTTAGATGAGATTTTAGAAATTCTAAAAAACACAAAAAAGCTCCCCGAAAAAGAAATTATTGCTGTAATGAAGCAGTGCTTTTCTTCCGCCGAAAAAATGGCACTGGAAGACAATGACCAGCAAGAGGACATCTCGCTTGTATTACAAAGGCTCGATATTATAAAACAAATGCTGGATTTAAACTCCTCGGTTAATCCGCTGGCAAACCTCAGCAGTACAATAGACAAATCACCGCTTCCCGTAAAAAAAGCTCAAGATTTCTTCAATTCTTTTGAAACAACATCAATAAGAACACTGCGTGTAGATTCCAAAAAGCTTGACCGCCTTGTTAACCAGATGGGCGAACTGATTATCGGCAGAATAAAACACAAAAAAAATGTTTCCGAGCTTGAGCAGATTCTGGTTGATTTAAATGAATGGCGCAATTTTAACCACAAATCCCAAAGCTTTATAAAGTATTATGACCGAAAATATCTTAACAATGATGACAAAATCGATTATTCCACACTGTCTGTCTTCAGCAAACAGATTTATTCAATTTTTCAGGAAAACTCCTCAAAGATTTTAAAACTCACAAACAGAATCTTAAGCCTTCAAAAATCAGTGGACGAGGAAGACACAAAACTGAATGTCATCATCACCCAGTTGGAAAGTATGGTTAAAAACATAAGAGTACTGCCTCTTGCCACAATATTCCACATGTTTCCGAGGATGATACGAGATATTTCAAAAGATACCGGCAAAGAAATAGAGCTTCTTATCTCCGGTAGTGAAACAAGCGCCGATAAAAAAGTTATTGAAGAAATAAAAGCACCTTTAATGCATATTATACGAAACTCCATTGACCACGGCATAGAAACCCCGCAAGAGAGAATTGCTGCAGGCAAGCCGCCTAAAGGAAAAATTTATCTCATTGCCAAAAGCCTGCAAAATAAAATCATAATAGAAATTCATGATGACGGCAGAGGTATCGACTTACAAAA
Source organism: Candidatus Gastranaerophilales bacterium (assembly GCA_944325555.1). Taxonomy (GTDB): domain Bacteria; phylum Cyanobacteriota; class Vampirovibrionia; order Gastranaerophilales; family Gastranaerophilaceae; genus Limenecus. Next base: position 25,132 of record CALVAN010000008.1, on the reverse strand, counting down.
AATATTAGACCGTGCTTTAGAAAAAAATCTTATATCCAAAAGAGAAGCCGATTATCTATCTGCAGAACAGATTATGAACATAATATTCTGGCCCGGATTTTCTACGGAAAAAGTTGTTACTGAAATATCCGGCAGAGGCGTCGGGCTTGATATCGTACAAACAAAAATCACCCAGCTTAACGGTAGCGTAAAAGTATTTTCTGTGCCCAATCAGGGTACAAAAATCACAATAGAACTGCCTGTTACAATGTCAACACTAAAAGCCTTTATTGTTCAGGCGGCAAAACAGTTATTTGCTATGCCGATGACCGCAATAAAAACAGTAATGTGGATTAACAATAAAGATATATATGTAAGGAACAACAGTAAATCTATAATCATTGAAGGCAAGACTGTCAATTTGTTCTACCTCAGCGACTTAATGAAGCTTTCTCCGGATATGGATTACAGGGACAACGAACAAAAAACCATTATATTAATAGATGTCGAAAACAGCCTTATGGGTATTATTGTAGATAAAATACTGGGCGACCAGAATATACTACAAAAGAAACTTGAACCCCCTATTATGAAACTGAAAAATATTTCCGGCATTACAACACTTGCTAACGGTGATGTATGTCTGATTTTGAATATTCCGGAGCTTTATAAAAGCACATACGTACCTGCTGAAAAACCTCTGGCACCGGTTTCAAAATACCAATTGCAGCCTAAAACAAACAAGGACTACAAAATTCTTATTGTTGACGATTCAATGACTACACGAGAATTGTTGAAAAATATTCTTGTACACTGGGGCTACAGCTTTGAAATGGTTAAAAACCCCAGAGAAGCTTTTGAAGCTCTTTATAAAGATGACTTTGACTTAATACTTTCCGATATGGAAATGCCTGAAATGGACGGTAGAATGTTTGTTAAAGAGCTTAAAAACCACAGAAAATTGCAGGATATTCCGATTATCTTAATTACGTCTTATGACACGGAACATCTGACCAAAGACATGCCTGATGTTAATGCGTTTATCAAAAAATCAAACTTCAATCAGGATTACCTGCTCGATGTTATAGAAAAACTTCTTAAACATGAATAAAACAATGGAACAGACTAACCTTTACGAAAAATATTGCAAAAACAAAGAACACGCTCAGGAGGTAAAAAAATACGCAGTGATGATTTTGAATGCACTGGCTCGGGGTGTTAAAGTTTTTGAAAATCTGCCGCAAAAATCCGTTGAGTATCTTGAATACGCAGCCTTGCTGCACGACATCGGCTATGCTGTTGAAAAAAAATCACACCACAAACATGCTATGAACATAATTATAGATGAAGGTATAGATGGCTTTTCAAAAGAAGAAATTTTGATTATTGCAAATATAGCAAGATACCACAGAGGCTCTTTCCCCGATATAAATAAGCACGAAAAATTTGCCGGACTTTCTCAAAATGCACAAGTCCTTGTAAGCAAATTGGGGGCTGTTTTAAGATTGGCGGACGGGTTGGACAAACCGCATAAAAATTTGATACTGCGTCTGAAAGCCGAAGAAACGGAAGATAGCGTTGAACTTTACTTAAAAACAATAGGATTTAAACCAAATTTAAAAATGGCAGAGGGAAAAAAAGATTTACTTGAGTTTGTTTTGCAAAAAAAGGTAAAGTTGCTTTTTATGTGATTTTTCATCTTTGTGCAAAAGAGTCAGCAGAGCTTTTGAAATCTTTTTCAATCGTATGTGTTCGGAATCTTGCCGATGTTGCTTGATAGTTTTTTATTTCTTTATTATGTTCATTTTTTCTTTTTGTTTGCTATGCAAAAAGAAAAAACAAACCAAAACAACACTTTAACAGAGTCTTGATAAATGAACCTTTGCCCTATATAATTAAATACATTATGGAATTAATGCAAAGAATAACAGAACCTGTACTTGGGTTTGAGGTTGATTTATTTGATTTTAACGAGGCGATGATTTTTGTCCATCAACACCTTAAAGAAAACAGAGGACTGCACATCGTCACAATTAACCCCGAAATGATTTCAATGGGGAATAAAAACAGTGAATTCGGAAGAATTTTAAACGAGGCGGATCTTTCTATCCCTGACGGTGTAGGGATAAAACTTGCGCTGAGAATCAAAGGTATAAAACAGGAAAATATTCCGGGGATTGAATTTTCAAAAAAATTAATATCCCTGTGTGCACTCGAAGGTTACACAATTGGGCTTATCGGTGCAAAAGAAGAAGTTGTACAACAGGCAGCAGCAAATTTAAGAAAAGAATTTGAAAATCTGAATATAACATATATTCATAACGGATACTTTGATGACTCACAGCAGGAAATTATCGGTGAAGAAATCAAAAACATTGCCCCCAGAGTGGTTTTTGTTGCACTCGGCGCACCTAAACAGGAACTTTTTATTGCTCAACTGAAACAGGAAATGCCGCATACAATTTTTGTGGGCGTCGGCGGAAGTTTTGACGTTTGGTCCGGAAAAGTTAAACGTGCACCGGAAATTTACCGCAAAATGGGACTCGAATGGTTGTACAGAACAATCAAAGAACCAGCAAGATTTAAACGCATTTTCCCTGCTTTGCCATTGTTCCTTATTCGGGTTATAATGGAAACTGTACACGAGAGTTTGGTAAAAATAAGATGATTCAATTACGTGGTGTAACAAAAAAATATAAAAACAATTATGCTCTTAAAAATGTAAATCTAGACATAATGTCAGGAGAATTTGTGTTTATTACCGGTTCCTCGGGTGCAGGAAAATCAACCCTGATGAAACTTCTTTATAAAGAAGAAACCCCGACAGCCGGAAGCGTAATGATAGGCGGAATAAACATAGCGAATCTGCCTTCGGAAAAAGTACCTAACCTTAGAAGATGTATGGGCATAGTTTTTCAGGATTACAAACTTTTGATGAATCAAAGTGTTTACGACAACTGCGCTTATGTTATCAGAACACTGGGTATGAGTTCTAAAGAAATAGAAGCAAGAGTCACAGGCGCACTGAGAGTTGTAGGGCTTGTTAATAAAATGAAAGCAAAAGCCTCCGAGCTTTCCGGCGGTGAACAGCAAAGAGTTTCCATTGCACGTGCAATCGTAAACGGCCCGCCGCTTTTGATAGCAGACGAACCAACCGGCAACTTAGACCCAAAAAATTCTATGGAAATTATGCAGATTCTGGAACAAATTAACCAAAAAGGCATTACGGTTCTTGTTTCTACACACGACCACGCTATGGTTGATTATTTCAGAAAAAGAGTGCTGACTCTTGAAAACGGACAAATCATCAGAGATGTTCAGGCAGGTACATACGAATAAACAAGCTGATTGAGAGTAAAATAAATGAGTGATGAGTCAACAAAAGAGATAATAAAAAAGAAAGTTAAACCCCATATACCAAAAGACTGGCTTAAAGAGTTAAGAATAGTCTACCGTATAGGGCTTGAAACAATCTACGGCATAAAAAGAACCGGCTGGATTAATCTGGCAATTATCACTACCATGGCTGCTATTTTAACGATTTTCGGTTCATTGTTCAGAACAACGCTTTCCATAACATCTTTTGTTCAGGAACTCGGCAATGTGCTGGAGATATCGGTTTATCTTAAAGAATCCGCAAATACCGATGCGGTGGCAAAAGAGATAAGAACAATAGAACACGTTGAAAGGGTGAAAATTATCCCTAAGGAAAAATCCTGGGCGGATATGCAAAGAGAGATTGATGTTCCTGATATGGAAAACCCTCTGCCGGATACACTGCATGTGAAAGTTGACAAACCGGAAAACATCAATGCAGTATTTAACAAAATAAAAACATATACAGGGGTTGAAGATTTGAACTACGCACAGGATATTGCCAAAAAAATGCAGATGTTCAACAATGTTGTGCACTCTATAACCCTTGTCGTTGTTGTATTAGTGGCAATTTTGACAATTACCATAATAAATAATACAATACAGTTGGTTATTCAATCACGTAAGGAAGAAATTGAAATCATGCGTCTGATGGGTGTAAGCAACTGGTATATAAAAATCCCTTTGATTTTGCAAGGGGCAATATACGGTTTTTTAGGCGCATTAATTTCTTTATTCCCCTTAAATGCGGTTAACAACGGGCTGTTAAAAGTACATGAATTTTTTGTTGTTGCATCGCCGATACTTGCCAATAATACCGTAATACTCGCATTGTTCGTAATTGCTGTATTCTTTGGAGCCGGCGGGAGTTTGATTTCAATAAAAAAACATTTACAGGTTTAAAGTAAGGAAAAATCAATGACGAATGCTCACGATTTTATAGACAGAATAAAAGATATTCCAGCAATGCCTAATGTTATTGTAAAGGCTCTCGGGATAATAAAAGACGACCAGTCTGGAACAAAAGAACTCGGTGAAATTATGGCCTATGACCAGGCTTTAACCTCTCAGGTTTTAAAACTTGTCAATTCGGCATACTACGGGTTTGCTCAAGAAATCACTTCGGTGTCAAAAGCTCTTGCGCTGTTGGGTATGTCCCAGACCAAAAATATTATTATAACCGTTGCAATGAAACCGATGCTGACGTCAAACGGAGGAAAAGAAATGTGGAAACATTCCCTTAGATGCGCAGTTGCCTGTGAAACATTAGCATCAATGGTTGACCTTGCTGATGCGGGAGATGCTTTTACTATCGGATTTTTGCACGACATTGGAAAAATTTTATTAAATATTTGTGATGCAACAGCATACCAAAAAGTAAGAGAAATGGTCAAATACGGTACGGATATTATAGAAGCGGAAAATTCCGTTTTCAATACAAATCATGCAGATTTAGGCTTTTTGCTTGCAAAAAAATGGAAACTTTCCGTTATGCTGGCAAACTGCATAAAATACCACCACGATCCGCTTTCCTCTTCAATGCCGGAGATAGCAACCCTGGTTTATTTAGCGAACGCACTTGCTCACGATGAACCGGATGTATATGACGAAGCAATTGTAAAAGAACAGCTTTGTTTGGAAACAAATGAAATAATGGGATGCAGAGATGGCATTCTAGAAAAAGCAAACGAACTTTTCTCAACACTAAACGCAGGTTAATTAGTAAAGATTGGATAGAATATGAAAAAAAATCAAAAACTTAAAGCATTCACTCTTGCAGAAACACTTATCACTCTTATGGTAATTGGTGTAATTGCTGTTATGACAATTCCTACATTAAAGGATCATTCTGATGAGGTGCAGTATGTTACTGCAGCTAAAAAAGCATACGCAGCAGTAACAAATGCAACGCAAGCTGTAGAAGCAAAACATACGGAATCTTATTTCTGGAATTTTACGGATGCAAAAACTCTAAGATGGTATAACGAAGTTGTTAATACTATACCAAACCCTGATCCAGCACACACTTCCTGGACAATTGTTACTATTGACGGCAACACTTACACAACTTTTACTCCTTCTTTATGGACGGCAGATGGAATGGCTTGGCAATTAACAACTCCAGACAACGGGTGCGGTAATAAGGGTGGTAAAATTTTAGTTGATACCAATGGTTCCAAACAGCCAAATACTGTTGGTATAGATGTTCATGGCTTTATTATCGGACACCGCTCATGCAAAGCTGCGGCCTTTGGTGTTTACGCAATGGGTGATGGTTGTAATGACGGATCTACTAATTTTGCTTGTACTGCATATGCTATTAGGGAAGGTAAAATGCCCTGGTTTAGAGAACCCGGTAAATACACAAGCTGTGCTCCATTCCTTGCTCCATCAACCAACTGTCCGACATTTAACTAAAATTCAACAAAAATTATTTATCACAAAGCCTGTCTGCATAAGACAGGCTTTGTTTTAGAAAATGTTACAAGAAGAAAAAGAATAATCAAAAACTGCCTTTAAATATGACAAAAGGCAGTTTTTAAAATAATATTTAATAAATTTTTAATTAATGCTTGTCGGTCATAACAAACAAACTGATAAGGTCATTTAGCGCAACAGCTTGTTTTTTGTAATCTTGAACCTGTTTTTCAAGATTTTTAATATGATTTCTGTATTCAGCAATCGTTGACATGCAAGCTTTTGCACTGGCAGTAATACTGTCTTGTCCCTGTTGAGCTTCTTTTAAAACACTGTTCATAGAAATGCCGAGTGCTTCCATTGTCTGGCGAATAATTTGAGCGCCTGTTTGTTTTGAAACGCCTTGAGGTAACTGCATAATGAGCCTTTTCAATACAGCAACATTAGCCGGCATGGAATAATTGTTTTGCGGCTGCGTCATATTAAGTTTTTGTGTTGTAGTAAATGTTTCTTTTTCTTCAAACATAGGTGTTTCCGTTTCTGCAAAATTAATATTCGGTGATGTAGGAAATGTATCTTCAAAACTATCATTAGAAGAATTATCCAATGACAAATCCATGTCAGGCAGATTATTTATCTCTGAATTATCATTCCCTGAAAAATCAGAATATTCATCATCCAAGCTGACATCATCGTTTACAACACTATCATATATTTCAGGTTGAATTGCTGCTTCATCTTCAAGAGCAACAACATTTTCTTTTTTTTCAGCCACCGGCTGAATTTCAATCTCTGCTTGTTTTTTGAGTGCTTGAACAATTTTTTTGCCAACGCCTGAAGGAAGTTTATTTTCTGCCATTTTTTTAAACCTTTACTTTTAATTTATTATCTAAATTATATATAAAATATAAAATAAAGACAAAGATATTTACAATTTATTAAGTAATAGTATTCAAAAAACAAACGCACAATTTACTAATTCTGACACAAGTATAAAAATAACCGGAGCAAACACAATAAGGTATTTTATTATGCCGATTTGTACATCCATTTACGCCAGTATATTTGTTCTGAATTTGAATATTTTTTCATTTCATATTCAAAGTATTCCTTTGGTCGAAAAGGACGCCTGAGAAGTTTCATACCGGCTTCCTTCGGAGTTTTATCAGCTTTGTACTGATTGCACTCTTTGCAGCAGGTTACGATATTTTCCCATATATCGGGTCCAAAACGGGATTTTGGATATACATGATCAAGTGTTAATTCCGATGGCGGAAGCTTTTTGCCGCAATACTGACAGGTATAATCATCCCTTACATAAACATTTATTCGACAAAATGGCAGTTCCTTGTAAGGAACTGCCACATCATAGTTAAGCTTTATAACTTTAGGAATTTCAGTATTATTTATACTGATATAATCCTCTATGCTTGTAATACTCTTTTCACATTGTGCTTTACCCTTCAACAATAATTTCAGTGCCCGCTTCCAACTGCATATCCGAAGCGGTTCGTTTTCGTGATTAAGCAAAAGCACCCGATTCATATATTACTCTTTCTTGTTGCTACATTTGTAGTATAACATATTTTTATAAAAAAAATAAGTGCTAATACACATTTTGTAAACAAATATAAAGTATTCTTTTGCCTTATAATCACTGATTTTTTGCAGATTTAAGAATTGTCTGAGTATAAAATAGAATATTTGTATTAGCCACAATTTTTATCTAAAATTTAAATATGAAAAAAGCTATTGTTTTTATAGGATATTTGATACTTGTTATTGGTGCCTTATCAATGCTTGTACCGTTTTTATGGCTCATTGCCGTTTCCTTTATGAAAGAGTCACAAATTTTTTCTTATCCGCCTTCGTTTATACCTGCTCCGTTTATAGCGGACAATTACCTGAATGTATTTACAACGCTGCCTCTTTTCCGTTTTTTTATGAACAGTCTTTTGGTTGCTATTGTTACGACTGTTTTTCAGGTTTTATTTTCTTCGATGGCGGGATATGCGTTTGCCAGAAGCAAATTTAAATATAAAGATGCATTATTTTTTATGTTTCTTGTCACAATGATGATACCGCCTCAGGTAAACATAATCCCCCTGTTTTTTCTCATGAGAGAACTTCACTGGATAGATACTTATCAGGCTCTGATTGTCCCCGGAATATTTGGCGGACTCGGGGTATTTTTAATGCGCCAATGGTTTATGTCTATGTCAACGGAAATTGAAGAAGCGGCAAAAATTGACGGCTGCGGTATTTTGCGCACATTTTTTACGATTGCTTTGCCACTGGCTACGCCGGCAGCAGTTACACTGGCTTTATTTACATTTATTACAACCTGGAACAGTTTTATGTGGCCGCTAATTGTAACAAACTCTGTGGACATTACAACATTACCGGTTGCAATCGCACAATTTAAGGGAACTTTTAGAGAAACCATTATGTGGGGAGAGTTAACAGCTTGTTCTGTAGTATGCGCATTGCCTGTTATAATTGTGTATTTACTCGGTAAGAAATATTTTATAAGCGATATGCTTTCCGGCGGTATTAAAGAATAAATTAAAAATAAAAATAGCCGGTTGGGTAATTATTATTTTTTTTAAATCGGTTTAATATGAAAATCCTATCTTAACGGTGAAGTACGAATGGAAAAGACTAAAACACGCAAATTAGGATTGAAATCTTTAAATACTATGCTGTATGAAGAGGGAATTGTTGATTCTGATTTACTTGCCTCATTATTTACTTTATCAAATGAGGAGTTTATTCTTACTGATAAAAACTTTAATATACAGACGAGAAATTTTAAAGTATTTATTAACAAAAGTGATAATGTAAAAAACTTTTTGGATTTATTAAAAAAAAGAAAACTTTTTGAAGAACTACTTTTTATTGAAAAATATACATTAAGCAAAACACAAAACATAGCTCTAAGGCTTGTCCTACCTGAAGGGAAATACATTAAAGTTCAAATAACAAAAAGATTCTGTAAAAATCAATTATGCGGATACCTTATTGTTATGAACGATTATACGCAAGAAGTTGTCCGTCTAAGAGAGAAAGAATATTTTATTGATACCTTAATGCACGACCTAAAAACACCGGCACGAGCGGGAGAAAGGGCATTAGAACTGCTATGTGAAGGAGCTTTGGGCAAATTTAATACAGAACAAATGCAAATGCTAAAAGAAATTCTGGTTTCTTCAAGATACATGGTCAGAATGACAGATAACGTTTTAGCAAAATTAAAATTGGAAACAGAAGGTCTTGTTTTAACAAAACGTTTGAATTCGGTAAAACAATGCGTTGAATCTTGTATTAATGACATAAAATATATGCTGGAATCCTCCAATCAAACAATAAAAGTAAACTCTCAATTACAGGATGACTTATTTGTATATGATGAAGAAACAATAAAGCTAGTATTAAAGAATCTTTTAACAAATGCATCGGAATATTCTCCAAAAAACTCTACTATTTACATAACAATAAAAAATTCTTTGCATAACATAACTATTTCTATTAAAGATGAAGGGAAAGGAATAGATGTAGAAAAGATATCAGCTCTTTTGACAAATCCAGAAATGTATAACAAACGCTTTAAGAAAGTAAGCTCCGGACTAGGATTGTTTATAAGTAAAAAAATACTTGAGGCTCATAATGGATCTATTACAATAAAAAACATTCCGGATCACGGGAGCGAAGTAATTGTAAAGCTTCCATTTAAAAAACAAATTAATTCTGATTGTAATATGGCTTACAAATAGCACAAAGCGTTACCTAATTGGTAACGCTTTGTGCTATGAGTTTTATTTTTGTTTATTCATACAGAGGTTTAAGTTTTTCTTCTTGCTGAGGAATTTTACCTTCTTCAATAGGAAGATAAACTCTATAATCGATTACAGGGAAACAATTATCAATAGATTCGATTTCTTGAAGTTTATTTTCATCAATATTGCCTGCATCAATCATATCCGCAATAGTCTCGAATCTTTCAACATGTTCTCTGAATCGGTCTGTTGCATAATCTTTTGCCTGCCAAGTTGTAATGAGGAACGGCCAATCAGAACTTTGCAACAGCAGATTTTCTCTTGCAAGCTGATTCAAAGCTCTGTGCAAAAGTTTATCCTCAGGGATTTTTTCGTATTTAGAAACAATATCAATAATACGTTTTTCACAGCCGTGTATAATAGGCCACATCCATTCTGTAAGGTGGTTTTGCCATACATAGAAGTGTCCGCCCTGTCCCCAGGATGATTCAGGAATTTGAATAGCTTCGGTCGGAGGATGAGCCTTGAGGTATTCACCTGCAGTCATTCTTTCAACCTGCGGCAGATAGTTGTTGAATTTTCTGATTACCTGTTTTATAAATTCAACACCTTCAAACCACCAGTGACCAAACAACTCTGTATCAAAGGATACCATTACAAGACCTTCTTTGTTATGAGAAAGTTTGTAATCATTCAATAAGTGATAAATCAAAGTTGTGTAGTGGTCTGAGTTCAGATTAACCTGTGACATAGCAAGCACCGGATCATAAAGCATTTTATCACCGAGGTCAGTTGTTGAAGAAGTAATTCTCCAATAGTGAGCACCGGATTTATCATCTTTTTTATGGAATTCTCTGTAACAACCGTCGCCAGGATATCCGTCAGCAGCAGACCAAACCTGGAACCCTGCACGGTCGTTTCTGCCCATAACAGCAACCTGTGCATCAGGCAGCCAATAAGCTGAATATGTATCATATCCGGTTGGTTCTCTTTCCGGCAGCGGAATATATTCGATATTACCGTATATACCTATTACACGTCTGTTTCCGATAGAGTTGCCGCCTTCTATTACATGAGATTCAGTAAAGAAATATTCTATATCATTATTCTGCAGAGTTACTTCGATAGCAGGGCGCCATTTTTTCTGACCGTCTTTGCCAATGTATTCATAACCCTGTCTGTATGCACATTCCGGCAGCCAGCAACCTTTGGCTTTTTTGCCAAATAGTCTTTTGGTTGTATCAGAACCTACTTTAAACTGTGCATTGAGGTTTGTATCTGTAGCCAACAACGGAGAAAAACCGTGAGTAGCACCTGATGTAGTGATTTCAATACATTCCAAATCTTGGTATTTTTTAAATGCACTGATTAAATCCTTGTGATATTTATTCACAAAGCAATCTTTAATGTGATTAAACCAGTCAAAATAGTATTTTGCGAGATATTTTAAATGCTGCGAGTGAGCAACCTCAGGATCGGGATATCTTTCCAAATCCTTAGAAACCGCTTTAATACGTGTATCCAAATATTCAATAAATCCATTTTGAAGGTGTTCATCATTTAATTGCTCTGCCAAAATCGGTGTTATACCGACTGTCAATTTTGCTTTAATCCCCTCATCCTCATATAATTCCGAAATTGCATTAAGCAAAGGTACATAAGTTTCTGCCATACATTCGTAAAGGTTTTCTTCACCGAATGGCCACATACCTGCTTTTCTGTAATACGGAAGGTGGGAGTGTAACATGAACACGAATTGACCAACTGTCATAAAAATCTCTCCTTTTTCGTCTTGATTTTGCGTTGTGACGCATTTTATATATTATCAACCCTTTAAGGTTTGTATTATATATAGTTATATCATAATTGTTTATAAAACATAACCCCCTAGAGTTAATCCTAATGGGTAATATTTACAAAACTATATAACAACGGGGGTTTACAGTATTTAATATCAAGACAGAACAAAGGTTCAAAAACAAAATTTGTGTATATCAAACAAAATTGTCTATTCTAAACTGCAGTAATCAGCAAATTTAAACAAATCACCCCGCCACTCATTATTATATTTTTTTATAATAACATCAGCAGGAGTCAGACCTTTGCCTATATATTCCTTAAACGATTCAAGATACTTTTCTTCATCTTGTTTATACTCTTTAAGACTTTGATAAGAGATATCCACAATTTCTTTAACAATATCCGCAACGGCAATACCCTTTATTTTCATATCCAAACCGCAGCTGGGTGTTTTGCGTCTGACATATTCAAAATCAAAATACGTAAAGCCTTTTAATATATCCAAAACAGCGGACATTGCATTGTCATTATACAAAAGCCCCTTCCACAAGGCAGGTACTGCACATATCAAATTCTCACGCTGATTATCGTGGTTTCTTATCTCTATATATGACTTAAATCTAACGTCAGGGAAATACAAACTCAGGTGCGTTTCCCAATCATCTTTTTGTGCGCTGAATCCTTCATAACCCTGCTTCATAAACTGCCGAAATGTCAAATTTTCGACCCTTATAGCTGTTTTAACTCCGTTTATAACTCGTTCGATAAAAATCATCGGAACATCAAGCAGAATTTGAGCATACTGCTCAAACGAAAAATCACCGCTAAAAACCTTTGAGCTTACAAGTCCGCAGCGGTCATTATCCGTTTCCAGCCAGCTTGCAGCACGATTAGATTTAAATTTTGTAAGTCTGCCGTTTCGAATTGGCGAGTTTGCAAAAGCCGCACTGATAAAGGGCGACAATTTTAGCGCAAATGAAAACTTTTTCATTGCGTCTTCTTCGTTTGCATAATCAAAGCTTGCCTGTATGCCGGCGGTTTCTCTCATCATAACAAGCGGCCTTTTGGCAACTGTTGGCAGGTATTTTGTCATATACTCATAGCGTTTTTTAGGAATAATATTAATATTTCCGTAAGTCGAAACAGGCTGTATGCCGCAGCCGAGCCAAATAATCCCCTGTTCTTCTGCAATTTGAGCCGTTATTTTATTATAACTTTTAAGAATTTTATAAACACTATTTATGCTGCTTACGGGACGCAGGCTCAATTCCGTTTGCGACCCGGGTTCAAGGGTAATAACACCGTTGTCGGACTTCAGCCCGAGCAGCGCATTGTTCTCATAAACCCCGTCTGTCCATTGCAGTTGATTATTTTTTAAAGAATTTAAAAACCTTGCAACCTTAGGATATGTTGCGGCTTTTAAATTTTTTTTGCATACCGGAAGTTTTTCAAACTCCACACCGACACGCTTTTGCGCCATCACCTCCGGAGTTTTGCAGCCAGAAAAAAATATTTCCGTAAGCTGTGTTTCGTCGCAAAGTATATTTCCTTCAATATTTTTCAATGATTGTTTCAGCATATAGATGCAGGTATTTTTCCTTGTTTGAGTTCAATAAGTTCTATCAGTTTATCCATAAGCACATCCTGAAATTTTTCGCAGTTATGTGCATTGATTTCTCTGATAAAGTAGCAGGGGCTTGTTACATTAACTTCCATAATCTTTCCGTCCGCAACATCCAACCCTACCATATAAAGTTCCACGGAGTTTAGATATTTTGCAACCTCCTGAGCCATTTTCTTTTCTTCTTCCGTAAGTTTTGAAGTTTCAAAATACTTATCGGAATGGACACTGAATTTAAAATCATCTTTACCGGGGAGCTTGGTTATACATTCATCAAAAACGTGCTCACCGAGTATTAAAATTCTTTTATCCCCGTGTACGGCGCCTTCTAAGTATTCCTGCACCATAACCATAGTTTTACCTTCATTTGTCAGGTTTTTAATTATTGCGTTAATATTACGTTCCTGCGTATCGAGGTAATACACGCCGCTGCCGAAACATCTGTTAAGAGGTTTTATGATAGCCTTTTTATGTTCTCTGACGAATTGTTTTATCTTGTCTGCATCAGCAGTAACAATATTTTTTGGGGCAAAACGATTGAAGTAATTTAAATGAAATTTTTCATTAAAGTTTTTGATTGCAACGGGGTTGTTTATCATAACAGTTCTTTCCGTATCAACATAATCAAAAACATTGCAAGCATTGATATAGTCAATATCCACGGGCGGGTCAGGTCTGAAAAAGACGACATCAAAGTGTTCTATAATGTATTCTTTCGGGTTATCTTTTTTATAAAAAATATTGTTATCCTTAACATAGGCTTCCCAGCAAATAGTTTTTGCTACATCATCTTCTGTAAACAGTTTGTTTTTTACAGTAATGAACACTTCATAATCTCTTTGCAAAAGCTCTTTGATTAGCCAGAAGTTTGTGACAAGGTCGTTAAACTCAAAATATTTGAGTTCCAAGTCGTCGATAACAAATAAAACAGTCTGTTGTAATTGTGTCATAAATTGATCCCCGTTTATAATAAAATATATCAATTCAAGTAAAAAAAACAATGATATGTTATGATTAACCCGTACGGTTATTTACAAACTTAAGGAGATTACGATGAAAATTTTACATGCAATGATAAGGGTAAAAGACATAGATGCTTCAATGAAATTTTATACAGAGCTTTTAGGATTAAAAAAGACTCATGAAATAAAATTAGACGATTGTATTTTGCACTTTTTAAAAGGCGAGGACGGAGATTTTGAAATAGAATTGACTCAAAACTTTGAAAACCCCGAAAACGGATACACAAACGGAAATGCCTTCGGACATTTTGCCGTGGAAACAAAAGATATGGACGAGTTTGATAAAAAATTCAAGGACTTTGGCGGAGAATACATGTACGAACCGTATGTTATGGACGAAGCACAATCAAAAATTGCCTTTATCAAAGACCCTGACGGCAACGAAATAGAAATTATTCAAAAGTTATAAACTACAAAAAGGTTTACTAAATTTTAACAGGCGGCATTATAAAGCTGCCTGTTTTTTATAATCAATACAAAATAAAAAAGCCGGATAATTACCGGCTTTTTAGATTTGGAAATCCGTCCAAATCTCCTCCCAAAAATTTTTCTCAACAATTTATTTATTGATATTATTAAACCATTGAAAGTGTGATTTGTACAGCATTTTGATTATTCTTTAAAGTAACGATTTATTTACAATCATGTACATCCGCTCTACATCATGGTTTCCATGATTTTGCTTCATGTAACATTTGTTAATATATCAGGGTTTTAAGATGTTTTTTATACACTAAATTTTAAATTTTAACAAAAAAATCATGCCTGTTTTTAAGATTTTTTGTACAAAGTTGCAGGATATGCTTTAGTCTGCCGACAACAATTTTTGCCCGCAGGCAAAAATCAAACTGTCATTCTGAGCGAAACCAAGAATCTATGAAGGAATCCATAATAGATTCTTCGGCTAAAGCCGCAGAATGACGAAGGTTGTCACTCTGAAGCGCCAGTCTTTTGTAGTCTTTTTCAAGCGTGTGTGTTCAGAATCTTACCGGTGTTGTTTATTTTTCATATAGTCAACTGACTCCGACAACTTATTGAACGGGTGCAATAAACAAGTACGATATTGGCTATATAACAAGGGCACCCGCAACAAGTACATGGGTTCACTTCCGTAAAATTCTAGACTCGGCGTCACTCGCACTCCGTGTACCACTTCTACAAGCGAGGGCCCTCTCCGACAATCTTTCACTGTTGGTAAGATTCTGAGCCCGCTCGTTTCACTCGCTCCTCAGGATGACAATTGAATTTTTGTCGTTGTATCTTTAACACAGTTAAAGTTGCAGGGCAAACTTTAGCTGCAGGTTGGTTTTTCTGACAAAAACAGACGCCAAAATACGTCTCTTTTATTTTTTCACTTTATAAATTTTAAATTCAGAAGGCTGCAATTCACCAAAATGCAAGCTGCTTTCCGGTTGCGAAAATTTAACTTCCTCAAACTTTCCTTCGCCGATTTTTTCAGTGTCCTTATATATATATTCCGCAACTATGGAATAATCGCAAGGCATTTGCACGGTTTTGTCATAGACTTTTTGCCCTTCTTTTATATAAGTATTAGAAAAACCGTCATCATGGTTTTCCGTCACTTTTTCCGTCGGTGCATTATAGTTTGCAACAACAAGCAAAGACTCCTTAAGCGGATCCTTGGAAATCAGCCAGCTAACAAAACCGTCGTCATCCTGATTAATAATTTCGGCTTCGCCTTCTCTTGTCAAAACATTCTTCAGCGCAAAATCATTAATTGCATTAAATTTATTAAAGAATTTGTAATTCTTCGTTCTCGGCATAGAAATTTCAGAGCCTATAACACTTTCAATACCTGTTTTTGTAAAAGATTCATCTCCGTCAATAAACATAACAGGACGCTGTGCGTTTCTTCCACCCGGCAAAAATTTGTATTTAAACCATTTAAACAATGCTCCGTCCTCGCCAAGCTGCCCCGGATACTGGTCTATAGCTCTAAATTCACCGTCTTGATTGTTATAGCTTTTTAAAATTGAGAGGTTTCCGTATGTTGTATCAGGGTTGGCGATATTAAACTGTTCTAGCTCCTGATTATCCGTAACAATTGCCTGCGGATTTTTTGAAAACTGAGAAATTATATCATTTCCCCAAAGTACATCAAATGCCATATCCTCATGATATTCTTTATAATACTTATCCCACAGCATATATTCCGCAAGGGTTGCAAAATGAGGCACTGTTTCTTTAAGTTCTTTGTTAGCCCGCCCCAAAACCTCACGTGGAGCACGATAACTTATCGGCACCCCGTCTTTTTCAGAAACCTCATCTACAATATGGTCAATATGATCAACTCTAAAACCGTCAAAATTATAGTCTTTTTGAAGTTGTTTAAGGTATTCTACATAAGCATCTATTACAGGTTTGTTATACTCACCGGATTCCAAATATACAAAGTAATATGGAGTCTGGCAATCAAGGTTGGCAAAATGAGTAACATCATTGCCCTTGAAGTCAAAATGTTTGAATACCGGATAATCTCCTGTTTCTGACATTTTGTCAAATACAGGAGTACCTGCAGAACACCAAGCACCACCGGGTGCAGGCCAGAGATTTTCTTTTATCAGGGCTTGTATTGTTTCACCCTGTTTTGTAATATCTTCTTCAGTAAGCTTTTCTGAAGGTTTGAAGCCATTAATCTCTGCTGTTATATCTTTAACTCTGATGTGTATTTCCGCCAGAGAATTTCTTTTTGTCATTTCATCGGAAAATTCTTTTTTCTTTGGCGCAACAAGTTCTTCATATCTGTTATAAATAGTTTGATAATGTTCAGAAAGATCATTTGAGCCTTTTTTAAGAGTTGATTTATAAATATCTCTTACAATTTCAGCATCTTCTTTGTCAAATTCTTCTTTTACGGTATCAAACGCTTTATCAACTTCTTTTTCTATTTTGGAGATTAAAGCGTTTATGTCGTACCATCTTGCAATGGAAGGATTTGCAAGAACCATTTTAGAGAATCTGCCAGTTTGCGGCAATACATCATAAATTACGCAGTGCCCAGCAAGCTGAGCCAATTTTACAAACAACTGCACCTGCTGTTTTGTATTTAAGCCAATATTTTTGGTGATTTTTTTGTCCTCAAGCAAAGGACTTACCTCGCTGCTGACAGGCAGGTATGCACAGCCGAATTCTCTTGGGTGAAACGGAATAAGATAAATTGTCGTCCCCAAAACACCTTTTTCAGGCAACCCAACAGGCAGAACAAGAACCTGCCTGAGCCAGTCTATAAGTTTGCCGGTTTCTTGAGTATTATTACCGTTGCCCAGACCTGCAAGGTTGATTAATTTTATATTATGCTGTTCTTTTTTCAGCCAATTTCCGTTTCTGTAATCAGCTCTTTGTGCGGGAGAAATCTTCTCGTTTTCAAAGTTAAAAGCATTATCCTGAGCGGAGAACACCCCGTTTTGTTTCCATTTTAATTCTAGCCCGTAAAGAACCTCTGCAGGTGACAAATCTTCCAATGCTTTTATATAAGGGTAAGGCAGATATCCGTTTTCTTCTATTAAGGATTTTAGCTTTGCTTTTTTTGCTTCATCAAGAGAATCAACTTCATACAATTCTTTTAACTTTGTATAAATTTCATTAATTTCTTTATCAATTCTCTCTTCTTTTTTTGCACCTTTTAGATTTTTCAAAAAAGAAAACATAATTCACCCCTCATAAATATTCTGTATGAAGGTATAATAGCATAAGCCGAAAACAGAATAAATAAATCAAAACGACGAAATATGATTGCCAAATCCGCTAATTAAATTTTTTAAGATAATAAAATATTGCTCGTGAACTTATTCCCAATTTTTCTGCTATTTGGCGAACTTTAAAACCTTCTCGAGAAAGTATATGTACTTTTGCAATAACCGCTTTTTTATGTGTTTCAAAGGCATCTTCTATTTCACATTTTTTCATCAATGTTTTCAACGCATTCTGGGAAATATTTAATTCTTTAGCGAGTTGTCGTTTGTTTGTCCCTTCTTGTATTCTTTGTATAATTTGCTGTCCCAGTTTTTGATAAAAAATTTCCAACAAGCCGTATTTTTTTATATATTTCGAGCAGGTTCCTGCAGCCATATTAACTTCTTGGGCTATCTGTTTAATTTTTAAAGAATGATTCATTGCATTTTTTATTAATTCAAGATTCTTTTCTTCTTTTAGTTTAGCTGATGAATATCCGTATTTTGCACGTTTGCTTCTTATTGACCTGACAGTTACTCCGCTTATTTTTGCAATTTCTTCATTAGAAAGACTTGAGGCATATAATAAAGTTTTTTGTTGTTTCCTATATTCTCTAAGACCTTGCGGTAAGTTAATTTTCAGCCATTTTTCTATCTGATATCTTGGGATAGATTCTGACATTTTTGAGATTGTTGCTCCCTGTTCAATTAATTTGGGCATTCTCAAATTTAATTCCGTCTCAGATAAACAATGCCGTTTATTAGGCGTTGTTAACCCAAAAACTCTTAACAGCACACTGATTCTTTGAGAGCTAATATTATATTTTTGGGATATTTCTTCAATTGAAGAACCATTTTTAAGTTCTTCTTCTAATTGTATCTTTGAGATAAAACCATTATCAAGCTTGCGTGATGTAAAACTTATTTTCAGGTTTTTAACCGGATATGAAAATGAATTTATATACATAGAACAAAATCTTTTAATTAACTACAAATACATAAACCCCCTAAAAATATTTTTTGTTATATTTCATATAGTCAACTGACCCCGACAACTTATTGAACGGGTACAATAAACAAGTACAATATTGGCTATACAACAAGGGTACCCGCAACAAGTGCATGGGGTCACTTCCGTAAGATGCTAGACTCGGCGCCACTCGCACTCCGTGTACCACTCCTACAAGCGAGGTCCCACTCAGACATTTACAAAAAACAAAACCCGTTCTCTATTATAGGACGGGTTTTGTTTTTAAACAGGAAATAATATTTTAGCAGCAAGCTTTAGATTTGCATTTTGCTATAGCATCTTTAACTTTTTCAACAATTTCTTTTTGTTCTTCCATAGTTAATTCTGCAAACATCGGCAAGCTCATAACATGCTGTGTATCATATTCTGTATGAGGCAAATCACCCATTTTATAACCCAAATGAGCATGGACTTTTTGCATATGCAGCGGAATCGGATAATAAAGCATAGCACCTACGCCGTTTTCCTGCAGCATTTTTTGAACTTCATCTCTGTGAGGAACTTTGATTGTGTACTGATGATAAACACAATATGTATCAGGAAGTTCTTTAGGTGTTTGTACATCAGGGCAATCTTTGAACAATTCAGTATATCTGCGAGAAACTTCACGACGCATTTTATTCCATTCGTCGATATAGTTCATTTTAACTCTTAAAATTGCCGATTGGATTTCATCTAAACGACTGTTAACGCCAACTTCATCGTGGTGATATCTGATTGCACCGCCATGGTTTCTTAAAGCAATCATTCTGTCTTTGAGGTAATCGCTGTTAGTTACAGCCATACCGCCATCGCCCATACCGCCTAAATTTTTAGTCGGGAAGAAGCTGTAGCAGCCGATATCTCCAAATGAACCGACTTTTTTACCTTTATATTCGGCACCGATAGCCTGACAGCAGTCTTCGATTACATATAAGTTATGACGTTTTGCAATATCCATAATTGCATCCATATCAGCAGGCTGACCATAAAGATGTACAGGCATAATTGCTTTTGTACGGGGAGTAATTTTAGATTCTATTTGAGTTACATCCATATTGAAGGTATCAGGATCAATATCAACAAATACAGGAGTTGCACCGACAATTTCGACTGATTCAGTAGTCGCAACAAAAGTAAATGCTACAGTAATAACTTCATCACCAGCTCCTATATCAAGTGCTCTTAAAGCAAGGTGCAAAGCATCTGTACCGGAATTAAGCCCGATAGCATGTTTGGTACCAAGATATTGAGCAAATTCCTGTTCAAGAGCTTTTGTATTAGGGCCTAAAATATAAGCACCTGAACGTAACACTTCAACAACTGCTTTTTCTATTTCTGCCCCGGTTTGTTTGTATTGTCTTTTTAAATCAACTATAGGAATCATAAAACTCTCCTTTTTCCACATACGTCTTCCTAACTATTCTTTAATTTTACCACTGACCAAAACAGCCTTTATAAAATCTTTACAAGTATTTTGGCATAAAAGAAATACTATAATGACAAATTTAGTTTAGGTATTTTTATCCTAAAAATACCTTCAATATCAAGGCTGTTTATAAACACATTAATAAGAGCCCCCGGCTTTGCATTTTTAAAATCTTCTATATCAGGAATTATACCGAGTATATTAGCATCCGAGTATTCTTCTATAAGTTTTGGAGCTGTTTTTATTGCAATATCGTTTGTTCCTCTGGGATATCTGTTTATTATAACCCCTGCAACATCAATGCCTGCCTGTTTTGCCGCATTTATTGTCAAAAGTGTGTGGTTTATCGTTCCTAAATCCGGACGGGCGACAATCAACAAAGGAATTTCAAGCATTTTAGCTACATCTATCATTAATACTTCTTTTGTAACCGGTACCATTAAACCGCCGGCACCTTCTACAAGCAAAACATCACAATTTTCTTTTATCGAATTATACTCCTGCTTAACTGTATCCATATCAATTTCAATACCGTCAAGTTCGGCTGCTATATAAGGAGCAGTAGGAGCTTTAAGTAAATAAGAACACAAAGTCTCTATATAAAAATCAAACTGTTTTACATAAGCCAAATCAGGAGAAACAAGAAACCCGTTTTTTACTTCTGCACCACTTTGAAAAGGCTTATAAACACCGGCTTTGTAGCCTAATGACTGCATTACCGCAGCCAAACCTGCAGTAACAACTGTTTTTCCCACATCTGTGTCAGTACCTGTAACAAAAACCTGCATATAGCTATGTTTCCTTTGTTTGTTGTTTTTCAAGCTTTTGTATATATTTTAACAAATCAGATATTTCCCTCGGTTTTATGTATTTAAACTGCCCTTTTTTGAGTCCTTGAATATTTATTGTTCCGTGAGAAATTCTTTTTAATGATATAACGGGAAATCCCAAAGAGTCCAGCATTTTTCTTATTTGCCTGTTCATCCCCTGATAAAGAACTATTTGAAGAATTGTATTTTTACCTTCATAATCAAGAATCATCGCATCTGCGTATGCCATTTTTCCCTTTTCTATTTCAATACCCTTTGCCATTTGCAGCAGGTGCTGAGTATTCATTTTACCCTCTGCCGATACCCTGTAAACTTTAGGTATTTTTACCGAAGGGTGAGTCATTTTGTTTATAAAATCACCGTCATTTGTAAGAATCAAAAGTCCCGTAGAATCCTTATCCAGCCTTCCCACGGGTTTAAGGTCTTTAACCTCATCAGGCAGGATATCATATATTGTTTTTCTTCCCTTTTCATCACTCATTGTAGTAATATATCCCGCCGGTTTGTAGTATTTTATATAAACCGGTGCTGTTTTTTTTAGCGGTTGATTTTTTACGGTAATTTTATCCTTGTTTGTTACAAGATAACCCATCTCTTTAACAATTACGCCGTTAACTTTAACAAAGCCCTGTTCAATAAACTCATCAGCTTTACGTCTTGAGCAAAGTCCGGTAGATGCAATAAATTTATTAAGTCTGATTTGTTCTATTTTTTGATTCTTTTTGTTAAACATAAACTTGACGGGCTTTCTTTTAATTTATTTTCATGATGAACAAAAACTCGCAAAATTGCAAGAGATTGGCAGTTATTATTTTTACAAGTTTTTGTCGGTCAGAGCAACAATGCCGGTCGGATTTAGCAATACGACATTTGGTGCAGTAAACAATTAGTCATTCTAAGACTCAGCCGAAAATTCGCTTGATGTCCTTCAAACATCGAGTGTTATTCCTGATTATTCCACTTTTCTTCCAATTCTGATGTAATTTTTAACCCCGTAGGAGTTGTAGCAAGCCCGGCCTCAGAACTTTCTTTAAGTTTGGGAGACATCATTTCACCAACCTGTTTCATCGCATCAACTATTTCATCCGCAGGTATAATCGATTTTACACCGGCAAGAGCTAATTCCGCACCAACCAAGGCATAAATTGCAAGAAAAGCATTACGTTTTACACAAGGAATTTCCACCAAACCGGCTACGGGGTCACAAACCAAGCCCATAATATTTTTTAAAGTCAAAGCAGCAGCATTTATAATTTGTTCATTTGTTCCTTCATATAATTCCACAACTGCGGCTGCAGCCATTGCAGCTGCAACCCCGCATTCACTTTGACACCCGGCAACCGCACCGGCAAGGGCAAGTTTGTTTGAAACAATTTTTCCGATTAATCCAGCAGTTATTAAAGCATCCGCTTCTCTTTCTTCATCAATATCAATTTCTTCAGATACAGCAATTATTACAGACGGAACTATACCGCAAGAACCTGCTGTAGGGCAGGCAGCAATTTTACCCATTCTGGCATTTTGTTCTACTGTTGCAAGTGCATATTTAAGAATTTTTTGCTGCAAAGTTGAAAATAACGACTTTCCTGTTTTATACATATAAACCAGCTTTGCACAATCATCACCGCACATACCGCTTGTTGATTTTTCTTCGGATTTTAATCCGTCATTTATTGCAGACTTCATAGCCGCAATAATATTCTTAACCCTGTTTCTTATATCTGATACAGGTTTTTCAGTATTTTCTGACTCCAGAATCTGACAAATTTCATATATTCTTTTGCCTTTATTATTCGCTATTTCAAGTATATCCGCAAAGTTTTTTAAATCCGTCATTTTTTCAACACTTCTATATTTCTTATAAGATAGACCTCTTCTATTTTACTTAATTCATTAATAATATAATCGGGAATAGCGCCATCAACACAAATACCCATAGAAGCCTGCTTACCTTTAGCCTTTCTATCACAATGCATTGATGCGATATTAATATTTTGTCCCTGCAACAAAGCTGTTACTCTATATATCATACCCGGTTTGTCTTTATATATTAAGATTAATGTGTCATAATCACCGTTTATATTGAATTTATACCCGTTTATCTTTGTGATTGCGACTTCTCCTGCACCTACAGAAATACCGTTTATTTCCATTTTTCCGATATTTGTATTTTCAAGAATAATATCAACCGAATTAGGATGTCGTGTGTAATCATCCCGAAATTCAAAGTAAAAGGCAATTGAACGTTTTTCTGCTTCTTCATAAGCAGTTTTTATCTTCTCGTTATCTACATCATAGCCCAATACACCGCCTAACAAGCCTTTATCGGTACCGTGTCCCCTGCCTGTTTTTGCAAAAGAGTTATAAAGCCGGAAGGTTACTTTATCAGGTTTTTCTCCGAAAATTTTCCCAGCAAGGTACCCTATACGAACAGCACCTGCTGTGTGTGAACTTGATGGGCCTACCATTACCGGCCCTATTACATCAAATAATGTTTTGGCTTTTTCCATAAAAATACCTGAACCTCTTATATAATTTTATACATCATATTTTCGTTTGGTCAATTACTATGAGAACAATAATAAAATTTGTTTTGATTTTATTTAAATTTCTTAATATAATAGAAATGCATCTATAATAGTAGAGGGGATTTTTATGACAGAGGAACAATCGGGATTGAGAAAACTAACCACACTACAACTCTTAAACTTTTGTTTAGGATTTTTCGGTTTACAATTTGCTTGGCAGATGAGAATTATTTTATCAGGACCTGTTACGGAAGGTCTGGGCGCTTCACCTTTTCTTTTCGGATTGATATGGCTTGCAGG
Organism: Candidatus Gastranaerophilales bacterium; assembly: GCA_944325555.1. GTDB lineage: Bacteria > Cyanobacteriota > Vampirovibrionia > Gastranaerophilales > Gastranaerophilaceae > Limenecus. Next base: position 1,353 of record CALVAN010000008.1, on the reverse strand, counting down.
ACCTGTAACCGGTATGGTGGTTCAACCTATCATAGGAGCAATGAGTGATAACACACACACTGTATTTGGTAGAAGAAGACCTTATCTTATGATTGGCGCTATCCTCGCTGCTATTGCATTGTGGGCATTCCCTAATTCCGAGGGAATTGCCAATATTACAGCCGGAAAGCTGCACATTGCAGTGCCGGAATTTGGTGCATTAATTATTGCAGCAATAATGATATGGATTATAGATGCTTGCGTAAACGCCGCACAAGGCCCATATAGAGCATTAATTCCCGACAACATTGTGCCGGAACAACACTCTATAGCTAATTCTTATCTTAGTTTTGCTATCGGGCTGGGTTCAGTTATTGCGGCAGGCACAGCACCGTTTTTAAACTGGGCTTTCGACTATCAAATGTCTATTGAAGCTCAATTTATTATGGCCGCTCTGGCTTTTTCATTAGGTATGACGTGGACCTGCATAACCTTTAAAGAACGCAGATTCGATAAACAGCAAGACGACGATAAAAAAGAAACCAAAAAACCAACTTTTATAGATAATTTTAAAACATTCTTAAAATCATCTCCGGAAGTCTATAAAATATGCATGATGCAATTTTTTACCTGGATTGGCGTTATGTGTATGTTTATCTTTTTTACACAATTTTCTATACATACAATTTTTAATGTACCTGATTTAACAAGTGTTTCAGATGAATTGATTCTACAATATGAAAATGCAACGGCAGACGCAACAAACTTTTCTTCCATTTGTTTTGCAATACTTAATCTTGTATGTTTTCTTGTTTCAATACCCATTGGATTGTTATCAACAAAATTTGGGAACAAAAAAGTACATCTGATTTCGTTGTTAACAATGACAGCAGCATATTTATTAATGGCACTTACCAAAAATCCAAAAGCAATAATGTTATTAATGGGTATTGCTGGCATTGGCTGGTCTAGCATACTATCTTTGCCTTTTGCTATGCTGTCTGAATACATAAAAAAAGGTTCTGAAGGTGCCGTAATGGGAATATTTAATATATTTATAGCAGGCCCGCAGGTGCTTGTTTGTACCGTAGTTGCCTGGTTTATCTCACAATGCGAAATACAACTAACAGGCGGCTTAATAAACTATCACTGGGAATACTCCTTCTACGTAGGCGCTGCAGTTTTATTCACAGCTCTTGCAATTACAGCATTAATTAAAGAAAGAAAAATAGACTAACGCTGATTTTTTACAAACCTCAAATACCCGCACAGTAAGGCTGCGGGTATTTTTGTAACGAAATGTAACAAAATAGATATATACTGAATATAGAACATTTATTTTGTTTTTATATATATGTAAGTAAAAACAAAGTA
>CALVAN010000007.1 GCA_944325555.1 Candidatus Gastranaerophilales bacterium | reverse complement strand
TGGCTTAGCCTGCCTCTATGTAAAACGTGCCACTGGCACCTTTTACACAGAGTTCTTACAAAGGTCGGATTTTTATTTAGTTCCTGCAACTGAGCAGCTGTCTTAAATTTGCATTAAACCTGTACCGTTGTTCTCTGCAAATTAAATAGAATTTACATCTAATGAAATAAAACCATATTAATATTCAATTATATCCGATATACAATGGTGGTAAATTTAGGTGTTTTAGCGTAAACTTTTGTTTATAAGATTCAAAAATCCGCTATTGACTGATAGCAACTATCAAATAGTACACTAAAGTCGTCATTATATTTCATATAGTCAACTGCCCCCGCCAACTCATTGAACGGGTGCAATAAACAAGTACAATATTGGCTATACAACAATGGCACCCGCAACAAGTGCATGGGGTCACTTACGTAAAATTATAGCTTAGGCGACCTCGCTGCCTCTCATCAACGTGCCACTGGCACATTGACTCGGCAGAGTGTGCAGCACTCCTAAAAGCGAGGTCCCTCTCAGACATTAGACTAGCAATCAAAATATGAAAACAACAGTAAATTTTAAAGGGATAACAGACATATACGCTCTGTCCGACACACATCAGGACACAAGAAAAACACGCACAATTTTGTCGGAAGCTGTTAAAACCGCACAAAATAACAACAATGTGCTGCTTTTAAACTGCGGCGACATGTTCAAAGGCATATACCCCAAAGAACTTGAAGCCGACAGTTTTGTAAAAGCAAAAGAACTTGCACCGGAGCTAGAAATGGTTATGACCCTCGGCAACAATGATTTCGGCTTTAACGGCGACAGCCTGCAATACCTTATAAACACCGTTAAAAAATTTGCCGACGCAGGAATCAAAACCGTGTGTGCAAATATTTTTGATGCCAAAACAGGCAAACGCCCCGACTGGATAAAGCCTTATGCAATAGTAGAGCGTGACGGCGATAAAAATTTTGTCACCGGCTTTTGTATCAACAACATAAATTCAAAAGAAATCACACCAAAGCCTCAAGCGGAAGTGCTTGAGGAAATAAAAACAGCGATTGAAAAAGAAAAGCCCGACAATGTAATAATACTGAACCACGACTATTTACCCTCAAGCAAAGATATTTTAAACAAAGCAAAAGAACTGGATTTCCCCGCAGATATAATCATAGGCGGACACGACCACAAGCCGATGGGGCACCTTCATCCCGAAGAGCACATCTACTATCCGCCTGCCTTCAGCGAAGGCATTGTTCACTTTAAAATAAACAAGCAGGGAGATTTTAAGCTGGTACAGAACCTTAAAATTATTAAAGAAGAAGATTTGACGCCTTCAAAAGAAATGATTGGCAATCTTTCAAAATACGAACGGGAACTGCTTGAACCTATAGCGCCTTGCAGAATAAAGTTTACAAAAGAATACTCAAACCCGTGCTCCTTAGGCTCGTTTCTCGCTGACGAAATAAAAAACACACTGGACACGGATATTTGCGTTTTTTCAACGGGTTTGCTTGTTAAGCCACTGCCGTATAAAGATACCCCGTTAACAAACTATGATTTTCAAAAAACCATGATGGCGAAACTTCCGATAAAAAAAGTAGAGCTTACGCCTGAAGTGCTTAAACAAATGTTTGAACACTCGTTCAAAAACAGAACAACTGATATCCCCGGCAACGCAAAGTTTTTGCAGGCGTCCTCAAACCTTAAAGTAAAAGGAATCAGCGACAAAACAAGCAACAAATACACGGTTGAAGAAATTTACATAAATAACGAACCGATATTAAATACGGACAAAAAAATCTCATGTGCAATAGATGAATACCTGTCTAATGGTGGTCAGGGTTTTGAAATGTTAAAACAAATTCCAAAAGAGGACACCACGCTTAAAATCGACGAAGCCTTTAAACACTCACTGAAAGTGACAGCCTTTGAGTATCCCAAAGGCTCGCTATATCCCTGCTACGAAATTGAAGAAAGGGTTGTGCAATGAAAATATCAGCCCTGAACCCAAACACAACTTTTTCATACAAAAATCGGATTCAAAAAGAACCGTCAGTGCCGGTTGAGCAGGAGATGCTCAAAAACCTCGACAAACATACTCTTGCAATTTATAAAAACGGGAAAATAAAATATTACGACCAGCGCAATCTTAAGCCCGTATTTCTTGCGCTCGAGGATTTTAACAACGACCTCAAAGACTGTTATATTGCAGACAGAAGAATCAGCAAAGCTTCGGCAATACTTTTTGCCTACGGTAACGCAAAAAACATCAGAACCCCGATAATGACAAAATCAGCCCGTGAATTTTTCCAAAAACAGGGTATAAACTGCAAAGCTGATGAAGTCACAGACAGCGTGCTGGATAAAAACTCAAAAATAAAATGCCCGCTTGAAAAAACAGTGCTCAATATTGATGACCCCAAAACCGCCTATAATCTGCTTAAACAAAAGGTGTTTCCAAAAGGCATTGAGTATGAAAAACAGTTTTACAAAGACAACATGACACCTCAAATGTACAAGGCGCTTGATAAAAAGCTTGACTTGCTTTATATGAACACAAGAAATCAAGCTCAGCCGAGTTTTAAAGGCGGATTTTACGACGCAACGGCTTTTATTCAGGCGCATACACTTTTAAACAGAGGTCTTACAAATATTGGCGGGTGCGCTATTCCAAACGCCATAATGTCCAACACAAAGGAAGAAGCGCTTGAAAGAATAGGAATGTCCACGCTGAGCGTGACATTTGCCTTTATAATGCCGCTGTTTTTGCTGCCCAGGTATAACAAATTTTTCCTTGCCAAAAACGGGATTGTAAAAAACTTTGCCAACAACGAAAAGAAAATTATTCAGGTGTCAAAAGAATACCTGACCAAAGACGCCAAAACAATGACGGATGGTATCAGAGAATCCGCAAAACAGTTAAAAGCCGAAAAGGATTTTGAAAATATTCTTGAGCGTTTTAAAGGCAGAGAAGACGAGCTTAAAGCAAAATTACTGAAGGCACACGAGCAGATTTTGCGCTCGGATTTTATGTCCACGGGGCTTTTGATGGGCAGTATTCCGTGGATTGCAACGGGGATTACGGAGTACAAAACCGGACGCAAAGGGTTTTCCGCAACCTTTAATATGCTTGAGGAAAAAGAGGTCTCCAAAAAAGACCACGCAAAAAGCAAACTGAAACGTCTTGCGGGTACACTGGCTTTTGCTTTTATACCGGGGATTATAATCTCCAGAGCAGTAACAAAAGGTCTGAGCGCTAAGACCGCCAATTTTATCAAAAACAACGCACAGAATTTTAATTACACCTCGGGTGTGAGCATGTCAAAAACCGTAAATGCGCTAAAATGGGCGTTTACAGGTTTTCTTGCAAAGCTTCCGTCCTCTCGTGACAAGTACGAGCTGCGTGACAGAACAGCAAGAGAAGGCGCAACTTTTGTTATGTTTTTCGGCGGAGATTTTTTAATAAACAACATCTTAGGCAGATTATCCGACAAATTTTTGGGCACAAAAATTATGAATACGGATAAGTATAACGGCAAAAAGATAGGCTTTTTCAAAAGCTTTCTTCTGCCGACACGAAGGTTTCGAAAAATTAACAACCTGAAAAATGTTTCGCCCGAAGTTCTGAAACGTACAAGAAACCTCGGTGCTGCGCTGTATTGGGTATCTTTAATAACCAATATGGCTGTTTTAGGTTTTAGCGTTCCTCACTTTTTAAACAAATTTTTAAGGCATTCCGTACAAAAAGACAAACTCAAAGAGCAGAGCAATACACAAAAGCTGCCCGAGCAGTACTCAAAAATAGAGGAATTTATGCGTTTAAAATAACGGGCTTTTTAATAAATAAAAAGAACCTAAGAAAATTGATTCTCTGCTTTGTTTGTTATAAATTTATTATACGAAACATTACGAAGGATAGGGAATATAAAAATGACAACAGATGTGCACACGCTTTCATCAATGAAAACACACTATAACGAAGACTTAACAATTAAAGATATCGGCAAAGAAGTTACGCTCGCAGGTTGGGTATCTGCTGTGCGTGACCTTGGCGGCATTATATTTATCGAATTGAGAGATAAATCAGGTTTCTTTCAGGTGGTTGCAGACCCGCAGATTAACCCGAAAGTTCACGAGGTTTTTTCAAAACTCAAAGACGAATACGTTATTCAGGTTAAAGGCAAAATAACCAAAAGACCGCCCGAAACCTACAACCCGGACCTTGCAACAGGCGAAATCGAAATGTATCCGACAGAGGTTAAAATTTTCTCTGAAGCAAAACTGCTTCCATTTGACCTTTCCTCTGACGATACAAAAGAAGATATCCGTTTAAAATACAGATACCTTGATATCCGCCGTCCGCAAATGGCTAACAACCTTAAATTAAGACACAAAATCGTTACGGCAATAAGAAGCTATCTCAACAACTGCGAATTTACAGAGGTTGAAACACCTATCCTTATCAACACAACCCCTGAAGGCGCAAGAGATTATCTGGTACCCAGCCGTGTACAGGAGGGCAAATTCTACGCTCTGCCGCAATCACCACAGATTTTCAAACAGCTGTTGATGGTCGGCGGTATTGAAAAATATTACCAGATTGCAAAATGCTTCCGTGACGAAGACCTAAGAGCAGACAGACAGCCCGAATTTACTCAGGTGGATATGGAAATGTCTTTCGCAACGCAGGATGACGTTATTACAATGACGGAAGGACTTATTGTTGAAGCATTTAAGGCTGCGGGCGTTGAAGTAAAACCGCCGTTTGTCAGAATCAGCTGGCAGGAAGCAATGGACAGATTCGGTTCCGACAAACCCGATACACGTTTTGGTTTAGAGTTGTTTGATATCTCAGATATCATGCTGGAATCAACCTTTGAACCGGTTAAAGAAACTCTTAAAAAAGGCGGTATTGCAAAAGCCGTTAAAATCCCGGGCATTGCCGGATATTCAAGAAAAGAAATGGATGATGTCCGTGCAACGGCAATTTCCTTCGGTGCAAAAGGTATTGCGTGGATTACTTATATGGAAGACGGTACAGTAAAATCGCCTATTCTTAAATTCTTGACAGAAGAACAAATCGAAGCTCTCAAAGAACGTGCTCAGGCACAACCCGGGGATGTTGTATTCTTTGTTGCTGATGACAAGAAAACAACATACGATGTTATGGGCAGATTCAGACTGTTCTTTGGTGAAAAATTGAACCTCATTGACAAAGAAAAACACGCACTCTTGTGGGTTGTTGACTTCCCGATGTTTGAGTACAGCAAGGAATTCGACAGAGTAATGGCAATGCACCATCCGTTCACATCTCCTAACCTTGAAGATGTTGACAAAATGAAAACCGACCCGATGAACGTACGTTCCGTTGCCTACGACATTGTTTACAACGGTACCGAACTCGGCGGCGGTTCTGTCAGAATCCACTCACCGGAAGTACAAAGCAAAGTATTCGAGGCTCTTGGGTTTACTGAAGAAGAGGTCCAGCAGAAATTCGGCTTTATGATTCAGGCATTCCAGTACGGCACACCGCCGCACGCTGGTCTTGCAATAGGTTTGGACAGACTGGTTGCACTTTTGACTCACAATACTTCCATAAGAGAAGTTATTGCCTTCCCGAAAAACTCAGCCGCTAAATGTCTTATGACCAATGCGCCAACATACGCCTCAGAAGAACAGTTGATGGAACTTCACTTAAGATCAACAGTAAAACACGAAACTAAGGTATAATTAATATATTACAATAAAAAACAGGTGTAGTTTTATAACTGCACCTGTTTTTTTATGGATTTCGAACAGCACTAAAGCTTAAAAAATCAAAGTTTAATATTGTTTCAAATAAAATATAAGCGAAATTAGCCCTTGTCTGCTTAAAAGAAATGTATGTTATAAGCGGCAGCGATGAGGATAAACATTGGTAATATTCCTAATTCTTTCTATATGAAAATTTTAATTTGTTTTATAATTGTTTATGTACATAACATAGGGGTGTGAAAATGGAAAATACAGTAGTAATAGGTGCACAATGGGGGGATGAAGGAAAAGCCAAAATCACAGATATACTCGCTCAGAATGCTGATATAATTATCCGTTATCAGGGCGGTTGCAATGCAGGGCATACTGTTGTAAATGACGGAAAAACTTTTAAATTCCATCTCATTCCTTCCGGTATATTGTACAAAAACAAACTGTGTTTTATAGGTGCCGGAACTGTTATATATCCCGAGGTATTGAATGAGGAAATAGAAAACCTTAAGAAAGAAAATATTGATTTATCAGGTTTAAAAATATCACCGCTTGCTTCAATTACTATGCCTTATCACATAGATATTGACGGATACAGTGAAGACACCGCCAAAGGTACAGCTAAAATAGGCACTACCAAAAAAGGTATCGGACCTACTTATACTGATAAAGTTTCTCGCCATGGTATAAAGGTTCAGGACTTATTTGATTTAGACGGATTAGCAAAAAAACTTGATAATATATTGCCGCTGAAAAATAAAGAATTGACTCAAGTTTACGGTCTGAATCCGTATTCAAAAGAAGTCGTGTTGGATTTGTGCGCAAAATATGCGGAAATATTAAAACCTTATGTCTGCTTTGACTGGCAAAAAATATTCCACGACGCCATTCAGCAGAATAAATCAATTCTTTTTGAAGGAGCGCAGGGTGTTATGCTTGATGTTGACTGGGGAACTTACCCATATGTCACAAGCTCAAACCCGGTAGCCGGCGGCGCCTGCACTGGCAGCGGGTTCGGTCCTAACATGATAAAAGAAGTAATAGGTGTATCCAAAGCATATATCACAAGAGTAGGCGAGGGGCCTTTTGCTACGGAACTCAATGATGAAACAGGCGACAAAATCAGAAATATCGGGCATGAATTCGGAACAACAACAGGGCGTCCAAGACGTACGGGGTGGTTTGATGCAGTTGTTGCAAAATACGGTGTTTTAGTGAGCGGTTTGACCTCTATGGCTGTTACTAAGTTGGATGTCTTTGATACTTTTGATGAAATAAAAGTTTGTACTGCCTACAAAGATACAAGAACAGGGGAAATATTTGAATATTATCCGACAAATGTTAATACTCATGAATTTTTAACTCCTGTATATGAAACCCATGCCGGTTGGAAAACCGATATTACAAAAGTTCGCACTTATGATGAACTTCCCGAGAATGCAAAAAAATATTTGCGAAGGTTGGAAGAGCTTATGGGGGTTAGAATTTCGATAATAAGCGTCGGTCCTGACAGGCATCAAACAATTTTTAGATAAAAAACAAAAAATATGTTGACGGGAAGATATGTTCTTGTTATGTTATATAAGCAGTCGGAATTAAAAGGTTTTTTTCGATTGTATTGAAAAATAAATAGTCATGTAAATGCGTCACTAGCTCAGTAGGTAGAGCACTCCCCTTTTAAGGGATAGGTCCCGCGTTCGAATCGCGGGTGACGCATTTTTTATTTGTTATGTCTGTTTATTGCTGCGATTCAAACGCAATTGTTACTGCGTAACAATCCGCGCCATGTCCTTATTGCATTTATCCTACGGGCATCCCGATATGTATAGCTCGCATGATATCAATGGGTTGGATGTATCAATTTTTTATAAAAAAAGTTTGGTAAAAACTAAGATTTATGTTTTATGTTCCACCCATTCTTTGCAGCAAAGAACGGGTGGAGCCCAAGAAACTCCCGACCTGCTGTTTCGTTCATACAGAAAGTAACACAAACTTAAGCTCGGCAACTCGGGCTATATAAATTGCTCTCATTAGATAACTTAAAGAGCTTGTTATAATTACATAGCCCTCAAACAAACATCGCTTGTAGTTGTTTGTGAAACTTTCTGTAATTCACTTCACAAAGGTCTCTGCTATTATGGTTACATACATAAATATTATGTTTTATTAAAAAAATGTCCTACCTGTTGATTACTTTTGTGGAAGGGGATAGTTCCTGGCTGTGCGTACCCGAATAATCAAATTTTATGATTATTTATAGTCGCAATTCTATCGCAATTGTTACTGCGTAACAATCCGCGTTCTACCCTGCGGGCATCCCGATATGTACTGTTTAAATACTTTTGACTGCCGCACTATTGAAGATAATCTTTTAAATACTTACCCGTGTATGACTGTTGGCAGTTGACAATTTCTTCTGGTGTACCAGAAAAAACAACATTTCCGCCGCCGTCACCGCCTTCGGGCCCAAGGTCAATTATATGGTCAGCAACTTTTATTAAATCCATATTGTGCTCGATAATAAGTATTGTGTTACCCGCATCGGCAAGCTTGTTTATGATTTTTATCAGCTTGTCCAAATCATACCAGTGCAGACCGACTGACGGCTCATCCAGCAGATACAAGGTTTTGCCAGTTGCTTTTTTGTTGAGTTCGGAAGCAAGCTTGATTCTTTGAGCTTCACCGCCCGAGAGGGTAGTTGCACTCTGTCCGAGTTTTATGTATCCGAGACCTACGTCGTAAAGTGTTTTTAACCTGCTTTTTATCTTTGGAATATTTTCAAAAAATACATAAGCTTCCGCAACGGTCATGTTGAGAACATCTGCGATTGTTGCCCCTTTGTACTTAACTTCAAGTGTTTCTCTGTTGTAGCGTTGCCCTTTGCACACATCGCATTTTACATATACATCGGAGAGAAAGTTCATTTCGATTCTTAATAAACCGTCGCCCTTACAGGCTTCACATCGTCCGCCTTTGACGTTAAAACTGAACCTGCCGGGTTTGTAGCCTCTGACTTTTGATTCGTTTGTCATTGCATACAAATCTCTTATATGCGAGAACACATCTGTGTAAGTTGCAGGGTTTGAACGGGGTGTTCGGCCTATTGGCGATTGGTCTATGTCAATGATTTTGTCTATGTGTTCGAATCCTGAAATTTCGTCAACGCCAATCGGCTTGGGCTTGTTGCCTCTGAGTTTGTGTATTGCATATTCGTGGATTAAATCCTGCATAAGAGTCGATTTTCCTGAGCCAGAAACACCTGTTAATGCAACGATTTTTCCTAACGGAATATCTACGTCAATATTTTTAAGATTGTTCAGATGGGCATTTTTAACGTGCAAAAATTCGCCGTTGCCTTCTCTTCTTTTGCTCGGAACGGGGATTTTTTTTGCACCGCTGAGGTACTGACCGGTTATTGATTCTTTAACGGATTTTATTTCCTCCAGTGTCCCTTTGGCAACTATTTTTCCGCCGTGAACACCTGCTCTGGGGCCTATATCAACAATGTAATCCGCATTTTTCATTGTGTCTTCGTCGTGTTCAACAACGATGAGGGTGTTGCCGAGGTTTCTGAGCCTTAAAAGGGTTTTGATAAGCATGTCGTTGTCACGCTGATGAAGCCCGATGGACGGTTCATCAAGAACATATAAAACTCCTGAAAGGCCGCTGCCTATCTGTGTAGCCAGTCTTATACGCTGTGCTTCTCCGCCGGAAAGAGTCAAAGACATACGGCTGAGACTGAGATATCCAAGGCCCACATCCAACATAAATTTTAGTCTTGCTCTGACTTCTTCAAGCACTTGTTTTGCTATTTTCATCTGATAGTCTGAAAGCTCAAGGAATAAATCCGAGAAGAATTTAAAGCTTTCGGTAATCGGCATGTTGCAGACTTCAAAAATATTTTTTCCGTTTATTGTAACAGCAAGTATATATGGCTTGAGCCTTGCACCATGGCAGTCTTTACACGGAGTCATTTTCATATACTTTTGGATTTCTTCTCTCCAGTATTCTCCGTTGGACTCGTTATATCGTTTTTCGAGGAACGGAATAACGCCCCAGAATTTCATCTTATGGTTTTCATAGCGGTTTGTACCGAATCGTTTAACCCGTATTGTAATGACGTCTTTGCCGCCATAGAGGATTATATCCTGATGTGCTTTTGGCAAATCTTCAAAAGGTTTGTTTAAATCAATGTTGTAGTGTTCGGATACCGACGCAAGAACGTCGTCATAGTATGAGGTTGAGGTTTTGCTCCAGGGATATATGGCACCATCTTTGATTGATTTTTTTCTGTCAGGTATTACCAAATCAGGGTCAATGACAAAGTCATAGCCCAACCCCGAACAAGTCGGGCAGGCTCCGTAAGGACTGTTGAAGCTGAAGCTTCGAGGGGCAAGCTCTTCAAAACTTAAACCGCAGGTCGGGCAGGCAAGTTTTTCCGAAAAAATCAATTCTTTGCCTCCGATTACGTCGACCGACATCAAACCGTTAGCTTTTTGCAGAGCAATTTGTGCACTGTCGGCGATTCTTGATTTTGCGCTTTCTTTTACTACAATTCTGTCGACAACAACATCTATATCGTGTTTTTTTGTTTTTTCAAGTTTTATGTCAGAAATCTCGTCTTCGTCAAGGTTATAAAGATTTCCGTCGACTTTCAATCTGATAAAGCCGTCTTGTTTAAGCTCATTTAAAAGCGATGTGTATTCGCCCTTTTTCCCTCTTATAACGGGTGCAATAATTTGTATTTTTGTGCCTTCGGGCAATTTTAAAATTTTGTCTACGATTTCGTCTATGCTCTGCGGTTTAATTTCCGCTCCGCACTCGGGACAGTGCGGAACTCCGATGCGGGCAAATAAAAGCCTTAAGTAATCATAAATTTCCGTAACTGTACCTACTGTTGAACGAGGGTTGTTCGAGGTAGACTTCTGGTCAATGGAAATAGCTGGTGAAAGTCCTTCGATACTTTCGACATCAGGTTTGTCCATTTGCCCCAAAAACTGGCGAGCATATGTTGAAAGGCTTTCTACATAGCGTCTTTGCCCCTCTGCAAAAATTGTATCAAAAGCCAGAGAACTTTTTCCTGAACCTGATACACCCGTAAATACAATGAGTTCGTTTTTCGGCAGTTCTAAATCAACATTGCGTAAATTATGTTGATTTACTCCTTTTATGATTATCTTGTCGTTCATAATTTTTATCCCTGACGATATTATTCCACAATGGGATTGCTGTTTCAATTTTTTGTTTTTGAAAAACTTTAGGAGATTTTGAACTTTTTATGCTCTTTTTTACTAAGTATGTCTGCTTTGTTCTTTAAACATTTCTATGGAAAAAAGCTGCAATTTCTTTTTCGCTGAAGGTATGCAAAATTGGTCTTCCATGCGGGCAGGTGTATGGCATTTTTGTTGTTTTCCATTTTTTTATTAGTTCTTCCATCTGCCACAGGTTAAGTTCTGCACCTGCTTTTACTGCGGCTTTGCAAGACATTGTGACAAGCATTTTTTCTTCAAGATTGTTCAAATCGCCGTGAAGATTTTCCAATATATCTGCGAGAATATCGTTAACTTTTACGTGTGCTATCACCTGTGGAATTTTTTTAAAGATAACCTCTGTATCGGAAACTTTTTCTATTTTGTATCCGAATTTTTGCAGTTTTTCTGAATATTCCATAATGAGTTCCACATCCTGTGATTCAAGCGGCAGAACATCAGAAATTAACAAAAGCTGTGAAGCTATATTTTCTGTTTTTAGATTTTCCTGCAACTTTTCAAAAATATAGCGTTCATCAGCAATATGCTGATCCACTATTTTAAGCTCTCCATTTTCTTCAAACAAAATATAGGTGTTTCTGTACTGACCTATTATGTTAAAGGTTTCTTCAACAACGGCTGAAGATTGTATATCCAAATCCATTTGTTTAATCTTCATTTCATAAGACGGAATCTGATATTGAGGCTTTTGAGCGTATGTGTATTGTTTTTCTTTTATTTTATCGAAACTTTCTTGAGAAACATAAACGGTATCATCATCAGTGTTGTCATCTGATTTTAATTCAGAACTTTCTTCTGACCTGAAAGATGAATAATTTCCGAAAGGCAAAACATTGTTTTCACTATGCGAGGGTGCTGCAGGAGTCGCAACAACAGATAATGCGCCTAGTATTGCGCTGTAAACAAAGTTAAATATCTGGTTAGGATTTTTGTATCTTACTTCTCGTTTTGTTGGATGTACATTAACATCGACATCACAAGCGGGCAATTCAAGATTTAAGCATACAAAAGGGTATTTGCCAGACGGCAGCATATTTTTGTAAGCGGTATCAATAGCTCTTAAAATGAGCGGGCACTTAACGACCCTGTTGTTTACAAAGGTATAGATAGATTTTTTGGTAGAACGAGTAAATTCGGGTGTGGAACAGAAACCGGTAATGTATAAATGTGACAATTCATCGGCTTTATTTATTTTTTTTAGTTCGCTAGCTATTGAGTTTGAATAAATTTCCGTCAGTACACAGAGCAAATCTCCGCTGCCGGAAGTTTTCACCGGAGTTTTTCCGTCGTAAATAAGAGCTATTGAAACATCCGGATTTGCTATTGCTATACTTTGTAAAATTTCAGCAATATAAGACACTTCAACCTTTTCTGATTTTAAAAACTTTTGCCTTACAGGAGTGTTGTAAAAGAGGTCGTTAATCTCCATTGTTGTGCCGACGGCACAGCCGCAGGGGGTCGATTTCACATTGGATTCTTCGCATTCCACACGGGTTCCTGTTTCAAAATCCTTTGTCCTTGTTGTACAAATTACTTTTGCTATGGAAATAATACTAGCAAGCGCTTCGCCTCTGAATCCCATTGTATGTATGTCAAACAAATCCTCAGAGTTTGCGATTTTGCTTGTGGCATGCTTGGAAAACGCTAGCTCTATGTCGTCGGGATGTATGCCGGAGCCGTTGTCCGACACTCTTATTGATAGGCAGTCCTTGCTTACTTCAATTTCAATTTTTGTTGCCCCTGCGTCAATTGAGTTTTCTACAAGCTCTTTTACTACGGATGCAGGTCTTTCAATAACTTCGCCAGCTGCAATCTGGTTTATTAGCTGTCTTGATAACTGTTGTATTCTTTTCATATCCCCAACTTTAAAATTAAATTCCTCTCCGACATTTTATAAATTTTATTCTATATCAATTTTTATGAATGTGCTATATTATTGAGATGAATAACTTACAAAAAGAAATAATTAATACCCAAAAAATTTACAGGGAACTTTTTAAAAAAGCTCAAATTGCAATAGACAAGCAGTTATTGTCTTTAAAAAATGCATCTTTATGCAATCATTGCACGAAAGATTGTGCAATTGATTTTAACAATATAACTATTTTTGACAAATTCCCTAATCACTGCAGATATCGTTTCTGGCAAGAAGCTGCACTTGATAAGCTGGAAAATCAAATTTCCAAAGAGGTCTTGGAAAAAATTAAAGCTATAGATTTAAGGCGTGATAGCTTTTCATGTGAGTGCTGCGGATCCTGCTGCAGGCTTGCTAGTTCAGAATATTCTTATGAACAGTTAAAAGAAAAAGCCAAAAACGGAGATAAATTTGCTCAGGATTTCGTTTCTGTTTTTGTGCCATATAACACAAAAGAAGAACCACGCAAGCTTTTTCCCGACTATATAGAATTATTGGAAAAAACTTTTGACGGTGATGAGCTTTATTTTTATTACTGTCCAAAATTAGGCAAAGACGGATTGTGTACGGATTATGAAAACCGTCCGGATATTTGCAGGATATTCCCGAGCGATCCGCTTGTTGTTTTTCCAACCAAATGTTCATACAATAAATGGAAACAAGAAGTTGAAATCACTGCACTTACGCTGCATGCGATTATTGACATTGTTGGTTTCTATAAAGAAAAAATAAATCAGGTACTTACCAAATAAGTTTTGTCTTGCTTTACTTTAGCATACAGTTTGAAAATTCATTTTGTTGATATATCAGGTCTGAGTATTTTTGCATCGCCAAGATAAACATGTTTTATTTCTGCCTGTGTTTTGTCTGTATTCACAACAACCAGCAGCCTTATGCAATTTTTAAGACTTCCTTCTATATTTAATTCAGATAAGCACATTAAAGGTACATCAGCTATTTTAAAATGTTGTCTTAAAAACTTAGCCGGATATGCACTTTTTAAATCATTTGTCATTGAAAATATTATATGAGATATATCCTGTGATTTTAACTCATTTAGCTCTTCTATTTTTGCATAAAGTTCTACTGTTGCTTTTTCTATCTCTTGCGGTGTGTCTGCAGCAACAGTTATTGCTCCTCTTATACCTCTTGAATACATTCTTCTCCGACTTTCATTCCTGATTTAATTTTAGCTCCGTTTGTCCAAGAAAAGGCATCCATTTTTGCTTTTCCCTCGGGTTTAAGTTCTTGTATAAGCAGTGTACCCTGTTTGGCTTTTACTGCAATGCCGTCTTTTGTGATTTCAGAAACAACACCGTAGTCTATGTTTTTGGAATCATTTTCGAGCACAGATGTTTTTAAAATTTTGACGTTTTTGCCGTCAATTGTCGTGCTGGCAACAGGCCATGTTGTCATGGAACGCACTTGATTGTGCAACTGTTGGGCAGTTTTAGCCCAATCCATAACAGAATCTTCTTTTTTGAACTTTTTGGCTATTGTCACAAGCGACTCATCCTGTTTTTGAGGTGTAAGCACCTTGTTGTACAGCTGTTTTATTGTCGGATACATAATAAACGGAGCTTTATCGCTTATTATTTGCATAAGCTGCGCATCCGTCATATCCGGCGTGATTTTTATTTTTTCCTGAAGGCAGATATCACCGGCATCAAGAGCAAGCACTGTCAGCATTGTGGTAATACCGGTTTCTGTTTGTCCGTCATATATTGCTCGCTGAATCGGATTTGCACCTCTGTATTGAGGAAGCAGCGAAGCATGCAGGTTGATTGTGGAAATTTTTGGAATATCAAGAATTTCCTGAGTCAAAAGCTGTCCGAAGGCAAAAGTTATAAAAAAGTCGGGCTCAAGCTTTCTCAATTTATCTTTCAGCTGTTCATCGTTTTTTAAAGCATCAGTTTGCAATACCTCGATATCGTGCGCCAATGCAAACTCTTTAACAGGCGGCGGGGTAATTTTGTTGCCTCTGCCGCAAGGTCTGTCGGGTTGTGTAACAACAGCCTGAATGTTTATGTCATTGAAATTGAGCAGTTTTTGCAGGCAGTTAACCGCAATCTCCGGGGTAGCCATATAAACGATATTTATCACTGATTATTCTCCCTATGCCTCGTCTTCCGGTTTCTTTTCACCGCTGGCAAGAACCGTTTCTCCCGGGTTTGACGGGATAGATTCAAGTTCTTTTTCTATTTCCGGTTCGCTTAAGAGTTTATCCTCTTCAACAGGTTCAAGACCTTTTTCCGTAAGCACTCTGTTTGCTTCGAAGGTGCTTCTGCAATGGTCAATAAACAAGATACCGTCAAGGTGGTCAAATTCGTGCTGAATTGCTCTTGCTAACAGACTGCCGTCTTTGCCCTCGATTGTAAAGGGTTTTCCGTGGATATCAAGTGCCTTAACCATAACGTTTGCGTATCTTTTGACATCTGTATATGCGTCAGGAAAGCTCAAACAGCCTTCATAACTGCTGCAAGCACCGCTTTTTTTGATTATTTTAGGGTTAATAAACACAATCGGGTGCAAAGGCTGATTGCCAGTAGACACGTCTATTACAAAGACTCTGAGGTTTTCACCGATTTGAGGAGCTGCAAGCCCAACTCCGTTTTTTGCATACATTGTATCAAGAAGATCATGTACAAGTATCTGTATCTTTTTTGATATTTTGGAAACCTCTTTAGATGGTCTTCTTAACGTTGCATCACCGTATTTTACTATTTTTTTTATAGACATTTTGTTCCTCTTTTGCTCAAAGAATTATTAAACAGCACGCTGTTCGTCGAGTTCTTTTCTTATATCATCAACAGTAACATATACTATGTCGGAATTTTCATCCTTTTGCAGGTAAACATCTTTTATACCCGCCTGCACAATGAATCTTTTACACAAAATACAGATAAAATTGTGCCCGTATATGTACATTGTAGCACCCTGGCATCTGTCTTGCCCCGCCTGAATAATTGCATTTTGTTCGGCATGAATGCTGCGGCAGGTTTCGTACCTTGTGCCGGAAGGAATATTATTTTCTATTCTGTAGCACTTTCCAAGTTCGTAACACGAAATAACTTTTGAAGGAGTGCCGTTATATCCCGTTGCCTTAATCTTTTTATCCTCACCGACTATAACAGCCCCCACCTTTGCTCTGAAACAATTTGAACGGGTTGCACAGGTTTTGGCTATTTCTAAAAAATATTCATTCCATGGTTTTATCATTTTTTATCTTCCTTATTAAAATCAGACTATCGGAATTTTAATTCCGCAACATATCGTTTTATTGTTTTTCCGGATACATAATTTCCCAATATTCTCTTAATATTCTCAAACGCTCTGCCTCATCCAGCTGCTCCTGATATTCTTCAGGTGTTTGTTTCGGGGCTTCTCTCACTTTTTGCGGAACATTTGGACCGCTTGCACTGACAGAAGTTGAACGCAAAGTCGGAGCCGATTGAACCCTTCTTGGCTGTATCTTTTTTGGTACATTAACTGCAAATGCACTGTAAGAGTTCGATGCTGCAAGAAAAAAAGCAGATATAGCTGCAACAGTTGTAAAATTTAAAAAAGTCCTGATTGTTTGCATCCAAAATACCTCAACTAAAGCGATAGTATCTTTATTTTATTTTCTTTGCTCCGTATTGTAAAGCACAGTATATTTTGGCCTTACAAACGATTGCTTTTTATTGGGCAGGGAACATCTGCATAAGTTGATTCATCATCTGCTGCAATTCGCCCTGATCCATTCCCTGCAAAGCCGATTGCATCTGAGAAGGATCCATATTCATAGCATCGGGGGATATTCCTGAAGTGTTTTTATACCCGCCGAAACTTGGTACGCTCGGAGCACTTGGCGCTTGAATTTTTTTTGGCTGAATCTTTTTAGGCTGAATCTTTTTAGGCTGAATTCGTTTTGAAGATGTTCTGCCTGAAGAATATCCGGAAGAGCCGTAGGAGCCGCCGGAATAACTTCCGGAAGCTGTAGCCCCTCTTTGCTGACCGAGCATGGAATAAAGCTGTCTGACCATTTGCATAAGTTGATTAATGGTTTGCTGGTCAACCCCCGTTCCTGCTGCACCAACTGACGGACATGTCGTTGTGAAAGAATTAGAACCATCCTCTGATATCCAGCCGATGACTTTTCCATTTCTGTCTTTAAAATACAAAGTTCCTATAACTACAATACTTTGATTTTTTTCTTTTTCTGATTCAGTTCCAAATCTTACATCATACCCGTTTCTTACGGAAACAGCAGAATCCGCATAAGAATCTTTTTGCCAGAATTCCGTACGCATTGAACGTTTTGCCTTTTTGGTAATCATAGGTGCGGATACAATTGCTATTATGCAGACTATTAAAAGTGTAATTAGTGCTTCTGCAAGCGAAAAAGCGAATTTGTTTTTCATTAATTTCCTCTATATTCCTAACAATACATATATTCTATTTGTTTTTTCACCTAAAGTAAAGGCTTTATAACACATGAAAAATAAAAAAAACCAACAAATAGAGGAAAAAAAGTACTTGCTATAATTTAGGAATTCTATATAATAAGAATTGTACATTTTAAGAAAAGGGGTTTACCATTATGAACAAAGAAGAATTAGTACAAGAAGTATCTAAAAAAGCTAAAGTTACTCAAAAAGAAGCAGCTGAAGTTGTTAATGCTTTGATGGAAACAATTGAAAAAACAGTTGCTAAAGGTAAAAAAGTTACATTAGTTGGCTTTGGTACTTTTGAAGCTAGAAAAAGAGCAGCTAGAACAGGCCGCAATCCTCAAACTGGTAAAGAAATTAAAATTGCAGCAAAAACAGTTCCTGCTTTCTCTGCTGGTAAAAAATTCAAAGAAGCTGTTGATTGCAAAGCTTGCAAAAAATAGTTATTTAAACTGTTTAATAAAGCGTCCGGAAAAGTTATTTCGGGCGCTTTTGTTTTGCTGAGGTATATTCTTCATATAAAAAAGCTTTCCCGAAAAAGGGAAAGCTTTTTGGCTTATCGATTATAAAAATTACCCGAAATATCTTTTCAACAATCCTTGGAATGCCTGACCGTGACGAGCTTCATCTTTGCACATCTCATGTACTGTGTCATGGATTGCATCGAGATTGAGCTGTTTTGCTCTTGCCGCAATTGCTTTTTTAG
Source organism: Candidatus Gastranaerophilales bacterium (assembly GCA_944325555.1). Lineage (GTDB taxonomy): Bacteria > Cyanobacteriota > Vampirovibrionia > Gastranaerophilales > Gastranaerophilaceae > Limenecus. The sequence goes on along the minus strand of CALVAN010000007.1, from coordinate 72,815 downwards.
CTGCACAAGCACCAGATTCTGCTTCTACACGCATTTCGAGGTTCTTTTTAGTTGAGTTAGTAACAACTTCACCCAACAGTTCTGCAAATTTAGCAGCATGTTCTGCTTCTTCAAAAGCTATTCTTTTGTAAGCTTCTGCAACTTCCGGGTAGCCTTCTCTGTCAGCCTGTCTGCTCATTGCAAGGTACATTCCTACTTCTGTGCATTCACCCATAAAGTGGTCTTTTAAACCTTGTTTAACTTCAGCGTCAACATCAGCACCTACGCCGATTCTGTGTTCGTCAGCCCAGCCAATTGCGCCAGCGCCTTCTTCAACTTTATTAAATTTATCAGCAGTTGCACCGCATAAAGGACATTTTTCGGGAGCAGAATCTCCTTCATGAACATATCCGCATACTGAGCATACAAATTTTGCCATAATTTCCTTCTTTCTTTTTTCATACCTTACTATTAACTAACGGGATTTTCTTAAGATTGTTATTAAGAATAATTCCTAATAATATTATTATACATACTCTCATTTGAAAAATCAAGCTTTTGTAAATTTAGCTCAAATTCCCTACTACAACACGTTCTACGCTTGATACATCTTTTAATATATCTATATTTTTAAATCCTGCATCACTCATCAAATCTTTTACATCACATGCCTGTTTTATTCCGACCTCAAAAGCCAGATAACCGCTGCTGTTAAGATATTGCGGTGCCAATGCCGTAATTTTTCGGTAAAATTCAAGCCCCTTGTTATCCGAGGTAAACAATGCACTATCAGGTTCAAACTCTCTAACTTCGGTTTGCAGATGAGGTTTTTCGCTATACGGAATGTAGGGTGGATTCGACACAATGAAATCAAATTTTTCTTCTTCTCTTATTTTAGAGAACAAATCCGACTTTCTGAAAAGTGCTCTGTTCATCAAATCAAGATGCATCGCATTGTTAAGCGAGATTTTTAAAGCATCGTTTGATATATCCACGCCTAGAACCTGTGCTTTTGTATGTTTGGCTATCATGCACGCAATGCAGCCGCAGCCTGTGCCTATATCTAGCACTTGTTTAAAATTTTTTTCGTTAATAATTTCTATTGCAGTTTTAACCAAAAGTTCGGTTTCGGGACGGGGAATAAGTGTATTAACAGAAATTTCAAACTTATTGCCCATAAAATAAGAACATCCTAAAAGCTGCGCAATCGGCTGTCGGGTTGAGAGCCTTGTTTGTACGGTATCATACAGTTTTTGTATATCCTTTAGTGAAGGCATAATGCCTATTATTAAATCTTTTGGTGTAAGTCCGCTTATGACCTCGATTGCAAAATCAATTTCGGCGCAGGCAGTTTCGGTGGAAAAACCTGCATCCGTATATGCCTTTATCAAATCAGATTTTTTTAGTTCCCGTATCGTGTTCATCAATAATTTTCCCTATCATGTTTTTTAAATCAAGTCGTGACAAATTTTCAACAGACTCTTGATTAATATTGTACTTTTTACAAAGCATATCATAATAATAAAGCTGTTTTTTTGTAGGCGGTTGTTTGGACAATTTAAACTCTGCCGCTTTTTTTCTTTGTTCTTTAGCAAGAGCCTTTTGTTTTTCGATAAAAGGTTTTTGAGCCTCTTTAATTGCAAGCTGTTTTTTATTTTCGTCAATGAGCTGTATTAATTCTTTCAAAAACTGCTCTTTTTCAAACTCGGGTATTATCCATTCAAAATGAGGGTTCTTTTGCTCGTAGTAATACTGTTCGTCCTCGATAAACAGTGCAAGAATCTCCTGTGAATTTTTTTCGGAATGTTTTTTGACAAAACTTTTTACAAAGCCGAACAAAGCCGACTTTTGATTTTTAGTCAAATCTTGAAAAAGAGTATTTTTTAAGTAATACATTATTTTAACAAATCATTAATATCAAACTTTTTGGACAAATTATCATTTTTAAATTGCATGAGCTTTTTTAAAATAGGGTTTGTAGCATTCGACACTGTTTTAGAAGGCTTGTTGTTTTCTTCTTCAGCCTTTTTAATTTTTTGTGCCAGTATCTCTTTAATATCTTTAATGTTGTCCATTTATTTATTTTAACTCATTTTTTTGACTAATGCTATATATATAAAAACAAAAAATTGAGTTTTATTGCCCTGCAACCTGCAAAAACATTATGCAGAAAACAAATGTTTTTCGCTTTGCTCACACGGCGGGCACGTTTGATTTCGCTGTCTTGAAATCAAACGCTCGGTCAAACTGAACGTTTGCCCTCACATGTGCCCTGGGTTCGGCGTTACCTCACACGGCGGGCACGTTTGATTTCGCTGTCTTGAAATCAAACGTTCGGGTCAAACTGAACGTTTGCCCTCACATGTGCCCTGGGTTCGGTGTTACCTCACACGGCGGGCACGTTTGATTTCGCAAACTGCATTTCATAAAGGCGTTTGTAGAAGCCATCTTCTCTGCACAAAAGTTCATCATGCGTACCGAGTTCAACAAGTTCACCTTCATTTATTACAGCAATTTTATTTGCGTTTTTAATTGTAGACAATCTGTGTGCAATAACAAAAACCGTTTTGTTTTGCATAAGGTTGTCAAGAGCTTTTTGTACAATTGCCTCGGATTTGTTATCCAATGCAGATGTTGCCTCGTCAAGTATAACAATCGGGGCATCTTTTAACATTGCTCTTGCAATTGCAACACGCTGTCTTTGACCGCCGGAAAGTGTTGTTCCTCTTTCGCCTATTTCTGTATCTATGCCGTTAGGCATGTCATCCAAAAATTCATCTATATGTGCAGCCTTTACGACTCTTTGTATGTCTTCTTCAGTTGCTTTAAAATTCCCCATTACTAAGTTTTCACGGATTGTTCCGGAGAACAAGAAATTGTCTTGGAATACTACGGATATGTGTTCTCTTAAAGAGGTAAGCGTATAATCTCTTATATCTATACCGTCAATTTTAATCGCACCGCCTGTTACATCGTAAAATCTGGGGATAAGATTTGCTATAGTTGTTTTTCCGCCGCCTGAATTTCCTACAATTGCAACTGTTTCCCCGACATGTGCGGAAAGATTGATTCCTTTTAATACGGGTGTGCCTTTTACATATTCAAACCAAACGTTTTCCAATGCAACACCTTCTCTCACTTCTGTGAGTTCAATGGCATTTTCTTTGTCTTTTATTTCAGGTTCTATATCAAACAGCTCTAACGTACGACATAAAGAAACAAAGATGTTTTGCAAACTTGTCAGTGTATTTCCAAGTGTTTTAACTGGCTTGTACAAAAGCAGAAGCGAAGTAACGAAAGACAGCAAGCTTCCGCTTGTCATTTTACCCGACAGCACCAAATATGTACCGAATGCCATAACAAGCGCAATCCCCACGGACGCAATAGTGTACATTATCGGCGACATCCAGGCCGATCTTTTTACAAGCGACATGTTTACGTCAAAAGAGTCATGAATTTCTTTGTTGAATTTGTTGTATTGATACCCTGCAAGGTTGTACGAGGTTATAATTTTGTTTCCAGAGGTTGTTTCGTTAAAATCGGTTGTAATATTTCCGCCGATTTTCATATTTTTATTTGAAGTAGCTTTAATTCTTTTTCTCAACAAAGCTGCAGGCAAAAATGCAATACAAAGCACAAGCACACCTACCAGTGCAAGCTCCCACGAGTTGTACAGCATAACTCCGATAAGAGCCAGTGCGCCGATACCGGAGCTCATTAAAGCTTTTAAATTATCCAGAATTCCTGTTGAAGCCGTTCCCGGGTCTGACAGATACCTTGTTAGGATTATACCGGAAGAGTTTTCGTCATAAAATTTGGGATCCATTTGCACAAGTTTTTTGAACAAACCGAGTTTTACGTCGTTTGTAACTTTTTGTCCGGTCCAGCTTGTCAGGTAATCGTTTAAGTATCTTAAAACACCCTGCAACGCTGCAAACGCAACAATACCAAACGGAATAATATACGCAAGCAGCATGTTCTTTTTGATTAAAACCTCATCCATATAGGGCTTAAGCGCATAAGCAACAACACCGTCAAGCGCTCCGACAGGAAGTGCTATTAAAAAGCCGAGTATTATTCTGAACATATACGGCTTAATATATTTGTACATTCTTTTTGTTAAATATACGTAATCGAATGAGCTTTCCGCCAGTGTGTCTTTTAATTTCATCGATACTCCAAAAAAACTAATTAATCCTATTATTATATTGTATAATAACCCGAAAATAAATAAGAGTTATTGCAAAAATTCTTTACAATAATCCTATTTTGGACATTAAAAAGAGCTGATTTTTATCAGCTCTTTTTTAATACTAATATAAGCACACTTGAATTATATATCAGTTAATCTTACTTTTGTTCTTGCACCTTTACCGTCGAGGTCAACTTTACCTTCATGTGCAAGCCAGCCGATACCCATTGAAACAAAATTTTGTTCAAGATCCAAGTTTTTTTCTAATTTTGAAATAGTAGTTTCGTTGTTTTTTTGATCGGCTAAAAATTCATAAACTTTGCCGGCAGCTTCTCCGATAAAATAATTCATCTTTCAAATCTCCTTCTTTTTTCTATAACAGATAATTTTATTTATTAACAAAATCATTGTATCAAATTTTTTTGAACATGTCATATAAAATATATTAAATTTTTATACAAATTTCTTAAGTTAATTGTCTGAGTGGGAACTCGCTTGTAGGAGTGGTACACGGAGTGCGAGTGGCGCCGAGTCTAGCATTTTACGGAAGTGACCCCATGCACTTCCCTCCATTCGTAACGTGCCACAGGCACCTTCCGAACGGAGTCCTTGGGTTCCCTTGTTGTATAGCCAATATTGTACTTGTTTATTGTACCCAAGAACTCTGAAAAACGATTAAGTATCGTTTTTTAGAGGCAGGCAAAGGAAAAATGTAATTTTTCCGTGCCGTATTCTGACCTTGTCGGGGGCAGTTGACTATATGAAAATTATTTTTGTTTTTCATATTATTCTATAAAATTAAAAAGATTCTCGAGGACGGAGAATCTTTTTAAATAATTTTTTATTAACTGAATTTAGTTAGCAGCAAGCGGTTTCTTTATTTTCTGTATTCTTGCCTACGCAGGTGTATTCAAAACCTCTTTGAATAAGCCTTTTTGCGTCATACTGGTTTCTGCCGTCAAAGATAACCGGTGTTTTTAACAGATCTTTTATTCTGTCAAAATCAGGACGTCTGAACTCGTTCCATTCAGTTAACAGAAGCAGTGCATCAGCATCTTTTAATGCGTCGTAAGAAGATTTTGCATAAGTTATTTTGTTTCCGAAAATCATCTCAGCACAGTCAAACGCTTTGGGGTCGTATGCCTGAATTTTTGCACCACGTTCCAAAAGAGCATTTATGATAGTGATAGCCGGAGCTTCTCTCATATCATTTGTTTTTGGCTTGAAAGCAAGTCCCCATACGGCAAAAGTCTTTCCTGTAAGGTTTTCGCCGAATCTTTTTAAAATTTTATTGATAAAAATTTGTCTTTGAAGTTTGTTAACCTTGTCGGCAGATTCCAACAGCTGATAGTCGCAGCCAAAGTCTTTTGCTGTTTTTAACAGAGCCTTAACATCTTTAGGAAAACAGCTTCCGCCGTATCCCAACCCCGGGAACAGGAACTGGGAGCCGATACGTTTGTCGGAACACATGCCGATTCTTACCATTTCTGCGTCAGCGCCGACTTTTTCGCAGATATTGGCGATTTCGTTTGCGTAAGAAATTTTTACGGCAAGGAAAGAGTTAGCTGCGTATTTTGTCATTTCTGCCGATTTTACGTCCATTATAATGACAGGGTTTCCTGTTCTCAAAAACGGAGCGTAGAGTTCCTGCATGATTTCGGTTGCTCTGTGAGAGTTGGAACCTATAACAACTCTGTCGGGTTTTAAGAAGTCATCAACAGCAGCACCCTGTTTTAAAAATTCGGGGTTAGAAACGACATCGAATTCTTCGTTAGTTTCGGCTTTGATTATTTCCGTAACTTTTTCTGCGGTACCTACGGGAACTGTGGATTTGTCGATAATTACTTTGTATCCGTTCAGGGCTTTGCCTATTGATTTTGCTACGTCATAAACATATTGCAAATCGGCGGAACCGTCTTCGCCCTGAGGTGTACCAACGGCAATAAAGCAGACCAGAGATTTTTTTACCGCAGCATCAAGGTCGCTGGTGAAAGACAATCTGTTTTCAGCAACGTTAACTTTGATTAATTCTTCCAATCCCGGTTCGTATATAGGGATAATACCCTGCTCGAGTTTTGCAAGTTTGTCCGTGTCTTTGTCGACGCAAATAACGTCATTCCCCATCTCCGCCAGGCATGTGCCCGCTACCAAACCTACATAACCTGTGCCAATAACGCATATTTTCATGTGTTTATACTCCTAATATTCCATGTTGGTATTATTTTAACACAAGAAAATATATTTGTTTTTTGGAATAAGTTTTATAGTGCATTTCTTATAAATACAAATTTTTATAATATTTTTTTACTCTGTTATATCTTTTCCGTTTTAAGTAATAATAAAGCTTGAATTTATAGACAAAACGTTTATAAACGGGCAGCAAAAATTGATTCTGGTATTTAAGCAGTTTTCTGAAATTTGCGAATGTTTGTAATTCTTTGTCGGAATAGTGATTGTCAAGGTTTGTTTTTACTGAATATGAGTTTGCTAATGCATTTAGATAAAACGGTAAAATCTTCTTTAAATTTTTTTGATATTCGTATTCTGAATATTTAAAATTATTTTTATTAAAAAATCTTTTTAGATCTTTGGTCAGTCCTATAAGGTACGGATTGCCGTAAAAACATAACCTGAAGGTTTCGATATTTGCTTGTATATATTGTGTGTTTAGGGTCTTCATTTCATCAATAATCGGCTGCACATTGTTTTTATATTCACTTCTTTGCAGGTAAATACAATTTGCTCCATCCTGCAGAAATAGTGCATTGTGCACTCCCGAACCGTCAACACCCGCAAAATATTGAGCACCTTTTAGATAAGCAATTTGTTCTGTTATTGACAATTGTTCTGGATAAATGATTTTGTACCCTGCATTTTTGAAAATATTTTCAATATATTCTTCACCGTATGTCTTACCGCAGCCATTCAGCTTTGAGCGAGAAAAGTAAATCTTTGGAAATTCTTTTGCGGGAATTTGTTCTTTTATTTTGTCTATAGTTTGTTTAAATTCTACAGTATAAAAAGAGTATGGGTCTATTGATTCTTCGGGAATAATCACGTTTTTTGCCTGAAGAGGTTCTGTGCAGCGTATAAGATTTTCTTCTTTTAAACCAAACAATTTGAATAATGTTAATACAATCTTATCTTGATAATTATCATCTGAAAAATATACGGCTTTTAAGTTTTTGTATTCTTCGTTTTCCAAAAATATCCATATGCGGGAAACAGAATCAAGTATCAAATTTCCGTAAGCCATAAACGGACCGCCGATTATCCCCAGATAAATAACATCTTCGTCTATGTATTTTACTTTTTCTTTATTTCTTTCTTCCCAGTAGCCGGTCGGCTCTTTATGAACCATACAGCTTCTTGCGGAAATGTCTATGTATTCATTGTCTGTGTTTATTACTCCGCATAATCTATGAGAATTAACATTGTACTCTATTTTTTCGTTTTTATCGACCGGTGGCGGGATTATTATGCCATTGTGTGTTGTAATATAAGTATTTGTCTGTTCTTTTTGATAAAGCATCAATTTCCCTTTTTAGTTGTCATTTCTGTAAATATTGCTCTATAACTATTTGTAAATATTTATCCCTTTTTAAGTGGTTTTTAATTATGTATTTATACAAATAGTATTTTAGATAATATTTTATTAGTTTGATTGATTTTAGTTTTTCCTTTTTAGGCAATGAATATGTTTGATTTAGTAATAACGAATAATCATCAATGATGTTGATGTCTTTGTCCGAACTTAAATCTTTGACACTATGCTTTTTCGGTAAAGAATTGTATAACTTTTCAAGTTTGTTTTGCCAAGAAATAATATCAGTTTCTTCTTGAAAATACTTGTTAATATCTAAAAAATAGTCTTCTCCATTTTGTTGAATGTTTGATAAAATGTCGCAGGCTTTTTGAACAAGTTCTCTTTCTGTATTACAAAAACATTTTGATTTTAAAACATAATCACATTGACCTATTGGATTTAAAAGGCTTAATATTGGTTTTTTGCAGGTGATAGCATCTTTTATTACTGTTCCACCGCTCAGAGGCCAGGAATCTATAATTAAATCGCTTGCTTTAATGTAGTCAAAGTATTCTTTGTTATAGTTAATTTCTCCAATTGCTTTGATTTTTCCATTTGTTTCATCAAAAGCTTGTTTCCATTGGGCATTTTTTAACGAAGGTCCTATTGCAATGCAGATTGAATCCTGTATATTCGTTATAATTTCTTTAAGTGGTTGTAGCAGGCTTTTATTTTTAAAAGGGGCAAATTTAAATTCAGAACCGGTTGTGAGTATTATTTTTTGTGCATTAGGAAGGTTCAAGTATCTTCTTGCTTCTTCTTTTGTTTTTATATTTTTTGTATTATTGATTTCTTGAGGAATAGGTAATATAAACACATCATCAATTCCTCTATACTTTTTTGTTATTGATTGGACTTCTCTTAAATCAACAAGTTTATCTGTTATACTCTTACCTATCCAGAAAAGATGATCTGCATGGTTAAAGAACATAACCGGTCTTGTAAATTCTTCAGTACCAAATGCAATCACTGCTGTTGGATCTTCCATATGTATATGCAAAACTATGTATTCATAATGCATTGCAAGTTCTCGCAGTTGTTTTGCTTTTTCTAAAATGTCGGCTTGTTTGTCCAAAACATACAGCTGCCCGTTTTTCTTTTCTGTATTTTCTTTTAATTTAGAAGGAATTTCACAAGTTTGGTTTAGAAGGACAACAGAGTTTTTTTGATGTTCGGGTGCCAATTCTACCCATCTTTCTATTACTCTTGAATGTCCGCCAATATTACAGGTTAAAGTTGCAACGTGCAATACGGAATTTTTTTCATATTCTATATTAGAAATATCTGTTTTTATCTGCTTTGCACAATCACAATAAAATTTTTCAAGTTTATTTGAAACATAATATCCTGTGTTTTGTTTTACAGCAAAATATAACGCTTCATTTGCGATGATAAGGTTTTCTGACAAGTCATTATTTTTATTGATTTTGCTTAAGAGGTGCTCAAATTTCTTTTTATTTTCATATATTTTTTTATAATCTGTATTCATTTAAGACCTCAACTACTTTTTGAACTTCATTTTCTGTTAGAACAGGACTCATAGGCAGAGAAAGAATCTCTTTATGTATTTTTTCTGTAATCGGGAATTTAAGATTATTCCATTCTTTATAGCATTCCTGTTTGTGTGGCGGGGTAGGGTAGTGGATTAGTGTTTGTATGTCATTATCAGACAGATATTTTTGCAGTTTTTCTCTGTCAGAGGTCCTTATTGCAAATATATGCCATACATGGGCCTTTTCATCATAAGTATCGGGAAGTATTATCTCCGGATTTTTTATGTTTTCACGGTAGAATTTTGCAATTTCTCTCCGTTTTTTATTATCTTCATCAAGATATGGAAGTTTTACATCTAATATGGCCGCTTGTATTTCATCTAATCTTGAGTTTACTCCTTTATAAATGTTTTTATATTTTTGTTCAGATCCGTAGTTTCTTATTGCTCTAATTTTTCGTGCCAGTTTGTCATCATTGGTTGTTACGCAGCCACCGTCACCCATGCAGCCTAGATTTTTGCCGGGGTAGAAAGAAAATCCGCTTGCGTCGCCAAGATTTCCTGTCCTTTTACCTTCATAATAAGCTCCATGTGCTTGAGCAGAGTCTTCAATTATTTTCAAATTGTATTTTTTTGCAAGTGCCCATATTTTATCCATTTCCACAGCTTGACCGTATAAATGCACAACCATTATAGCCTTTGTTTTATCTGTAATTTTTTCTTCAATTAAGTCAGGATTAATGTTGTATGTTTTAATATCTGGCTCAACAAGAACAGGAGAGCATCCGTTTTGTGTTATTGCAAGTATCGAGGCAATATAAGTGTTTGCAGGAACAATTATTTCATCATTCGGTCCAAATCCATATCCTTTTATTATCAAACTTAATGCTTCAAGTCCGTTTCCGCAGCCAATGCAATGTTTTACACCGCAAAAATCAGCAAAGTGTTTTTCAAACAATTCATTTTGTTTGCCTAACAGATACCATCCGGAATCAAGCACTTCTTTTATTCTTTTGTCTGTTTCTTCTCTGAATCTTTCGTTTATCTTATGTAAGTCTAAAAATTTAATCATTGTTACGGAACATCCTTATTTTAGGTGTATAAGTAAATTTAACTTTAAAATAACGCTAATAAACTTTTTTCTTATTTATATTAATCCTTTCCATTTCAAAAAGTTGTATACAGAGAGATCTATACTGACTGCCCCAAGTTGTGTTAAGGTCTCTCTTTCCTCCTTATTATAGAGTTTTTCATATTCTTCCTTTAATTTACCGTTATTGAATAACTCTAAATTCCTTCTTAAATGACCGCAGTACATTTTGGGAAGATATTTTAACGTTTCAATCCATCGTTTTGTCTTTTCTTCATATTCTTTATAATTTTTCACGTGGTAATGATAGCAAGTAATGTCAGAAGGTACAATCATTTTTTGATTTTTCATAGTAACGTTATGATTCCCTTTTATTATTGAAATAAAACCTTCTGTTTTGTGTATAACTTTAGTACACGTCTTCATGTTTTCATTATGTAATACTCCTATTGGCGATAATTGCAGCATTGTTGTTTCAAAATCTTGAAATATTTTTTTGTAAAAATATGGGCAAGAGAGAAAATTCGGTCTGTCATCAGGAAATAAAAAATATAGATAAATCATCATCGAATTTATATCACCTGACTTTTTTATGCTTTCTTTAAGATTCAACGATTTAGAGTAATAAAATTCATCAGCATCTGCATTGATTACCCAGGTTGCCCCGTATTTTTCTTTGGCAAGTTTTATCATTCTTGCAACCCAAATTTCTTGTTCATATGTTTGTTTCGGCTCGTGTATTATTTCCAGCACTAAGCCTTCTTCTTTGAGTTTTTCAAGAATTTCAACAGTTTTGTCTGTAGAGCCGTTATCTGTGACAATTACACCGTCTACCCCCATAGCTATATGATAGCGTATGTTTGTTTCAATGATTTCTTCTTCATTTTTTACTAAAAGCGTCATAATTAATTTTATGTAGTCAGGATTTTGTTTTTTAGAGTAGCGAATACCCAAAAAATTTTTTATTGTATATTTTTCAGTCTTTTCCCTTTTATATATCGGTATTTTTAAACCGAATAAGTACAATACTTTTGTTTTAGAATTATTTGTGTATTCATTGACAAGTGACAGGAATTTTTTCCTTCCTTCCTTCTGCAGGCTGTTTTTATGCGCAAAATTCATTTAATTTTTCCTCCTCGATAAGTTTATTAGCGTATTTAAACCATATTTCTTCATATTTACAATTGCTGTTCCAGGGTTTTTTATCTGATGCAAAATGATAAATTTTGGGATTATTAAATGCTGGTAAATCCGAGTCTTTGTTGAGGATTAAATAGTTTTCTAATGGTACATGAAAATTAAAACTATAATCAAGTTTTTTGTGATTATCCGCAAAGATTAAATTCAAAATATCCTGGTCCGCAGTTTTTATCTTATCTTTGTATTGTTCTAGTATTTCAAAAAACTTTTGTTTTATATTATTTTTCCTAAAATATTTTGTGTTAATGACAAGCACTCCTGCTTGGAAGTAATTCAGGGATGTAATTCCCATAAAATATGAATGTAACATCCAATAAGGTATATATTGTGCAACTTTGTCTTGTGCTGCAGCGAGCGGGAATGAGTCTATGTCGGTGTTATATAATTCTTTTATGTCACAGTTTACTATCATATCGGAATCTAGATAAATGGCTTTGTCTATCTCCGTTTTTAGCTCAGGTATCATTATCCTGTAATATGTTTCCTTCGTAAGGTGTCCCATTGGCGGAGCATTTTTAAATATGTCTTCTGATATTTTGATAAATTCTATAGATAGTCTGGCATATTCTTTTAAAGAATTTTGAATAAAAATTTTATTTTCTTTTGTTAATTCTGAATGTAGAATATAAAAAATACATTTTTCAGAAGTGTTTTCCATAACTGACGCAATAAGAGTTATTGCAGGTATTATATAATTTTTATTTGTTGATATAAATATTGGTATAGTCATTTTATGGCGCCTTTTTCTATAAAGATGCAATGATATATATTTCGGCAGCTATTTCAGGGTATTTTTCTCCGAGTTCAAAATATGCATCAATCATCTCTTCTGTCCATTGATCTTCAATTTGTTTATTTGACAATGGTTTTAGCCAATAACCGCCGCATTTTTGTATTTTTAAACCTGCCTTGATAAAATCTTGTTTAAATTCTTGTATTGAATAGACTCTTCTGTGACCGTGAAATATGTCAAGTTCGCTCATAGAGTTTTCTTTTGTTAATAAACCCATTAATACGGCAGCTTGCCTATGCAAAGAATGTGCATTAGGAACTGCTGCAAAAACTATTCCATCTGGCGTAAGGTAGTTTTTCACATGTTTTAATGTTTCTACTGGATTTTCAACGTGTTCTAATACATGTCCAAGTATAATTGTGTCAAATTTTTCAGTTGTGGTGAATTCTTCAAATAAACAATTGTGTACTTTTGCTTCAGGATATTTTTTGCTGATATTTTCGGCAAATTTCTTTGCGCCTTCAACAATAGTAAGATCTGTACTTATTTTGGCTAATCTTTCTGTCATAATGCCTTCTGCGGGACCTAGCTCCAAGATTTTTCCTTTAAGATAATTTTTTAAAATTTTAAATGTATAATTAATCATTTTTGCATTCAGGTAGTTTGCATATAAACTGTGTTGAGCTATATGTTCCAAATTATTCTTCTCTTCTCTATTTGTATTCATACAGTACGTTCCTTTTTATTGATTAACTTAAAAATTCTTTATTTCGAAAACCATGATAAACGGGAATAAACTTTATACCTGCGATTTGACTGGCTTTTTTGTCTATTTCTGTATCTCCGTACATTTCATCTGCATCCATTTCTTTTAGGATGTTGGCTTTTTTTATGCATGTTTCGTTGTTAGTATCAACTATAAATATTTGGCTAAAATATTCGTTTAATCCAAGTTGTTTAATTTGATGTTCACAAGACTTTTTGTTATTTCTGGCTGTAATTAGAATCAATTCGTTATTTGTTGATAATATTTTAATTTTGTCAAGCATTTCTGGATATAAAAAATCAGTTTTTAAGTATTTAGTTTTTTCTATATTATTTATCCATTCTTGTTGTATTTTTTTTGCCTCGTCAATGCTTAGTCCATGTAATACAAGATAGTCTACATTGTTTTTTCCAGTTCTTTTATGTTCAATTAACCCAGATAGATCAATTTGTTTGTTGTGTTTTTTTAGAATATTATCCAATACTATTTTATGTCTTTGGGTGCTGTTTAATAATGTTCCATCTAAATCAAAAGCGATAATTTTATTTATTGATTTTGTTTTAATATCAGTGTATGCTCTGACTACATAATCAATTTTATTTTTGCGTTTTAGTGAGTCAAAAATTTTGTCCTGTTTATTTAACATTAAGTTTGCAATTGATGATGCAACATCCCAACCTGATTGGTATGTCAAACTCATACCACCTGGCAATCTCAAATTTACATCTGTTATAACATAATCTCCGTTAAAATTTTTCATAAACTGTAGATTAAAATAGTTGGGTATTTCGTAATATGTGATAATTTTTTTTGCTATATCTTCTAATTCTGGTATGTGATGTATTTTTGCTTTTGTACATACCCCCGCTTTGGTTTCAATTCTTTCTCTTGCAACAGTAGATATTTTTGAGTTAAAGTGAAAACATTCTAATGTAATTTCCGGGGATAAACATTTTTCCTGTATAATGTAATTTTCAAGATCTTTAATTTGCGTGATAGCGTCTTTCTCTAAAAATTGTACACCGTGTGATCCGAAACCATTAATAGGTTTGATACAATATATTGTTTTTTCTTTGATATTGTTAATTGAATAAAGTTTGGGTATTGGTAAACCAGATTCTTGCATTTTATTAAACAAAAGTTTTTTATTTTTGTAAAATTCTATTGTTGATTTAGGTGTAGAAATAGATTTTATATTTAATTTTAATAGATCTGGATTTTGAGGGTAGAAAAAGATCTGGTCTTTATCAAGACTTGGAATAATATAGTTTATTTTTTCTTTTTTACAAATATCTAAAATTTTTTCGTAGTATCCATCCGTTCCTGATAGAGGAACCTTGTAAAATTTGTCCAGATTTTTCCTTGTCGCAACAAGATATTCTTCATTAATGTCAGTACCTATAATGTAAAAATCTTCACGAAATTTTTCTTTTAGTACTTTTGTAAAATGATAAATTGCATTTATTCCACAAGATAAAACCAGTATGTTAATAGTCATTTTTTTATCTCTTTCAAAAATTCATTGTAATTTCTTATATATTCTTTTTCATCATAATAGTCTGAAGCTAGAACCATCAACTTACAGCCGTAAGAAAAGTGTCTCATTTCTCTCCACATGTTTTTGCCTATGTATAAGCCTACATCAGGTCTATTCAGCCATAATTTTTCTCTCGTTTTCCCATCATCAAGAATAAATTGGCAAGCTCCGTCTATAGCTATTATAATCTGTTCCATATTTTTGTGAGCATGCATACCCCTGTCTTGGTCAGGCAAAGTGTCAAATATATAATATATTCGTTTTATGTCGAAAGGAATATTTTTATTTCCTTCTAGAGAAACAAGTTTGCCTCTGAGGTCCCCATGTATTTTAAAATTTAGTAATTTATAGTTCATGCGACCTCCGATAGTTCGTTTATCAGCAGTCTGTGTATCAATTTTTTACATAATGCTTTTTCCCTTTCAATTCGTTCGTTCGTTATCTCCCTGTATGATATTTTTATATTCTTCATAATTTCTGATGTATTCATTTTCATCATATAATGTATTCGTTAGGACTAATAATATTGCATTGTATGAAAAATCATACATCTCTTTCCAAATCATTTTGTCAATCCATAATGCTTTATGCGGATCATTCAAGATAATATTCTCTATTTTACCGCTACCATTGTCTATTTTTATTTTGCAAGAACCATTTATTGCTATAAGCAAAAATTGTGAATGTTTATTAGCGTGACTCCCTCTGACAACTCCAGGCTTTGTATCAAATATATAAAAAGAACGTTTTATATCAAAGGGACAGTTGTTATCCTTCTGAAAGGATATAAGGTGTCCTCTTTCATCACCAAAAACTTTCAGATTAATTAATTTGTAATTCATTTTTACTCTCCGTGTTTGTTATAGAGGATGTTTCCTCCAGCGCCTCTTTTGTTGCTTGCAGATAGGCATAGCCGTATTTTTGATCGGGTTCCAGGTGTGCGCCTTCAGCCCATTCGTTCCACGCATTTATAAAGACAAATTGTTCTTCAGGCGGGTTGTGTTCTTTTGTCCAATTTATTATGTCTTTAAGCCAGGTTTTGTATAATTGTGGAGTGGATTCGAATATCCAAGCTTTTTTATAGCATTTTCTTGCAGTATTGTCCCAATGAGGAAAGCATCCTTTATATAACCTACAATTTGTTTCAAATAAATATTTTTTATCTTTTATATATTTTTCGACATCATAGCAAGTACCGGAAAATTTTGGATTCATAATTTTTTCTGATTTTAAATCGAATTCACTGCCTCCGACATCTCCCGGAATGAATTCCATCATTGCATCCAGATTGTATTCTCTTAATGTCTTTTTTAAATTTTGTTTTATCATATATGACTTGCGAAGAGTCATAATGTGTAAGTCATCAAAACCATTTTCTTGGGCAATTTTTCGAATATCTTTTATAAAATTGGTAAATATTTCCAATTTGTATAACTGAGGGTTACATATGATTAATAATGGTTTGTTGTTTAATTTAATGTAGCGATTATCTTTCATATAGGGCAAAATGTCGTCCATGAATTTTTTTGCGTCACTTTCATGAAGTTTTTGTTCGTATAAAATTTCGTTTTGGGCACCGTTTCCCCACAATCTTGTCCAATGTTCGTTAGCCCAAAATATAAAAAATGGCATATCAAGTGATTTGTCTTTCAAAAATGCTTCAATCGGTTTTTCCATAATTTTTTTGCCGGAAAACCAGTAATAATAGAATGAGAATCCATAAATACCGTACATTTTGGCAAGCTCTATTTGACGTTTCATTATATCCGTAGTTTCCAGATTGTAAAATCCAACATCAATGGGCAGGTGAGGTTGATAGTGCCCTGTATATTGCGGCACTGCTTTAGCGACATTAGACCATTCACTAAAACCTCTGCCAAACCATTCGTCATTTTCAGGAAAACTGTGATATTGGGGCAAATAAAAAGAAATTAATTTAGGAGTGTTTTCTTTACATATATATGGTTTATCTGTAATTTCAACATAATTCGAGGTGTCAAGCTGCTTATTCAACACATAGTCTATGTAAATATCCTTATCTTTTGATGTGATTTTAGGAACTATTGTTTTTCTTATTCCTAATATTGTTATTCTTTTGCATTTTTGATTTTCTTTGTAGATATTTTTGATTGAAAAAATATTTTGGATAAACCTTTTTAGCTTGAGGTTCTTTTTATACTTTGTGTAATCCATAAGATTTGAATGGAGTATGAGATTTTTGTATTTTTCTCGGTTTTTACGCAAATATTCAGGGAAATTTTTATCTATTTTTATTGCCGTGTATTTGTAATTGCGACCTAATATATCTTGCCCTGACTTGATTAATTCAGAAACTTTTTCCTCAGTTAAGTCTTCTGAAATATTGTATTCTTGATCAGCAATTGAATTGATTTTTTGTAAGATTTTTTTTACATCTCCTATATAGCTAAAATGCCAGCCTCCGTCAGAGATTTCTTTGCCGTTACAAAATCTGAAATAGGTTGGTAATCCCTTTTTACTATTTGAGTAATATCCTGATTCTTCTAAGTTTTGCATTGGATTCAATATGTTTTTTAGACGTCCGATTTTTGTTTTTTTCCATATCGCATCATTCATATTTATACAATTAAGGTAATAGTACATCATTAAGCTGTTAAGAGTCCAAATTTCTTTTGATTTGGCTTTTTTATATTTAATTATTGCCTTTGGGTTTGGTATTTCATCGCAATCTGATATTATAACAATATCATTTTCATCTGCGTTGCTAAGTCCCCTCATAATTGCATCACGTTGATAATTTTCATATAACCATTTATTGTTAAATTTATCTGTTAAAGATTCTTCTAATGGCGGGAAATCATCAACTTTTATATGAATAATTTTGTGTAAAAACTTTGAAAATTTTTCTTTGTTTTCTTCAAAATAAAAAGGTTTATCCTTTCCTGTATGCGTTTTATTTGCTTCAACAAGAATAAATTTATCGACGTATTTGTCTAATATATTGAGGCGCAAGTCTAAAATCTCAAATTCATTATAAAATGTAAAACAATCATAAACAAAAGGTTTTTCTAATTTTTGTTTTATTTTTATACCTAATAATCTATAAACTTTATGTTTGTTTTCGTTTTTTATGGAGAAGATTTTTTGTAAAAATGTCGGTTCTTTTTCGTAGTCTGGATGTTGTTTAAAGTTCTCATCAATTTTTGCATAATTTTGTATATCTTTTTTTCTGATTTTTGTGACTTCTGGATTTTCACATGTTGCAGAACCCAGATGTTTTATCTCTATATTTTTTATTTCAAAATTAGTTTTTCCTCTATTTTTGTTTGCAGACAACAAATAATTATCTCCGCACCAAATTTTTATATTTTCCGGAATATTATGGTAATTTTCTTTTTGACCAAAAATCGCTGAGCCCCAATACCCTGTGTCTTTGGTTTTATGCAATTCTTGGAAAACTGCTTCACTTTCTTCTGGATATTTGACAAAACTATTTATATCGGTGTTTGTTATAACTGTTGAGTCTAATCCTATTAATCCAACATTTTTGTTATTTGTTAAAAAATAATAAATCTGTCGAAAAAGATTCTTTGGGATAATAAGATCATCATTTAAAATTCCAATACAATCATATTTTGCTAATTTTATTCCTGAATTCCAAGCGGGATTAACATAAAGATTATTTTCAGGGATAACAATTTTTATTTTTCCATTTGAATAATTTTTAAACCCCTTTTGTGAGTTATCAATAATTATTATTTCCCCGACAAGAGGTTCTTCAACAAGCTCATAAATAAGCATATCTAATACTTTGTTACATTTCTGCATTGTGGGTATGATTATTGAAAACATTTTTTATCCTCATAAATAACAACATTAAAATCTTTAGAAATTTCATCTTTTACAAAATCTCCAATTAGCTTAAAATATTCTTTCCCTGCAATAGAATCTCTATATCCTTCTTTCCACCAGTTGTATTCATATATAAAAGGGTGGTGGATTGAAAATATTGAAATACAAGGAAATAATTTTTTACGTTTTAGCTTTTTATTAATATCTAATACAATTAATTTAAAATTTATATTATTTCTTAGCTTTTTGAGTGTTTTGAATATTGTATTGCACGCTTTTTCATTTTGGGGTGATGTTATTACAAAATATATAAATGTATTTTTATCTTCTATAAGTTTTGAGAAATTGTTGATTCTTGCTGTATAACGAGCAACCAATTTGTCTTTTTCTTCTGAATTACAATCTAAATCGTGATTGTATTCAATTGTAAAATCCTTGTTTACCCAAAAACCTTTTTGAAAATCATATTGGAGATTTTCAAAATATTTGTTAAATTTATTTTTTAAAAAATAAATTATAGCATTAGAAGAGTGAAATGCTAAATCAAAAGGATAAGATAGTTCTCCTTGGTCCTTTGTTGGCTTTATATGTTCCAACGTAAGGGCATATCTTGTTAAACAGTGGATACCTAAGCTAATTATTTTATATTGCGAACAAAGTTCTGTTTTATTGGTGATAATTTGGTCTTTGTTTTTCTCAATAAAACTTTTCCGTTCTTCTGAATTAGTTATAAATAAAGAAATTATTTTCAATATAGAGATTTTAAAAAACAAAATAATTTTATCCAACACTTATCCTCCGAATATTGTTTAATGAGTTTTCGTATATATGGTTTGATAAAATAACTATATTGTTTTGCATTTCTTTATAGTCCTTGGGTAACATCTTAATTGCTATCTGCATTGCTTCGCCTAAATCTGCATTGTTGTCATAAATTATACTGTTTTGAGGGGTAAAACTATGTATAGATGCAAATTTCTTGTTTATTAAACAAGGCTTTCTAAACCCATATATAAGCTGAAAGGAACCCGATGTGCCGGTTGTAATGTATCTATTGTGATCAACATTGAGCGGGTCTAATAACGGAAGGAAAAAATCAGCTTTTTCGATTTCATCATACATGTCTGGATAGTTTAAACAGCCCTTAAAATCGATATATTGTTTTATTGAGTCAGGTACAAAGTCAAGTGTACCTATTCTCGCAACAGATGTAATTTTGAAATTATTAATACCTTTTTCAATCAGATTATTAACTGCATTAAACAATAAATTGTAATTTCGCTGATCCTTAAAGATATTCCCAACAACTATAAAATTAGTCATATCTCCTTTCGGAGTAACATTTACATTCCCAAAATAATGCGAATTTACGACTTTTATATTAGGGTTATTAATTGGCAAATCCGCCAACATCACTGCGTCTGCTTTTTCTTTCGAAAGATTGTATAGGTTTGGCTGGTGCGTCATATAAATATATTTGTTTTTTCGCTGCGGTAAGTCTAAAAATTCCCAATAATAAGTAAACTCGTTTTTAATCGGGTTGAATGTGTGGTCTGAATTTAAATAAACTTTGGTGTATTGGTCTATAAAATTGGGGCTTTCAAGTAATTTTTTTGCAACCATATTGGACACCGGAAATATATTTATCTTTTCCGATTTCATTCTGGAAAAAGGGTCATTTTGATATTCGCTATCAGATAACAATATGTCAATATTAAAGCCTAAATCCAAAAAATATTTTGCAATACCCGGGAGAACTTCTCCATGCCAGTCGTTAATTTCAACAAGCAATACAGAATTTTTCTTTATTTTGTATTGCTCGAGTTTTTTTAATTGCTCCTTTTCTTTTGGGGAAAATGGCTTTAATATGTTTATGCGACAACCCAGTATCGTTATAATTTTGTAACGACCTGTGTTTTTTAACGAAAATATTGTTTCTAATATCTTATTAGTTTTTGTTATTTCTTTATTTATGTCTTTATATAGTCCAAAGATTTTTTTAGCATTATTTGAAGCCGCAAATTTTTCTAAAGCTGATTTTTGTCCAAGTTGTGCAATAATATTGCTTTGCTCTTTATTGTTTAGTGCAAATAGAATTTTGTTTAAAATATCTTCAGTGTTTGCTTTTTGATGAAGAAGTCCGCTTTTATTGTTTTCAATAATTTCCGGTATTCCCCCTGTATCTGATGCAATGGTTAAACAGCCAGACATCATTGACTCAACAACTACTCTGCCAAAAGCTTCTTGATGAGATGGTATAAAGGATATATCAATATCTTTTAATAATTCGGAAATATTATTATGGTATCCCTCAACTTTAATGTTGTTTTGAAGATTTTTGTCTGAAATAAGTTCTTGTAATTTGTCGGTTTGTCCTTTCCCAATGAATTGCAGTGACCAGTTTGTTATTCCTTTTTGGTACAGCATTTCAAGGGTTTCAATTAAGTTAAATTGTCCTTTCTGTTTATATATTTCTCCAATACATATAAATTTGAAATTGTCATTTGATAATATTGTTCTGGGGGTAGTATTAAAGTTTGTTGGGTCTATACCCTCATATACGACACAAATTTTATTGGATTGTAATTTTGAATAGGCATACTTTACTGCGTTAGAAACAGCAATAATTCCGTTTGATTGGTTTATAAGATTTATACTTAACGAATATGAAAATAAAAATTTAAAAACTGATGAGTTTGGTATAATTTCTTTAATATGCCAAACAAATGGTTTGTGGCATAGCAAAGCCGCCAAAGCACCTACATAAGAGAAAATAGTATTGATATGTATAATATCAATTTTTCTTTTTTTTATAATTTGTATAATTTTAAATACAGCTAAAATATTTTTTAAAGATTTTTTTAATTTTTTTAAATAGAATTTGAAGGAACAATTTATCGGTATAATCCAATCTTCCGAACGAATTATTTCATATTCAAGCCCGCTGTCTTCCAATAATTGAGCTCCGTCACCGTTGCAAGGCAGTATTACATAAGGGGTTACATCATAATTCTGTTTTAGCAATGCGCACAATTTTACCATTGACAAAAATGCGCCGGAAGATGCATTGTTATCAGATGCAATATATAATAGCTGTATATTTTTATTTTGCATTGATTGCACTTTCTTTAGTACGGGGATGATATGTTTTTCCAAAAATTTGTATTTCTTTTTCCTCCTTGTTCCATCTTATACTTACAAATTTTTGTCTGGCTTTTCTAATTGCTAAAAAGAACTTAAATCTTTGGGTGAATCTGCGCATACGTTTAAAATCATTTTTCCGTATCATATTGATTACCCGAAGTTCTTTTTTCTTAAAACCTAAAGCGCATTTGTTATCAAAGTCGGCAAACAATTTAACCAGTTCATCAAAATGAGCTTTTTGATATTGTGTTTCTGTTTGGAAAAACATGTTTACCGAACAATTGTAAAACTGTCTGTATGCAATGGGTTTGACGATATCCCAACAGTTGTTTTCTTTAAATATTTTCATTGCTTCCATGCACATAACGGGCATTTGTTTTAACCTTCCGTCAGTGCGTATTGTTGAAGAGTTCATCCCTTCTTCTGCTCTGTAGTTTATTAGCGCATCGTGTAAAACCGTTATTCTTGCACCTTTTGCAAAGACCGTTGCAGCAAAAGGCATATCTTGATAGCTTGCGCTTTTGGTTTCTATAACCCTGATATTGTTGTTGTTTAAATAATCTCGTCTGTATATTGCAGACCAGATGGAAACGTGATATTCAAAAATCTTCGGGTTGGTTTTTATTGTAAAAACTTCGCCTTCCGGAGCTACAAGAGAAAATTTTCCGTACTTTTTGTATTTGTTGTTCCCGAAATAGTAATTAAAATCACACTTGCAGACATCGACATCAAATTTTTTCGCTTGATTGTACAATTTTTCATACATATCAGGCTCAATAAAATCATCTGTTTCCACAATGCCTATGTATTCTCCGGTTGCTGCGTTTATGCCGGCATTGACAGCTTTTCCGTAGCCGCCGTTTGGCTGGTGGATTGGCTTAATCCTCGTGTCTTTTGCTGCATATTCGTCCATAATCGCACCGCAGTTATCGGGTGAGCCGTCGTCGACCGGAATAATTTCAATATCCGTTAAAGTTTGGTTAATGACACTTTCAATGCACTGTCTGAAGTACTTTTCGACTTTGTATGTCGGCATAATTATGGATACTTTAGGCATTAATCTCTCACTCCGTTAATGATGTTTGTGTTGTTTTATACAAAAAGTGTATGCAAACAATACATGAAATTGTATAACAAAGACAAAAAATATTTACCGTATATAAATATTTATTAAGCTCGAATCAGTTGTGTTTGTTAGTTTTGGTGATACATTTTTGTAACACCTCAAGCATCGGGGTGTAGAAAAGTAAATCGTCGTTGTCTGCTTGTTCGATTATGTGCAGGGCTCTTTCTCTCAAATCCAGCTGCTGCGGGGAAACATCAAAATCTTTCAGGGTAACATTAAGGACCTCAAGAATTTTGACAAAGTTGTCGAAGGTGGGAAAGTGGATTCCCGCTTCGATTCTGGAAATTTGTTTTTCGTGCATGTGTACGATTTCCGCAAGCTGCTCCTGTGTAAGCCCTTTTCGTTTTCGGAACTCTTTTATTTTTCGCCCTATATCTTTTTTGTCCATTTAAAACGCCTTAATGATTTTGTGTTTATTTCATGTTAGTTTGTATTAATCCTCACTTACACAGTGTTTGTCATTACTTTTGTTGGCGGTCTGTAACAAAAAACATATAAAACGCTGAATTTTCTTGTCGTTATTAGGTGTTTGGCATTGAATCGATTAAATGTGTGTGCAAATCTTTGTATATTAGCTTTGTGCTTTGT
The DNA here is from genome assembly GCA_944325555.1 of Candidatus Gastranaerophilales bacterium. GTDB lineage: Bacteria > Cyanobacteriota > Vampirovibrionia > Gastranaerophilales > Gastranaerophilaceae > Limenecus. The sequence goes on along the minus strand of CALVAN010000007.1, from coordinate 49,551 downwards.
TGCAGTGTATTTTAACTTTTTTGCGCCTGATTTTATAAATGTATTACATTACTTTTTGTAAATATAGGTAATGAAAAACATGTATTTTAAACGATTTTTTGGTATCAGTATATTAGGCGTTAAACAATTAGTCGTTAAAAATAAAATGATAGATGAGCAAAATATATCAAGGGTGCTCTCTTTTCTTATAAAAAAGCAAAGAAGAGCAAACAACCTTACACAGCGCCAGCTGGCGGAGAAAGTGGGATTGAGTACAAGACATATAGGCAAATTAGAGGACGGAACATATTTGCCTAAATTTATTACGTATCTTAAATTGTCAGAGGTTTTGCATTTTGATACGTCTGATGTCTGCAGTCTTACTAAAACGGTCGCAACACCCTGCGAAACAAAAATCTTTTCGCTCGTTAAGCAGATGAAATCTGATGAAATTGCACTGTGTATAGAGATGATGGAGCTGTTAGTAAAAAGGAGAAAAAATGCCTAAAGTATCGGTGATAGTGCCTGTTTATAATGTTGAAAAATATTTGTGTCAGTGTCTGGACAGCCTTGTTAATCAGACATTGCAGGATATTGAAATAATTTGTATAAATGACGGCTCTACGGACGGCTCGCCTGATATTTTGGAAAAATATGCGAAAAAAGACAGTAGAATAACAGTTATTAATCAGAAAAATCAGGGTGTTGCTGTTGCAAGAAATGAAGGTCTTGCTGTTGCTTGCGGTGCATATATCGGTTTTTGCGATCCTGATGATTGGGTGGATTTTGATTTTTTCGAAAAACTGTTTCTCGCTGCGGACAATGGTAAATTTGATATTGTAAAAGGTAATTTTAATATAGTCTATGATTCAGGCAAAACTCAAAATACCGAAGAAATAAACAATATAAAAGATGAATTAAATACAAATAATATTCCGCTAAAAACATTTGTAACCTCGTGGTGGAGCGCTATTTATAGGACAGATTTTTTAAATAAGTATAAAATAGTATTTCCTCAGCTGGCATATAAAGAAGATGTCGCTTTTTTATATAAAACTTTATCTGCAGCTGAAAATTTTAAAGTTGTTGATGATGTTTTTTATCACTATTTTAAAAGAAAAGGGTCTTTAACTGATCAAAAATTAACACATGAAAAATTTAGAGATTACATAGCCAGCAGAAGTGATGTTTGTGATTTTCTCAATAAAAATATTGATAACGAAGAAAAATATACTCGGTTTTTCAAATATAAAGTAGTGCAGGCTTTATTGAACGATTTAAAAATTATACAAAAGTCTTGTAATTTAGATGAGTTTTCCTATTATTGCGACATTGCTAACGGAATAATAGATAACTGTAAATATAAAACTATTGAAAAGTCGTTTGACGAAAATCTGTTTTTTAATTTTTTACGAAAGAAAAATTACTCACGACTTTATATCGCATTTTCACGGAATCAGAAATTAAAAATACTTCAACAAATATTTTCTATAAGAAATGTCGGTGAATACAAATGCCTGACACTTATAGGAGTACCATTTGTTTTTAAAAGAAAGGTTCACGGCTAAAATGGCAAAAATTTCCGTAATTATACCGGTTTTTAATGTGGAAGAATATCTTGAACAGTGTCTGGAAAGTGTTATTAATCAAACTTTAAAAGATATAGAAATCATTCTTATTGATGACGGTTCAACGGATTCAAGTATTAATATTTGTGAAAAATACAGAAAAAATGATAACAGAATAAAATTTATTGCTCAAAAAAATCAGGGCTCGGGAGCTGCAAGAAATAGGGGATTGGATACCGCAAACGGTGAGTTTGTAATTTTTCTTGACAGTGATGATTTTTATCCTGAATCCGATATACTGGAAACTTTGTATAATAAGGCAAAAGAACATAATGTAAAAATATGCGGCGGCAGTTTTTCAGAATTGGACAATGATACGATATTGACCAAATTCCCTGAAGATAATTCCGGATATGTCTTTGCCCAAGATGGATTGATAGAGTATGCGGATTATCAATTTGATTACGGGTATCACAGATTTATATATAACCTGGAATTTTTGAAAAATAACAATATAAAATTTCCTGATTACAGACGCTTTCAGGATCCGCCCTTTTTTGTAAAGGTAATGTTTGCCGCTCAAAGATTTTATGCAATTTCCAAAATAACATATTGTTTAAGAATAAAACATAAAATGGTAAATTGGAAACGTCCGCAGCAAATAGGTTTAATTAACGGTATAAAAGATAACCTTGATTTTGCTAAAGAACACAATCTGAAAGTTTTGTATTACCTTACCTTGATGCGTTTAAATCAACATTCAACAGCGTTTTTTCATACTGATTTGTCTGTAATTTATGAATTATACAAACTTCTGAAATCCATAGATATTGATTTTATCAAAGATAAATTCCCTGATTTTCAATTTAACAGGTGTTTTTGTGTACTGAATTTAATAATTTGGCGCATATTTTCTTTAAAAAATATCGGATGTTATAAGGTTTTGACTGTTTTGGGGATGAGTTTTTATTTTAAGCGAAATAGGAGAAAATGTAATGGTTAAAGTTTCGGTAATCATTCCGATATATAATGTGGAACAATATCTGAGAGAATGCTTGGACAGTGTACTTAATCAAACTTTGTGTGATATAGAACTTGTATGTGTCAATGACGGCTCAACCGACAATTCGCTAAAAATATTAGAAGAATATTCTGCTAAGGACAAACGTATAAAAATTATAGACAAACCTAATTCGGGTTACGGACATTCAATGAATGTCGGATTGGACAATGCTTCCGGTGAGTATGTCGGCATTGTGGAACCAGATGACTATGTTAAAAACAATATGTTTGAAACATTATACAAAAAAGCAAAAGAATTGGATTTAGACTTTATAAAATCCGATTTTTACCGTTTTACCGGTTCTGGTGAAAATTTAAAACTCTATTACAATAAACTTGACGGTTCGGAACAATATTATAACAAAATTATAGATACATCCGAATGTATTGATGCTTTTAAATTTATAATGAATACCTGGTGCGGTATTTATAAATCTCAATTTTTGAAAAAATATAATATAAGACACAATGAAACACCGGGGGCTTCTTTTCAGGACAACGGTTTTTGGTTTCAAACTTTTATGTATGCCAAGAGGGCTTATTTTTTAAACAAACCGTTTTATATGAACCGTAGAGATAATCCTAATTCATCGGTAAAAAATAAAGAAAAAGTTTATTGTATGTGTGATGAATATACATATATTCGTAAAATTATTGACTCTGATGAAAAATTAAAAAAATTTATACCGATATATCAGTTTAAACGATATCAAAATTATATGGGTACGTTTAACAGAATAGATAAAACTTTTAAAAAAGAGTTTGTTGAAAGATTTAACAAGGATTTTAAAACAGCAATGACAAACGGAGAAATTGAAAAGGATATTTTTCCGGAGAAAGATTACCAAAATTTGTTGCTGGTTATCAATAATCCTAAAAAGTTTTATAAAAAACATTTAAATAAACTGTCTTTCTTGCAAAAAGTCTTTTCTGTTAAAAATGAAGATAATAGTAAAATTTTAAGAGTACTCGGACTTAAATTTAAAATAAAAACAAAGGACTGTTTTCATAAAATTGTACATTCACATTTAAAAAGTTTTGAAGTTCACTTGGCAGAACATTGTAATTTGAATTGTTTTGGATGTAATCACTTTTCGCCGTTGGCTAAGGAATCCATATTAGATATAAATAGCTATAAAAAGGATATTGAACGAATTAAAGAACTTACAAACGGTAATATTCAACAAATAAAACTTTTGGGCGGGGAACCCTTATTAAATAACCAACTGACTGAGTTTTTTGATGTAACTCGTAATATATTTCCTAATATTAAAATTTTGTTGGTAACAAACGGGATTTTGTTATTGAACCAACCAGAAAGTTTTTGGTTGAGTTGTGCGGAAAATAATATAAAAATATGTATAACAAAATATCCTGTAAAAATAGATTGGGATAAAATTGATTATATTGCAGAAAAATACAGAGTAAATATTGAATACTGGCTGGCAAATAATGAGGCAATCAAACATTCTTGGAAATATCCTATGGATTTGTCTGGTAGTCAAAATGCCAATGAAAACTTTTTAAATTGCGATGATGCTAATAATTGTATATTTTTGCGTGACGGAAAGTTGTTTACCTGCGTGGTTCCGCCTAATATCCATCATTTTAATGAGTATTTCGGCAAAAATTTGGAAGTTTGCGAAAAGGACTATATTGATATTTATAAAGCTAAAGATATTGATGAAATATTACGATTTTTAGCGACCCCGATTCCTTTTTGCCGTTATTGCAATGTGAAGGGCAGAAAATATGATTTGCCTTGGAAAACGAGTAAAAGGGATATTAATGAGTGGAGTTGATTTTCTATCCACCAGTTACAGCAATTATTATTTCCTGTTCCCTCTCCGGGGGAGAGGGGAAGGGTGAGGGGTTGATTTTTGTTTGACTGTTTTTTCTTACTTTATAAAATTCGTTGACTTCGTTTGAACATTTGTACAGATCCTGAGCTCGCTTTGCTCCTCAGGATGACGTATCTTTTTGTTGTCCAACCGACCTGACGTCATGCTGAACTTGTTTCAGCATCTGTACCAATTTGAACTCAGGTCATTAAACTGTGGATTTTGTTCTTTTATAAGATTAATTTTCCATTGCCTGTGCCACCTTTTTATTTGTTTTTCTCTTTCAATTGCACTTTCAATAGAGTCCGAGATTTCATAATAAACAAGTTTTTCTAAATTATATTTTGCGGAAAAACCTTTGAACAATTTGTTTTTATGTTCATAAATTCTCTTTTTTAAATCAGAAGTAACTCCAACATAAAATGTAGTGCCTTCATAGTTTGATAATATATAAACAGCAATAACCTTATCCATAGACAGATTATAACATGCAACGCTTGTACAGATGCTGAAACAAGTTCAGCATGACGGTTTGTATATTTGATATTTGAAAGGCAGACTTTAGTCTGCCTGCAAGAATTATATAGCTTCTTCCATAACCCTTTTGGAAATTTCAAAATCAGGCAGGTCGTTGCCCTCTTTTATGTCAAAGGGGTTGGGGTTTTTCATCCAAAAGTCAATGGAATCTTTGTGTATGTAATTTTTTGCTTTGTCCGTTATCAGTTCAATGATTTCCTCTTTTGATTTGTCCTGATAGGCGTCTATTTTGGCAAATTCCAGAACCTTTTTAAAATTATTCTTCATTACGTAAAAAGCATTTTCCATACCTTTTCCGTCCGGAGTCGGTCTTGTTTCCGCAGCGTTAATCGGCAGCCCCGAAGGCTGTTTCATGTCAATTTTTTCGTTCTGAACCTCGTTACGGAGCTTTTTGGCGTTTTCTTCTCCGATTATCGGCTCAAGCTCTTTTATATCCTGCTTTGTAAGCATATAGCCGTTGTGATAGTTGTCCACGCTTATTGATACCGGTCTGTAAGAAGTGCGGAAATTAACGTTTGCGTTGCAGCCCTGCGCATCTAAAGGAATATCAATATTCGGAACCTCAAAACCATTCTGGAATAGCAGAACCTCTCTTATCGTCAGCGGTTTTGTCTTGTCAACACGGTGTTTGTCAAGATAATAAAGCGTGTATTTGAGTATGTCCACCGTTCCTTTTACATCGGCAAATGCATCGTGCGCATTTTCCATATTCTTTGCAAAGAAGTATCTGTACTGGTTGGACAGCCGCTTTGACGCACCGACATAAGGGTGGATTCTTTGCATCAGCAAAAATGGATCTATTACTTTAAAGTATCTTTTGGGCTTCAGCTCGTCTGCCGAATAGCCGTTATGCTCACGTATTGCGTTGTTGAGCATTGTAATATCAAACTGCGAGTTGTAAGCGACGATTATACCGTTTTTCTTGTTTAAATAGTTGTTAACAAACGGTTTTAGCACCTGTTCCATAACCGGAGCATTTTTTACATCGTCGTCATAAATGCCGTGAACGTTTGAGGCGGCTTCAGGTATATGAATTTCCGGGTTAATAAGCTGACTCATTGCGCTTTCGGGAACGATTTTTCCTTTTTTAACCTGAATTGCGCCTATTTGAATGATTTTATCAAGAGGTCTGCTTTCGTCAGAGGTGTTTGTGCCTGTTGTTTCCGTATCGAACACAACCGCATCAAGGCAAAGGTTTCCGTTTTCGTCAGTAATCGGCTTGTCCAGTGACTTGTGACGCCTTGTATCTAAAAGCTCCTCCAAGTTAGAGGCAAAAGATTTGTCCTTGTATATGTCGTATTTCAAATCCTTTGATGGCGGCTCTTTTACAGTACGTGAATCTATTGAATGAGAGGTCGCCAGCATTTTTTTACGGTTTGTGTAGTTAAATCGCCGCACCCAGGCAGACTCGTAGCCCTCTGCCAGCGCATTTGCCTGCAAGAATACGTAAAAATCCCTCGGGGTTGCTGTTTTCCAATCGAGCGGCTCTTTGCTTAAATATTCCCACCCGACTTTTGAAAAATCGTACCACTCGGCAGAGCCTATTTCGTTCTTTTCCATAAGTCCCAGCCCCTGATACTCCTTGCCCTCAACTTTTCTGGTGAAGTTGTTTTCGAAAAAGTCGCCCTTAAAAGTGGGGACAAACCTGTTTAAGACCGGAGTAAAATAAGGTATATCAACATCGATTGTTCTCTCGCCGTTTTCTGCGGGAGTATCGGGAGAATTTTTGCGTACGGGCAAATTTGTTTTGTTGTTTGTATAAAACGTAACAGCGGAAATTTTCATACTTAACCTACCAAATCCAGTTTTGAAGTGCCGCCTGCTATCATTGGCGGAGCCTCATAGAACCTGTTTTTAACTTTTTCGTATTCGGATTCCGAGTGTTTCCAGTCCTTTTCAAACTGTTTTAAAAACACCCTTGCAAGAATCGGCTTTTCAAAGGCAATTGCAGCCTCATTGTTGCCTCGTTTGTATTTTTCTTTTGCGTTGTTTCTGTCAATAATTATTTTGTAATAGCCTTTTACTGTGTTTAAGTCCGAACGGTCTTTTACGCCGAATTCGTACGTTTTGTCCTGCAATCTTATTTTTGCTGAGCCTGTTTCGTTAATTTCGTTGACAGCTTTTTTTATTTTTCTGCGTCTTAAAAGCACCTCTTTGTAATCCAGCTTTTTCCTTATCAACGGCGGCAGGCCGAGGGCGTCCTCGTATTTCTCCACGGTTTTTAAGTAGCCGACAATCTCTCGGTTTATTTCTTCCGTGTATTTTTCGTAATCTTCTCTTTGCCCTTTTTTAAGGTTCTGGTTCATTGCCATTGCAGACCAGTTGGCAGAACCGATAAGCACCTCTTTGTCGTCGAACACGGCCCATTTTCCGTGCATGCGCTGGGTAATTTTTGCATCGGTTTTGTACTGTCTGACATCAATGTTGTTTTCCACAAGTTTTTGGTATGCGGTGTTGCAATACGGAAACTCTTCGATAATGGACGGGTCGACAATGATTTTTGCGTCTAACTCGCCCTTGTGCACCCTGTCAATTATTGTTTGGATAATCTCTTTATCCGAGAGTACAAACAGCTCGGCTCTTATTTTCTTTGCCGTTTTAACCTTGTCCATGACGTATTGTCGGATGGATTCGGAGCCCTGCTCTCCTATATAGGCGAGTTCTCTCGGCTTTGTTGAAAGAACTTTTATTGCAGGATTTTCAACGGGGTTTCTTTTTATAATATCCAGTTTGGAAAGGTCTTTTTCGTCGTAGCGGTTTCTGTCTTTTTCATTGTCATAGAGTTTGCCCACTATTTTCATATACTCTACGTTTTCGTCTTTTATTTCCTTGTTCAACCCTTTGTAGAACTGCTGTTCGTCCTCTGTTAAAGGACCTGCCACAATCTTTGTCCGCCCGAGCCTTTGCCAGGAGAAAGCCCAGTCTTTGTTGAAAATTTCAGTAAGGATGTTGTCGACCTCCGAGTTTTTGTATCCGTCACGGGTTTCCAATGCAACGCAGGCGTCGTGGTTTGCCGTGGAATGCGTGCCCCAGTTCATACCGCCTATGATAAGTTTTTTACCGTCAACAGCAACGAGTTTTACGTGCTGCAGCGCTGCGCCGCTTTGCGCCGGACGGGGATAAGGAACAACATCAATGCCGTTGAGCTTGAGGTATCTTATCATGTCCTGATTGTTGTAATGCCTTGTCGGGGCGCCTGTTCCGTCCATGTACCATTTGTGCGCATCAAGAATAATCTGTACCTTAAGGTTAGGATTTTCTTTTTTCTTTTTGATAATCATAGGCAGCAGGCTGTTGTGTTCTTCAAAACCGTCAACGGCTTCTGCGCCGTTGGACGGCCATTTGTGTCCGTCAATTGAAGGGTGCTGAAATTCAAACATTTCTATCTGGATGGAATCCTGCGCACTTTTTATGTATTCAACGGCTTTGTCAAAAATCTGTCCGCCGTCTATGAGAGTGGTAACATTTGTTCTGCCTACAATGGCTGTTTTTGAATCTTCGGGAATAACCTGCGGGATGTAGGCAAGAGATTTTATGTTTTGTATAAGGTATTCCGTACGGGAAAGCCCTAGTTTGTTTGCGTTTTCCGCAATTTTTTTTGCAACAAAAAACGAAACATCCTCAAGCGCAACCGGATGATCTTTTTTGGGTGTTTTTACAATGGGTTTTGGGATTTGTTTTTGATAAGAGTCATTAGGGTTTGTCCCGAAAGATATGTGTTTTTTTACAACATACAAAAACGGTGAAATCGCAATATTATTCATACACTCAACTTCCACAAATAAAGACCGATATCTTTATTATGAAACCTGTTTTGACTTTGCACAATAGTTTGTTACGAATATATAACAAAAAATAATCTTCTCTCGCCGGAGAGGGTGTGTAGTTTATAGCAGGCATACCTGCCGGACAGCAAAAAACTTTTGCACTTTATTTGTTTTTGCTAAAATAATGTCAAATTTTGTTTACACCTTACAGTAAGGATTGCTATGGGCGGGGATTTAAAAGAACATCTTAAGCATATAAAATTTGAAAAATATCTTTCAAAGCTCAACAAAAAACTCAAAAACAAAACGGTAATAATTTACGGCTCAGGCTCATTGTTTCAATACATCAAAGAGCATTATGACCTGTCGAAATTGAATATTATCGGAATTTCCGATATGAAGTTTTCACAAGAACAAGAGGGACAAGACTTTTCGGGGTACAAAATTATCCCCAAAAACAAAATGAAAGATTACAACCCCGATGTAGTGCTTGTTGCAACGCTGCAATATCTTGGGATAATTGAGGATTTTGAGATAAACGTTTTTGATAAGACAAAAACAAAAGTCTATCCTCTCGCACGGATTCCGCTGTGGGATTTAATCAGGGAAATATGGAGTAAATAACCATGTATGTTCCTTACGATAAAATTGCACAGATTGCGGCTCTGTTTCTTCCTGCAAAGTACAGGGAAAAACTGCGTGATTTTGGCGTAAACCTTAAAGTTTTTTTTAATGTTAAATACATAAACAAAAATAAAAAAGGCGTACTTAAACATATTCGCAAAAAGGCAAAACACCAAAAACTCAATGTTGCTTTTTATGTATATGACGAAACAAAATGGAAATGTCAGAGCCTTTATGACCTTTTGGAAAAAGACGAACATTTTATCCCTTATATTTTTGTAACCAAAAACGCTGCACCTAAGGAAAACTTTAATTTTCAAAAACCTGACGAACTAAAAAAGGTGTTTGACTTTTTCAAAGCTCAAAATATGCGTGTAGAGTATGCTTATGATTTTGAAAACGACAGACACATACCCTTTGAACAAATGCAGCCAAAGCCCGATATTATAATTTATCAGCATCCGTGGTATGTTGAAACCTCACAGGGACCTGTTGTTTGTTCAAAATTTGCGCTGACATATTATGTGCCTTATTTTGTTGCAACTTCAGTATCTCACATCGAGTATTATTTAAGATTTCATCAGTATGTGCAAACCCATTATGTTTTGGATGCTTTAATAAAAGATTATTACGCCTTTAATATGACCAACAATGGAGTAAATCTTAAAGCTGTCGGGCATCCGATGCTTGATTACTTTTATTTAAACAGGGACAAACATTTTGAGGACAAAAAGTTTGTAATATATGCTCCGCACTGGTCTGTGGACAAGGACAACAACCTTTGCTGGGGCACGTTTTTGAGCAACGGAAGATTTATGCTTGATTATGCGCAAAAACATCCCGAAATAAACTGGGTGTTTAAGCCGCATCCGTGTTTAAAAAATTATTTAATCCGGCATAAATATATGAAAAAGCAGGACGCCGAAAACTATTGGAACGAATGGAATAAAGTAGGTCAAGTGTGTGAAACGGGCAATTATCTTGATATGTTTATGGAATCCAAGGCGATGATAACGGACTGCGGCTCTTTTGAAACAGAATATTTTTATACGGGCAAGCCGCTTATTTATTTAAAATCACCTGATGCAACTCCGTTTAACCCTTCAGTACAACGGATTGTGGATAATTATTATAACGTTTGCGGCATTACGGAGCTTGAAAACGCTCTTGACGAGGTTGTTATAAAAGGCAATGATTATTTAAAAGAAAAGAGATTAAGCCTGTTAAAAACTGCTGGTTATCAGAACAATTATGCTGCAAACAATATTTTAACCGACATAAAAAACACGCTGGAGATTGAATAATGGCGCTGATTTCCATAGTTATACCAGTTTACAATTGCGAAGAGTATTTAAGAGAATGTCTGGACAGCATATTAAATCAGTCCTTCAAGGATATTGAGGTGTACTGCGTCGACGACGGTTCAACAGACACGTCTGTTGATATTCTTACAGAATATCAACAGACACGTCTGTTGATATTCTTACAGAATATCAACAATGCACTGAAAGGTTACATGTTTTATGCCAGAAAAATTCAGGACAGGGCGTTGCAAGGAACAACGCCCTGCAGTATGTTACGGGCAAGTATGTCCTTTTTGTCGACAGCGATGATTGGCTTGAACCCGATGCTCTGGAGCTTATGTACAATAAAATGGAGCAGGACAACTGCGAGATACTGATGTTTAATGTTTACGAGGTCGGCTCGGACAACAAAAAACACATTTACAAACCCGCAGATGCTTTTTACGCAAAGTTTGGAGAACGTGTATTCTCTCCGCTTGAAGCAAAAGATTTTATCTACAACACAACCCCTCGTCCTTTCAGAATGTACAGGCGTGACAGTATGCAAAAATACGGTTACCGCTATGCGGCGCACAAACATCTTGAAGATCACGTTCCGTTTTTCTGCTTTTTGGCTAATGTCGACAGGGTTAGCGTATTAAACAAATGTCTGTATAATTACAGACTGCGTGATAACTCTTCGACAAGAACCGTGGAACGCTGTATAAATGCATTCTATGAAGATTTTTTGCTGTGTGAAAAAGAAATTAAAAAAACAAAATACGGCAGCATATTTTTTGAGCAGTTTGTGCTGCGAAAAATAAGAAACTTCTTTTACCACTACAAACACATTACCCCCGCCGCAAAAGCAAAGTTTTACAAGGTTATGCAAAAAACCTTTAAGTATATTCATAAAAACATAGGCGATTCGGTTGTATCTAAAAGCGAATATTTTGCACAGTATAAAACAATATTAAAAATGCCGTATTTTATTTTTAAATATCATGACAAGTTAAAAAAGACCTGCAGTGCAATTAAACAATCAATATCGGTCTAGAAAGCAGATATATTTCGAAGTGCAGCGCTATCACTTTGCAGTGATAATATTTATTATGTAGAAATAAGTTAGTTATAGAAAATACAATAACTATTACGGCTTACGATGTAAGCCGTAGGGGGTTCGGGGCGAAGCCCTGACGGAACTTTGGCTAGAGATTTTTAAACGAAGGAATGAAAATTTACCGTACCGAATTTGACATTTTACGAGTGGACGGAAATTTTCGTTTCTGAGTTTTAAAATCTCTTTTGATATAGCGTGTTTTTCTTTTTTGGTTCGTTTTTTCTTTTTGCCTCGCAAACAAAAAGAAAAAATGAACGTAAAGAAAAAGATTTATTAATAAATGACAAGTATCTAAAAAATATTAGTTTATCTTTTTTATTTGTTCATTTCTTTCTCTTTTTTGCGACCAAAAGAGAAAGAAACGAACCAAAGAAAGAGAAAAGAACGCTAATCAAAAAACACTGTAAATTTTTAGAATAAATTTTGCATCCACTCCACTGCGTTACGGTCTGTCAAAATTCACTCTAAAAACTAACAGTGTTTAGTCGTATTCCTGCGGCAGAGCCGCTGTCTTGAATTTGCTTTGCGCTCGGTACAGCCGTTCGCTGCACTGCGCCTTAGCTCACTTTGTACCTCGCTTTCTGGATTTCATCCGTCCGCAAATTCGCTAACACTGCTTACGCAGTATCTAATAAAGCAACTCCATAGATTAATATAAAATACAATATTATTTTTAAATTTACATAATAAATATTATCATTATAAAACATCAGCAATATTTGACTATCTGTAAGTCAATAAAACTATTTATCAATTGATTTTAAAAATTCCAATTTCTGTTTTGTTGTTTCATAAAGCTCTTTGTACATTTCTTTTTCGTTTTTGGCAAAGATTTTATGCTTGCACTCTTTGGCTACAAGGGTTTTGTAATCGGCGTTTTCGTCATTTACGTTTCTGAAACATATTGCAAATATTACACGATATAAGATTCTTTTAAAGAAATTTTGACCTTGTGTTTGAAAACAATTTTTGCTTTCGTTTCTTCTGTTTATGTGCGGTGATATTTCTATATCGGCAGGCATGGACATACAGTTTGAATATTGCAGCTGTGCATAATCCAGAGCTCTGTTTTGTACGGATATTTCCGTATCTTCAAACTTTATTTTTTGAAGAGGAAAAATCATATCATACGTAAAAAAGCCCCTGTGTCTTAAAATATAATTGTCTATGTTATCCAAACCGTAGTATATTCGCTCGCTTTTTTCAACAAATATATTATTTGTTTGTCTTTCTTCATCAAAGAAAGACAAAATCTTTTGAAAGTTATCTTTGTTGTATTTTTTCTTGTTTATTTCACTTATATAATTCTTAAACCAACCAATCGTTATGCCGGTGTCGTAGTATTCATGCGCAAAAATATCGATATTTACACAGTCGTCTATATTCGTTCCGTAAATCAGCTGCGTGTGGTGCGGGGTTTGAGAATAAATAACCCGTTTGGGATATTGTTTCAGATACTCGTTCCACACTGCCGTCCTGTTGTTTTTGGAAAAAGAAATTTTCTTTGGCGGAATGCATACGTAATTTTTTGCACAAAAATCCAAAAATCTGTCGTAATCCTCACGCATCATTCCTATGTCAAAATCATCATCCCACGGAACAAAACCGCCGTGGCGAAGCGCCCCTATCAGCGTTCCGCCAATTGGAAAGTATGGAAGCTCTAAGCTGTCAAGACGATTTATTATCTTTTTGCAAAAGTCAAGCGTCCTTAACTGATAGTCGCGCAAGGCACACTGTGCGGGTTTTAGATTTTGCGCATCTAGCGTTTTGTAAAACTCTTTGTATTCTTTTATTATTTTTTTGTATAAGCTTTTGTAGTCTGTCATGGTTTTATTTCAGTATCTGTTTAATCATAAAAATAAGCGGCAGTTTGAACAAACTCTCCACCGGTTTGTCCTCGTTTTTTGTATTGATAAGCAGGTCGTATTTTATATATTGTTTTAGTTTTTCGTGTTCTCTAAGGATTATAAACACCGCATCAAAATCAGCCTCGGGCAGTTGTAAGGGGGCAATGGTTTTGCAGCCGTAAAAAGTTTCTTCTGAATCTTTTTTGTATTTTGCGTCACAAACCGCAGTTATGTTGAGTTTTGAAAGGTCAAAATTCTCAAAAAAAATACTCGACATCACCCCCGCTCCGTATATTACAACGGGTTTATTTTTATACTTTTTGGCAATGTCGTTTATCTGTTTTTGCAGATTTATGTCTTTATAAAATTTCAGATAGTCCATATTGACCTACTTTAACAATTCATCAGGTATTGCATAAAGAACGGTTTCGTGCACTTTTGCACTGTAATGACCAAGACGGAAGGTATAATTTTGATGTTTTAACAATTCCGACAGATAAACAGGTATATCTGCAAGGTCATCAATGCTGTGGTAAATTGAAATCGCCATTTGCGGTCTGTCTGAAAGAATTGTTTTTTCTCCTCCTTTTAATGCTCTTAATTCCGAACCTTCTATATCCATTTTTATAAAATCGACTTTTTCGATTTTATTATTCTGTTTAAAATCATCTATCGTAGTTGTTTTTATTTTATAAACATTATCAATTTCTTTCAGCGGTCTTGCTGTTTTAACATCCTGAACATATGAACCTGCCTGATTATTGGGCGTTTCAACAAATGACAACTCATCTTCTTGATCCCACAGTCCCTTATTTATTATTTCAACTTCCTGCATTTTTTGTATAAAGCTGTCGTAGGTTTCTTTTTTGAACATATCGTACATTGGTTCAAAACCGTATATTTTTTGTACATTTTTAAATTGTTTTTTGTATACAAAAAACTGTATTCCGTTACAGACTCCCGCATCAAAGACAGTTTTGATTGCATCTTTATTTATAAATTCCATATACTGTTTATGATAATTTCTGACAGGTCCCAATAGTCTTATGCCATGTTTTTCAAAGGCATATTTTTGGAGTAATGCATCATCGGAGCCTAATTTGAATTGCCATAATATTTTGTATAATTCTTTATCTTCTTCACTTTTTAAAACCTCGGAGGCTGTTTGAAACTTTGGTATGTAGTCTTTTAATCGGCAGTATTTTTCAACTTCTCTCGGAATTATCAGAAAATTAATATCCAGATATGCAAAAAGTTCAATCAACTCATGGATACACTTTCTTGTTGTGAATACAAGAAGGTCAAACGAGTCTTTTACTTTTTCAATCTCAGCTAAATTATATATTTTTAAACCGTTCATCTCACCTGTTGCAAAAGAATCTATACAACAGACCATGTCTATATCTTTTCTGTTTTCACTTATGTACTCATATAAATAGTTGGCAACAACGCCTGCACCAAAAAACGCTATTTTAGCGTTATGTGGTATTTGTTCAATAAAATCTTTATCAGTTTGCATATTCTTCCTCTATCTATCTTTTAAATAATTCTTTTAAATCCCCGATTAAGACGGGATTGTTTTTGAGCCGTTCTTTGTTTACGGATTGCACAATATCGTTAATATTGTTTATGCCGAGCTTTTCCAAATCCTGTTCAAGAGCAATGTTGTCAAACAAAGTTTTAAAATAGCCGTCAATATCATCAATGCCAAGTATTTGCTTTATTTGTGCAATTGTTTCCCTGACATACTCTGCTCCCCTTGCATCCGTTACTTCTTCGGCTTTCTCGTTTACTTTCATCAAGCCCGCAATACTCAATGATACCGCATGCCCGTGCGGGATTTTATAATCCGTCGTTATTTTATAAGACAAAGCGTGAGCCGCCGTGGTTTTTGATATATTTATCGCTCTGCCCGATAAAAACGCAGCCTCTGCCATTTTTTGAGAAGATGTTTCGTCGGCGGTGTTTACGTATTTTTCAAGGTAATCTCTGCACAGCTCCATTGCTTTTTGGGCATAGTATTTGCTTTCTTTTGTGGAATTTACGGACCAGTAAGACTCTATTGCCTGACACAGTGCATCCGCAGCACAGCAGGCTTTAAGATGCTTCGGGTTGTCTTTTGCAAGGCCGCCGTCGATTATTGCATAATCCGGCAGTATGTATTCGTGTTCAAAAGAGTGCTTTACTCCGTCAACATAAACAACGGCAAATCTTGTCGCTTCAGCTCCCGTGCCTGCGGTGGTCGGGATTGCAACAAGCGGAGTCTGCTTTATTGCCGTGCTAAAATTGCTTGAGTCTTTCGCGCAAATTTTGTTGTCATAACAGAATCTGAAAAGTTTTGCAAAATCCATTACGCTGCCGCCGCCAACAGCTATGATAAAATCAAAACCGCTTAAATTGTTTAAAGCTTTGTCTATCTCTTGCGCCTTTGGATTCGGGCTTATGTCGTTGTATATTGCGTAATTTATGCTTTGTAGATTTTTTTCTATTTTGTCTTTTATTTTTTCATAAGAGTTTTTGCCCGTAAAAAGCAGAACATTTTTTGCGTTATGTTTTTTTAAAATATCAGGTATATTCGACAAAGAGTCCTTGCCGGTATATGAAATGTTTTCACTTAAAAAAGACATAAAACACTGTTTATTTTCCTGAGGTTTTTCCTTGGGTCTGCCAAGGTCTTTTCTTGCCCCGCATTTTACTTTAACCTCGAGCAATGCAGGCGAGTCACAGGCGGTTAATTTTTCCATACACTGTTGCAATTCTTCTTTATTTGCTGCGGAAAAAACGTTTTTGTACCCGCAGGCTTTTGCAAGATGTTCAAAATCAAGATAATCAGCACTTGTTGGCTGAGCCCCGACGGAGTCGTGCGCCTGATTATTAAAGACTATGTGCTTAAAGTTTTTTACCTGCGTTTTGGCAATGACGGGCAATACGCCGAGGTGCATAATAAAAGCACCATCTCCGTCAAAGCAGTAAACGTTTCGCTCGGGCTTTTCAATGGCTATACCCAGCGCAATTGAGCTTGCGTGCCCCATTGAACCTACCGTTAAAAAGTCCTGATTATGCAACTGCCCCGCAGATTCTCTGTACTCGTAAAGCTCACGAGATATTTGTCCCGTTGTGGAAACAATTACCGCATTTTTATCAAGGCTCTGTGCCGCCGTGATAACGGCTTCTTCTCTTGTCATTTCAAAGCCGTTGTCTTTTTTGTTTTTTAGTTCGTAAGTAGCAAATGTTCCTTTTTTTATAATTAATGCAAACGGTTTTGAGTTTTCTTTTATGTATTTGCAGGCTTTATGAATGACTGCATTGGCTTTGACGGGTTCCTGAGACAAAACTTCGTAGTCTATGGCGCACGCTTCTAAAATTTTGTCCGTAACTTTGCCCTGCTTAACGTGTTGGGGTTCGTCCTTTATTCCCGGTTCTCCACGCCAACCGATGAGCATTAGCAGAGGGATTTTATAGACCTCTTCATCGATTAAAGAAAGCAGCGGGTTTATACAATTGCCCAGTCCCGAGTTTTGCATATAAACAACGGCGGGTCTGCCTGTGGCAAGATAATGTCCTGCAGCAAGAGCAATTGCATTGCCCTCGTTCGCCGCAATTACGTGCTGATTGCCCGAGGTGCTGTCGGTTACGCAGGCACAAAAATCTTTAAGCAGACTGTCGGGCACCCCGCAGAAAAAATCTGCTCCGTTACTTTTTAAAGTTTCTAAAAAGTCTGCAGGCTCAATCATTTTGCCCCCGGAATCAAAGTTATAATATCTTTTATTTTCATACAGTAATCGTCTGATGCCTGCTTGCAGCTGTGGTTTTCGAGTATCGATTTTGCCGCATTAACCATTGCGGGGTAAGCCGCACGCAAAAGGTGGTTTGCGTAAATCACCATATTTATGCCGTTTTCAACGAGTTCTTCCTCTGTAACATAAGAATACGAAGAAGGCACAACAACAAGAGGCTTGCGGTTTTCAAACTTGTTGTATTCTTTGGCAAACTCTCTTATTTCATCAAAAGAGGCAGAGCGTGAGTGAATCATAATACCGTCAGCCCCGGCTTCGATATACGCTTTTGCTCTCTCAAGCGCATCTTGCTGACCTTTTTCAAGAATAAGGCTTTCTATGCGGGCAATTATCATAAATTGTTCGCCGAATTGAGCCTGCTTGCCCGCTCTGATTTTTTGAGCAAAAACCTCTTTGTTTTCCTGCTCCTGCGTAACTTCCGTGCCGAAAAGCGAGTTCTTCTTGAGTCCCGTTTTATCCTCAATAATAATAGCCGAAACCCCGAGCCTTTCAAGTGATTTTACCGTGAAAACAAAATGCTCCTGCGGACCGCCGTTGTCGCCGTCGTAGATTATGGATTTTGTGGTTGCATCAAGAATGTCGTTAATATCTTCAAGACGGGATGTTGTATCAAGGTACCCGATATCGGGTTTTGCCTTTGCTGCGGACTGCGTAAGCGAGGATATCCAGATACCGTCAAATTCGTATTTTCTGTTTTCTTTTACAACGCTTGTATTTTCAACAATCAAGCTGCTTAAGCCGTTATGTGCTTCGCATATTTTTACTATATCTTTAGAGGCAAGCAGTCTTCTCAGTCTTCCGCAGCGGATTTCAGGTGTCGTTCCTATTTCTTTCAAAACCTGATTGAGCTTTGTTGAAGAAATCCCCTTTGTGTAAGGAATGTCAATAACTTTTCCGCCCCATTCCTTCATCGCTTCAATTACTCTTTGCCTCGTTTGCGCCTGCACGCCTTCTTTCCAGTCGTCGCCGTGCAGAACAAAATCTGGTTTTATTTTCTTCAGGTTGGGCACGTAGTCCAGAGTCTCCTGTGCAACGACTTCCGTCACGCCTCTTACGTTTTCGATAACAATTTTTCTTTGCTCAAAGGTCATATAAGGCAGCCTTTTGTAGCTGGCAATCGCCTTGTCCGTAAGCAGCCCGACAATAATTTCTCCGTTATCACCCGCAACTTTTCTTGCTTCGTTAATAATGTTCAAATGTCCCGGGTGTAATAAATCCGCACTCATCCCTATGTAAACTTTTGGCATTTTTAATCCCTTATTTCGATTATTCCCCTTATTTTATCCCCAATAAAACTCAACGGGTTATTTAACCGTCTTAATTTTAGCATAACCATATATTTGTGTTAATCCGGCTACAGCGTTTCTCTGTTTTTCACGGTTTTTCTGTATTTCAATATTTTGTCTATGTCAGGCGCAAGCGATATTTCAAAGCTGAATCTCGGGTTCCTGTAATAGACTTCGTTCGGGTTGTGCATAAGCGGGCAGCCCCAGTATAGCCTTGCGCTGGCATCACCCGGCAGGGAAATTCTTAAACCAAGCCCCATGCTCAGCATGTAATCCGCCTGAGTGTAACTTCTTGCTCCCGGACCTTCTCCCTTAAATGGATAAATACCGGCATGGTCAACAAACGCAATACCTTTGACGTAACTGCCGATAAACGGTATCTGTCTTTTTTCTTTTTTACGTTTGATTGTTATTTTTTGAGGCGCAATCGGGAACATAAGCTCCGTGCTGATAATGTAGCCAGAACGTCCGATTAAAAGACCTTCCGAGTAGCCTCTGACCGTGGCGAGACCCCCTGCCTGAAACTGGTCGATGTAAGGGATTACATCCTGCGGCGAGAACTGATACATACCTCTTAACTGACCTACAATACCGTGCCCGAAGTCGTGCAGTCTGATTAAGCTGCCGGTGTATTTAAAGTATTTTAAATCTTTGTCAAACATTGGAAATGCTTGATAAACACCCTGATTTAAGTACCAGATACCTTTTTTGGTATCTAATCTTGCATTTAATGCGGCTTCGGCACTGGCAATTCTATCCGTATTGAGTGTATATCCGCTGAAAGAGGTTGCAGCCTGTTTGTAGTTTGCACCAACATAGGCATTTAATTCAAAGTTAGGCTTTCTTATTAAAGGATGTGTGTAGTAAAGCGAATAGTTGTACGAACGGCTTTCGATATCGAATATTTTGTAAGGACCTTCTCCGATTTGTGCGTAGCTTGAGGAGAACAAGAACCCGACTCTGCCGTCGTATTTGTTAACGGGGATGTTGTAATCCGCAAACGGAGTGACCGAGTGTCTGCTTACGTATGAACCAAGCGTAAGTCTGTCACGCTGCTTAAAAAGACTGTCCGCCTGAAGCATTAAGCCGCCTCTTAATTCGCCGATTGTTTTTCTGCCGGCATTATCCATTAATGCTGTGACATGGAACGGGAATTTTTCGTCAGCTTGCAGCTTTATATCAGTAGTACCTATTTGTTCGCCTTTGACAAGGTTGGCTTTAAGTTTTATTCCGTTATTGTATTTGTTGAACTTTAATATGTCCTGTTCGAGTTCAACAATCTGGAAAATATCACCTTTTTTTGCTTTAATTCTTTTTTTGACGTAGTTGTCAGAGGTCCATTTGTTGTTGTCAACTGTTACTTCGCCAACGAGACCCTCGACAAGGTTTATTCTTACAACTCCGTCTTCAATGGTTTGCGGCGGCAAAAAAGCACGGGCTGTGACGTAACCCTTTGTTGCATAAGCATAGTTGAAATCCTGAACAAGTTTTTCCAAATCTTCAAAGGTTACAAATTGACCGATGACGGAATCCGTTATATTTTGAATCTCTGTATCGGAAAGGATTTTGGAATTTGTTACGCCTACCGCTCTGATAAAAACCCTTCCGTCTTGCAGAGTTGTTTTTTCGGTTTGGGCTTTAATAGTAGTAGTTGTATCCGTCTTTTCTATAATTTTTTTTTTATCATCAGGCTGTGCTGCAGAATCCTCGGCAGCTTCGCCGTCTGCTTGTTCCTGCTGGTCTTCTTGTTTTTTCTTTTTAAATAGTGAAAATCTTTTTTTCTTTTTTTGCTGCTGCTTTAAAAGCTCTTGCTGTTCTTTGATTTTTTGCGAGGTTTCGGCATCGTAAATTTTTTCGCCGCTGCCGGTTTCGTCTTTTATTATTTCTTCGGGTTGGTCTTTTCCTTCTTTTCTGTCCTGATAGTTTTGAAAATCTTCAGCCTGTTCTTTGAGCCTTTGTTTTTCTTTCAGCATCATCATGTCATGGCTGTTAATAATACCGCCGTAATTCATGTTTGTCGGAATATCCGACGGATTAAAACCGCCAATCGGGTCGGCAAAACAGCTGCTTTGAGCAAGCAATATTATGGCTGCTAAAAGTAGTATTTGCCTCGCTTTATTTTTTTTCATTAAATCTTTTTCAACCCGCTTCTTATAAAACTTATATAAATCTTATTTTTACATGAAATAAAATAATTTGTATCTTCTGTAACGATTTTATAAAAAATTGTGACAAAGTGTCACAAATTAATGAAAAACTAATAACCTTATTTTAAACTGGTAAAATACCGTAAGAATAGGGAATTTGTATGTTTTTAAAATTTAATTTGAGTGTAAAAAAACTTGTTGCATTTGTATTAACATCTTTGTTTTTTATGCAGCAGACCATGATATTGCCGGCAATAGCAACGGACATCACAGGTGTTAGACCGGGGGAGAACGGACAGTATAATATTCATCCCGATTTTGTCCACGGCGATACAGGTTTTAGACACTATGATAATTTTAATTTAAGCAAAGGCGATGTCGCCAACCTTATTTTTGCATTGCAAAACGGTCAAATTGACGTAAACAAATTTGTTAACCTTGTTGACAGCAGAATTATAATTAACGGTATTTTAAACGGTGTGCTCAGTAACGGAGATATCGGCGGGCATGCAATTTTTGTTTCTCCGCAAGGGATGGTAATCGGCGCTTCGGGTGTATTGAATGTGGGAGCATTAACTACAATTGCGCCTACTCAAAATGTGTACGACACAATGAAAAATAAATATACACCGAATTTCCAAAATCATCAAACACCTGCTGATCCTGTTTTGAATATTGTTAATGATACGTATGTTAAAGATGATTACTCTACCGCACAAAGAACCGATAACGAACAGGTTGCTTTTGATTTAAATACTTTAAAAATATCCGACCAAGAGGGTAACATTGATGTTAACGGTAAAATCATTGCCAGAGGTGATGTTGAACTTGTCGGCAAACATATAAAAGTGCAAAAAGATCCTAACAATCCAAATGCCGACAAAGCAGGGATTCTTGCGGGTGTAAATAATAATGCTGTAACAAATTCCAATACGGCGGTTAACGCAAAGCTTGAAACAACCGAAGCTGCCGGAAAATTATTCAATGCCCTTGTTAACAATGATGTGCAAAACGGTGCCGGTTTTGAAAACCAAAACGGCAAGATTGTCATAAAGGCTCAATCAATAAAACAAATAACAAATGAGGATGTTCCCTCTAATGTTACAGAAGTGGAAGATTCTTCTTTAATTGCTTCTTTATTTCCTAAACCCAGTGATGATTTTGTGAATCCGGATTCATTTGAAAATAATTCATCTTCGGTATTAATTCAAGATGCAATTCTAAAGGCTCATGATATTGATGTTTTCGCAACCACAAAAGTAGAATACAACGCTAAAAAAGGTGCACCGTCTTTAAATTACATTACAAATCCTGATGCAACAACATTGTCACAACTGCTGACGAATGGCTATGTAAACTGGGAAGGTGCACGCTCAAAGGCAACCGTTACAATCGGCAGCGGTGCGGAGCTTATTGCATCCGGTGATGTTTTACTGAACTCACTGGCTATTGCTACTTCCAATATAAAAGTAAAACCATTAAAAATAACTAAAAAAGTTCAAATTGCAGATATTGCGGAAATGTACTATGCAGTCGGCACACAAACAGAATCAAGCGTGCACGTTCAAGACGGTGCTAAAATAGAAGCAGGTGAAAATTTTGTTGCCAATGCAACATCTAAAAATACTCTGTGGGCAAAAATTAAAAATACTACAACATGGCTGGATCAGGCTATTTTGCCTAACTGGCAGGTTGTTGTGCTTAATTCAACAACAGATGCTGACACAAGTGCTGTTATTGACAGCGGAGCAACTGTTAAGGCCAAAAATGTTGATGTGCAAGCTGTTAATGTAACAAATGATTTTGTTAATATAGCCGCTAAAACTACTATGTATAAAAGCGACAGTTTACCCTCGTTTTCCGCAGGTGTAATAGTAAGAAATGCTGATATTGATACTGAAGCAAAGGTTAATGGGAACATAAATGCCGCAGAAGATGTTAATGTCAATGCGCAGAATTTACATGTTGCTTCCCTCAGTTCTACTGCTTCTGTTGCAGAAGATAAAGGAAGCAAACTTCCGCTTCCGGGAAATTTAGGCAAAGCAGAAAAAGCTGTTAAACAAATACAGGAAAAAATCAGCGGACTTCTCGGGACATTTATCGCTGATGCTGCTCCTAATGCCAGCGGATCGGTAGTAGTTAATACTGTCAACAACAGTGCTTCTGCAACTATTGGTAATAAAGCGGATATTACTGCAAACAAAGTTAATGTTAATGCCAATATAGTAGACTTGAGCGTTAACAGTTCTACTGCTAAAACAGGTGATGATAAAACAGCCAGTTATGTTCCGGCTCCCGGTGTGGCTGTAATTGTTAATGAACAGAATAATGCTGCTCATGCTCAAATTGAAGATTCCGACGGAACAAATTCAGCAAAAATTAAGGCTAAAAACGGACTTAATGTCAGTGCAACAACAGAACAGCCGATGAACGAAGCAACCTTCGAATTTTTATTGAGTCTGGCTCAACTCGGTAATGATTTGGTTGATGGTAGCGGTAATATTGTTGACGGAGTAAGCTCTTTTGATATAAATACAAATACCCCTTGGGATTTTTCCGGCTTGACTACATTATTTACTAATGAGTCAGGTGAAATACTGGCGGATATAAAAGATATTAGACTCGGTTTAAAACAATCGGGGGCTACTTCTCATCTCGGCTTAAAAGGTTTTACTAATAACTGGGCGCAAAGTACATCAAAAGTTAAAGACGGTGGTGTAGGTCTTGCCGGTTCATTTGTGTATTCCGAAGTTGTAAATGATACTGTTGCAAGAATCGGGAATGGTACACAAATCACAGACACAGGAAATGTTATAGTAAATGCGGCAAATAAAATTGTGCAAAATAACGCAGCCGGTGATTTGTCTAAACTATGGAAAATAAGCGGTTCTTCCGGTGAATCAAGCGGTGTTGGCGGCAGTGGTATTGTAACTTATGTTACGAATAATGCAAAAGCTCAAATTGGTGAAAATGTAATTATTGATTCAACAGGAGATGTAAAACTCAATTCTGCAAGCCAGCAATCATATATCAATACGGCTATTACCGGCAGCTCGACGCAGAACGGACTTGCATTTTCTGGCAGCACTGTTGTACAGGAGATAAATGGTACTACCGAATCTTCCGTTGGCAAAGGTACAAGCATAAAGGCAAAAAATCTTGATGTTATTGCAGGAAGTGCATCCATAGCAACAGCAACAAGAGCTAAAGACCAATTGATTTCTGATCCGTTTGCAGATAGAGATGATGTATTAATAACGGATGACATCGATTTGTCCACGCCTCAGGTCCGTCAGTTCCTTGATTTGAACGAGGATACTGGTTTGATTAGCGTTGATGCTCCGTCAACAATAACTGACGGCGTTTCCAATATAACAATAACAGGTGCTCTTGCAAACCAAACAGGACAAGTTACAGTACCATCTGAGGGTGGCAATACAGGTACCTCTTCTCAAAATAATCCGCAAAGTTCAAGCGGTGTTGCAGTAGGTGCATCAGTTGTTGTGTCTGATATATCCCGTGGGGTTCAATCTTATATTGCTGATAATACAACTATTGAACTAACAGAAGGTTTAAATGTTAAAGCCGATACTTTAAACCAAGAGTTAAATATTGCAATTGCGGGTGCATTTGCCGGCGGTGTCAAACTTAAGAAAGAGAAAAAAGATACAGATAAAAATAATGTTGCAGCTAATTCGGCCACAGGTAAAACAAATTTACTTAACTCTTGGCAGGACAAAACTGATAATGCAGCAACAAAAGCTGATAATTTATTAGCAAATGCTAACACTTCAAAATCTTCATCTGCAAAACTTGATAAAAACGGAAACCCGATAATAAATGTTGAAGGCAAAGAATATACTACTAATGATAAAGGTCAATATTGCGATAAAGACGGTAATGTTTTAAAAGATAAAAAAGGCAATGAAGTTAAATATGCCGGCTCAACAGGTAAAGAAGCCGCTAACCTTGACAATTTGGATTCGGAAAAAGGACATTCCAAAAATATGTCAGCTGCTGCAGCAGGTTCTGTAAATGTCCAATTTAATAATACGGAAGTAAAAGCAGAAATTGGTAATGCTGATATAAAAGTCGGTAATGATGTTAACGTAGAAGCTAATCAAGCAACAAAAGTTCTTAATGTAGGCGGCGGTGTTGCAAAAGCAGCAACAGTCGGAGCCGGAGCCGCTGTTAATTTAATTGAAAATACAAACCAAACAACTGCTTCGCTGAACGGCAGCCAAATTACTTATACAGGCACATCTGATAACAAGCTCAATGTTAAAGCAGAGGAAAACAATGACAATATACAGGTGGCTATAGGTGTTGGTGTTTCAAAAGCAAGTCAGGATGATGCAACAACGCAGGTCTCCGCAGGCGGGTCTTTCAACACGGATATACTCGAAAATAAAGTTGTTTCACAGATTGACGGTGCAACTGTGAAACATCAGAATAATTCAAATAGTATTGCTGTTAATGTTGATGCAGAAAACCACTCAACCTCGTATAAAGGTGCCGGAGGTCTTTCAGTTAATACAAGCAGCAGCGGAACAGGAACAGGTGGTTCTTCTGGCTCGACAGGTTCAACAAAGGCTCAGTCAGGTAATACTTCTGTCGGTGCCGGCATGGGTGGAAACTTAAACCTTATAACGAAAGAAACCAATGCTAAAATAACAAATTCAAACATTCAAAATGCCAAATCGGTTGAGGTTGTGGCAAACAAGGATAAAACTCAAAAAACAGAAGACTTAATCTCTGTCGGTGTTGGAGGCAGTGTTATTGCAAGTACAGCAAACGGATACAGCTTCTCCGGTGCAATGGCTACCGATGTAATCAATAATACAATTAATGCCAACATTGACAATTCAACCATCGCTGCGGCGAATAATGTTAACGTTGCAGCAAACAATAATTTCTCTAACGGAAATATTGCAGGTGCTCTGGGCTTTTCAACGGCAGCCAGTGGAGTCGGGGTCGGAGTCGGTGCTATTGTAAGCGTTATTAACAACAACATAAATGCTTCCGTTACAAACAATTCAAACATAACAGGCGGCGATGTTAACGTTAACGCATACAATAACGAGGATTTAAAATTCCTCGCCGTAAATATGGGAGTTCAAGCCAAGGAAGGAACTTCCGTGACGGCAAACGGTATTGTTAACGTAATTCAAAATGACATTGCGGCTTCCGTAGCTGATTCTTCAATAACGAACAACGGAAACTTAAATGTACTTTCCGATTACGACAACTCCATACAGGGCATAACAAATGCCGACTCTATTGCTGTCGGCAGCGGAAATGCTTTCGGTGCAAACGTAATGTCAAACACCTTGTTGAGCAATAATACCGCTCAGTTAATGAGTTCTGATATAACTTCCGGAGGAAAACTGTCCGTTAAAGCAACAACCGATGAAAAAATTGATGTCATCCCCGTTGCTGCCGCCATCAGTGCAGGCGGAAGCGGTGCTGCAGCAAATGTCGGGGTTAATGTGGTACAAAATTCCACAACCGCAAAAATTGACGCTGAAAACGGCAAAAAAAACAATGTGTCCGCAAACGGCGTTGAAGTAACAGCTTCTGATAACACCCAATCAAGAAGCAGAGGCGGAGTGCTTGCTGCTTCCGGCGGAACTGCAGCTGTCGGCGGTTCAATACTTACTGATGTTTATTTAAAAAACGTTGACGCTCATATCGATAACGCAACAATAGCAAAAGGCGGAGATATAAAAGTTGATGCTTCTGCTAAAAATATTTTTGGGGAAGAAACGCCCGGCTCAATTACAGCTGCCGCTCTGACAGAAAAGTTGTCCAATCCTGATTATGATATGAAAAAAGATACCGATTACCAGAACTGGGATATGACCTTTGATGTTGCCGGTGCAAGCACTGCTGGTGTTTCCGGATCTTTGATATCTAAAAATGTTATAAATGATGTGGATGCTTATATTGGTTCTAACGTCGCAATTCAAGAGGCAGGAAACATTGACGTTTTTGCTTCTAACAAAACAGTTGCCGATGTTATCGTAGGCAGTATTACTGCAGCAGGCACTGCCGCTGTAGGAGGTTCTATATTTTCTAATGTAAATGTAAGCACGGTTGATGCAGGTATCAAAAACGGTGCACAAGTCGGTTCTGACTCTTCAAGAGTTGGTTATGTTAATGTTAATGCAAACTCCGAACAGATTTATAAATCAATGATGGCTATAGTTGGCGGCGCAGGTACAGCTGCTGTTAAAGGTTCCATCAATTCCAATATAATTGTAAATGAAACAAATGCATATGTAGGAAACGGTGTAAATATATTTGCTGACAGATTAAATGTTGCTGCCGCTGATTCTATGGATACTGAAGCATTAAATGTTGCAGTATCTGCAGCCGGTTCTGCAGCTGTTGGCGGGGCAATTTTTACAAATGTACTTGCTAATAAAGTAAATTCAATTGTCGGTAAAGACGGCACTGACGGCCAAAAATCAGGTAATATTAATACAACCGGTGATGTGAAAGTTTCTGCGAATGATGATCAGAACTTCCAAGCTAATGTGATTGTTACCTCTGCAGCAGGTGCGGCGGGTGTAGGCGCAGTAGCTGTAGCCAATATTATGGCATCGGAAGTGAATGCCGGTATTGAAAACACAACTGTAACCTCAAATGATAGTGTAACAATAACAGCAAACAACAGTTTTAACGGGGCTCATAAAGATCAAAATACAGGACTGCAGTCACTAATAAACAAAGGTTCTGTTTCTTCTGACGATATATCAAAACTTATTCCTCTGGTAGGTGTTATAACTATAGGTGCAGCAGGTAGTGCAGGTGTTAGTGCTACGCTCATTGCAAATTCTGTAACTACTGCTGTTAATGCATATGTCGATAATTCAACAATATCAACACTTAAAGGCTTAAATGTTGATGCGGATTCTTCAATGACAACTTATGATGCAGCGTTAAGCGTTGCTGCTGCAGGTGTTGCCGGAGTCGGTGTGAACGGAGTAACAAATATTTATTCCGGTACTACTATTGCATCTGTAACTGATTCGACAGTCAATGGTTCTCTAAATGTTACGGCTGATGATGCTTTTAATTTAAATACAATTATATTTACAACAGCTGCGTCTGGTACTGCAGCTGTTACGGCTATTACAAACGTAAATACTATTTCAAATGAAGTAACTGCAAAAGTTGAAAATACTGATATTAATGATGCGCAAACAGTTAAGGTTACAGCTAAAAATACAGTTACAACAACAGATGTTCTTGCAGCAGGTGCGGTAGCAGGAACGGGTGCCGGTGTCAGCCTTGCTCCTATTGTGAATGTGTTTACTAACAGCACAAACGCTTATATTCAAGGCGGTTCCGTTGATAATGCACAAACTACAGTAGATGCACAATCGGATATTAATGTTATCTCTGCTATTTTAGGTGTGTCAGGCAGCGGCGTGGGCGCTAGTGTTTCCGGATTTGCAGGAGTAAATGTTTTTGATAACGAATTGAATTCTTATATCTCTGACGTAAGCTTTACAAATGCACAATCAACCTCGGTTTCTTCAACAGCTAACCTTAATTTGGATGGCATTATTGGATCAATCGGGATAAACGGTGTAGGTGCGTCAGTACTTGTAAACGGTATAGTAAACGTTATCAAAAATAATGTAAATGCATATATTGCGGATTCATCAATCTCAGGGGGAAGTGTGTCCGTATCGGCAATACAAAACTCTGATATTGACAACACAACCGCTTCAATTGCAGCAAATGGTGTTGGAGCCGCAGTTTCTGCCAATACACTTGTGTCTGTTTTGACCAATAATTTGAATGCAAATATAACAAAGACGTCGACTGATGTTGATTCATTAACGGTTAATGCAAATAACAAACAGGATATTTCAAATAATAATATTGGTATTGGTGCTTCGGGCACAGATGCTGCAGGTGTGAATACAACTGTTAATGTTCTTGAAAATACCGCAAAAGCATACATTGATGCCGAAAACAATACAATGAATGTCTCTGGAAAAGTAAGCGTTGCCGCTAAAGACGAAATATTAATGCAAAATAACCTGGGACTTGTCAGTGGTTCCGGCATTGGGGCTGTCGGTGCAAATGTTAACGTAAACGTAATTAACAATGCTGTTTTAGCTCAATTGTTAAGCACTTCGCAAGGTCAAATTAATGCCAACAGCGTAGAGGTTAATTCAAACTCAATTATTGGTCTTGACGAAGGCGGTATTACAGCGGCTGCGGCAGGATTTGGCGCAATTGCAGGTACAGTCTTTGTTAATTCAATCGGAGGAAAGGTATCCGACTATTCAACGGATGCTAACCTTAAAGATGCAGGAATAGACGAATCAATCACACAGGCAAACAATAATTTTAACAGTATTGTAGAAGGTATAACCTATGAAAAAGACGGTCAAAATCAGACTTTAGCCGGATCATATAATCTTACATCAGGTGAAGCCAAAGCCGGAACACAGGCTGAAATTAACGCCAACGTGACAACAACCGGTGATGACGGAGTTAAAGTAAGTGCCCAAAACACGTTAAAAGGCTATGATTCCGATACAATGAGCATTACTAACGCAACTGCAGCAGGCGGAACAGGTGCCGCAGCAGTAGGCGTGCTTGTTACGGATATGAAATACAACACCTCGGCTTCCATATCGGGCGGAAATGTCGTTGCCCAAGATAACGGCGATGTTACTGTAAAAGCAGATTCCAATGTTAAAGCAAATACCGATGCTGTTGCAACAACATTAACAGCTCTTGTTGGTGTTGCAGGCAACGTTGCATACTTTGATAACAAAGCAAACACCACTGCTCAAATTATAAATGCCAATGTCAATTCTGCCAATGACATAAACGTGCTGGCAGAGTCATCGGACAGTATTGTTTCCAAAGCAATTTCCGCAAGCGTCGGCGGTGTAAGTGTTAACCTTAATATTGCGGTTGCAAATACGGAAAATACAATACAATCTTTAATTTCAGGCAACAATGTCGATATTGATGCTGACAACTTAAACGTGAAAGCAACAAATACAAGCAGACTTGAATCAGAATTGTACGGCGCAAGTATAGCAGGAGTTGATGTTTCCGTTGTTGTAAACACCGCCGTATCAAAGGCTGTTTCAGATGCTTTGATTTCACTTAACAACAACTCAACCGTTGACGTGTTAAATGATTTAAACATCATCTCTCAAACCGGAGGAATCAACACAATAAACAACGTTGTTGTTGGTTCAGTCGGTGTGTATTCTGCAGATGGCAACTACCAGAAGGCAGAATCAAACGCAACGTTTAACTCGGGAATTGCCGGTGGAAAAATTAATGCAAACAACGTAAAAATTAATGCCGGTACAGCAAAGGATTCCGATGAAGGCGGTAACATAACAGCAACAGTTAACACAAAAGAGGCAACCGGTGCTCTTTATTCTTTTGGTACAACCGTTGTTGACGCAAGAGCTAACGGTAACGCAAACGCACAGATTACAGGTGGAAACGTTACGGCAAAAAATAAAATCGATATAAAATCCAAACTTAACAGAACAGCAAAAACAGATTCGGAAAGCTTTTCCATAAATGGTTTGGAAATAAATGCTCTCGTTGTATCAAATTCAACCGGCGGCGACACAAATATTAATACAAACGGCTCAACTTTGACGGCTAAAAACGTAGATATGCTTGCTCAAAGTGTAAATAATGCAACATCTTCGATGCTTAGCGGCGATATTTCCCTTGTCGGCGGCAGTGCTACCGTTGTTGAAGCTGTTGCGGGTGCAAATGCCAAAATCGACGCAGGCAATATCAATGCCGATAACACAAATCTGAACATAGATATAGACAGAAATGCCAAAATAACAAACAACGACAATTCCGCATCTGTTATCGGGCTTAGCGGCACAAGCCTCAAAGCAAACGCAACCGGAACCTCAGGCATAAATACTTACGAAACAATTCAAAATAATGCAGCAAACGGACAGGCGCAAAAGGTTGCAGTTAACGTAAAAGACAACTCAAAGGCTGAGAATGAATCCGTAAACAAATCTATAGGCTTTGTCCGCGGCTCGGGTTTAAATATCGAATCCAAAGTTGATTCTTCAATAAGCAATAACATAGGCGGAACTATCAAAGCAAATGATGTTGATATAAACTCCGAACTCAACAGAACCGCAGTATCCAACGCCGCATCTTCCGGAGCAGGTCTTGCCAATATCGGCGTGATGAATTTGGACAGTATAATAGCCAACGGAACAACAACTACATTATCTGGTGCAATAAATGCAAACACTTTGGATGTAAATTCCGATATGAACAACACTGTAGAAGCTTATGTTCACGATTTCTCGGCAGGCCTTGTTGCTCTTGCACACGGCTCTACGACAAATTCCGTTGAAAACAACGCCAAAAACATTGTTAACTTTAACAACGGCGGCAGCGGAATAGTAGCAAATACCGTTAATGCTGATGTTAACACCTTAACAAGTGCTTATCTGTTTAAAGAAAGCGGCAATTACGGTTTGTTCGTAATCAAAGGCGGACCTTTGACAAACGAACTTCTTGCAACTTCAGAATTGAATTTTAACAATGCTAAAATTTCTACAACTGGTGACGCGCTATTTAACGTTTCAAACGATGCATATACTCCGAGCGAAATGCAGGTAACAGACGATGCCGGCGGGTTTGTTGTATCAGGTGGTGCAAAACTTTCCAACACGCTTAATATCGGTGCCGGTATCAATGTTAACAGAAATACCGAAATCAATGCCGGTAACAAACTCGAACTGGATATAACCAGCGGTACAACGGGCTTTAAGCAGAAAGTTACCTCTGACGGAAGCGGCTTTACCGCAAATAATAACGCAAGTTCTATTGTAACCGCAGTAGTTAATAACAATATAAACATAAACGACGGTTTGCTCAGCGGCAAATACGTTGATATCAATATGAACTCATCTAACGAGCTAAGCTCTATTGCGGAAGTTGACACACACCACTTTGCCGGTAATCCGTCAGTTAACAGCGAGGTTAACCTCACTATTAACAACACTTTGAACGTTGCCGGCGAATTGTTTGCTCAATCCGAAACAGCAGGTGTTAACGAGGATACAAGCGTAAATATCAACTTTATGGGCAATTCCAAACAAGACCTTTACCAGCTTGCGGATTTGTATGTAGAAGCTGCAATTGCAACGGGCGATGCGGATGGTGGTATTAATTTCACTACAAATAATAAAGTGAATGTTAAAAATAATGGGGTAATAAGCTCTCAAAAAGATATTAACGTTGTGTTTGACAGAGGGGAAGAAAAACTTTCTTCAAAAATTGTTTACGACAGAGTAAGCAGACTCCTTTTTGGGATAAAAATACATGATGACGGCAGTTATACTTCCGTAAAAAATGAATCCTCAAATAACGTAAAAGTTGACGGAAAACTTATTGCCGGCAAGAACAACTCTATGCATCTTACAATCGATAAAGACGGCAATGCAACCGGTACAATACAGGACAACTTATACGAGAAACAAGACAGCACTCTTATTGAGGCCGGTAAAGATTCTCAGGCTGCAAAAGATGAAATCGCAAAAATTGAACAGGCGCTTAGCGAGTTAAATTCGGAAAAAGAACGCCTGAAAAATATTAACGAAACAAATACTGCTAATTACGAATCTCTGCTTGAGCAAATCGATGCGCTTAAATTGCAGCTTGCAATGGCTGAATATATTCAGGGCGTTGAAGATTCTGGCAAAATTTCGCAAAACGATTTTAAAAACAGTATCGTTACAATGCTTGAAAATAACAATGTGGCAAATGCAGAAACAGTAGCTAATCAACTTTTGGATTACTACACAATGGCTGTGGATGATAAAACTAATCTGCCTATCTACAGCTTCAATACATCTGACGGAAATAATATTATTCTGAAATATGCTGTGGCTGAAAACGGTAGCTATATTATAGAAAATGGACACTACAAGTTGGCAGATATTGAAGGCTATACGATAAATTATGAAAACAATATTCCGGTAAGTGTTACACCGGACGGAACAAGCTCTGTAATAAATGTGGGAACACTTACATTTGATGATTATTTAGCAGGGCTTGGGGTCGGTGAAGATGCTCTAAACTCTATAAAAACTTCATTAGGCGGTATGAAAATTGATTCTCAAACCGCTACTATAAAAACCGATTCCGGAAGTAAAGAAGTAACCTTCCTTACAACAAACGGACAAATTATCTATGATAGCAAATATGTAGATAATATGCAGTCTGTTTCTTCTGAAATTACGGCGGCTGAAAATAGTGCTAATACATTAAATGAAACAATTTCATCAATCGCCGATGATTTGAACGATATAAAAAATCAAATAAAAGAAAACGAGGCAAGAAAAGACAATATTGCCCAGAACGGACTCGGAGAATTCAAAGCTGAGAACGGTTCTTACATATTTAAAGATATCAACGCAACAAGCGGTACTATTAATATTCAGGCCAACAAAGGCAAGAGTGAAGTTTCCGGTTCAGGTCAAATTATCATGAGCCTAGCCGATGTGTTGATTAACAATTACTCAAACTACAACCTGATATTCAGTGATATTACGGTTGCCGGCGGTGTAGGCAGCTTTGTTGTGGATGGAAAAACCGTAACGGATAATCCGTATAATGGAATCACCATCAGTACAATAGGTTCGGCTGATAATAAAGGCGGTATTACTATTAATAACTGGTATGACCAGAATGATCCGGATAACAATACTGCTCTTGGTGTTCTTTCCAGCAATATGATATTTAACGGTGTAATCAATACCGGTGTCGGCAACGTTAATATATACAACGAAAGCGGCGATGTCACAATTAACAACGATGTTACCTCTAATAAATTAACTGTCAATGTTGCTCAGGGCAGCTTTACGCAGGATACAAAGGGTAAAGAATACGTGCTTAACTCAGGTGATACACTGTTTGCCGGTAAAAACATAAATATTATCGCTTCAAAAATTAAAGTTGAAGGCAATATGCAGGCAGGCATAGCCGACAAAAATATAACAATTACACAGGATATGCTTGAACATGCCGTTAAAGAAACTGTAAAACAGGTAGTTACTGATGCATCCGGAAACCCAATTAAAGATGCAAACGGCAATGTTCAGTATAAAGAAGTAGAAACAGGCAGACTGCTTGTAAATCTTGCACTTGGCAGGGACGGCTCAGAAGGTTCCAAGCAGTCTGACTATATGTATAATACAAATAACATCAAGGCACTTTATGATCCGAAAACAAATACTGTTGAACTTTTCGGCGTAAAAGTTACTGATGAGGCTAACATTAACCTTACAGCGACAAGCTCTGACGCTGATGCGGTATATGTTTCAGATAAATCGTCAATAAAATATGCAAACGGGTACGGTGAGATAAATATCGATAACCAAACCAATGCTCACCTTGTTGTTAACGGACTTGAAAACAACAAGATTTCAGGAGCTGTAACCTATAACGGCAGCACAGAGTTGCCTGAATATGGTACAAAAATAATTGAAGAAACAAAATTCGGAATACATCAGATTGACGAATTCCCGTATATTGCAATCGGAGAATATACTGTTGAAACAGAAAAAACTGTAGGTTTTGGCGCAAAACCGCAAAATACTGCTGATACTGCGTTAACTAACGGAAAAACCACTGTTGATACATCTAAAAACAACACAACAGGCGACCTTATCGTTAACGGACTTATTTCTTCCGGTAACTTAACCGAAAATGAAGCCGGTCTGCTGTTACAGACTAACGGAAATCTCGTTATTAATAACAGAACGGCTTCGGAGGATTCCGATTATCAGGTACCGACGATTGATACAAAAGGCGATATTGTACTTAACAAACTTACTGACAACGGCGGCGTATTAATTCAAGGTCTGATACAAAATTCAGGCAACACAACTGTAAATAATGCAGGAGCAGGCGGTATTACAATTGCTGCTATGGGCTTTATCGACAATGAAAACGGAAAAGTAAACATAAATAATAACAACGGAAATATAGAAATTTCAGGAAAAATCAACAATACTACAGAAAACGATTTTGTCGGAGAAAAAGATGTTGTTATTACAAATAATTCTGCCGCAGGCGGTATAATTACAGCTGTTGGCAGCGAAATTAAAAACCACAACGGCAAAGTTACCGTTACAAACAACGGCGCTCTCGGAATTAATGCACAGGGTAATATCCTTGCAACAAAAGGTGATATCAATATTACTAACAATAAAGGAGATATGTTGCTTGGCAAGGATTCTTTAATAAGCCTTAACGACGGTTATACAAACCAATCAAACAACATAAACATCTTAAATTCCGAAACGGCTGCATCTATGACCATTGCCGGTGCTGTTAACAATTACGGAACTGGCGATATCGATATACAGAACAAGGGTACTGGTGCTGCAACAATTGCGCAAACAGCTGTTGTTTCAAACAATATCGGCAATATAATTGTCACAAATGAAAACAGCAAACTCACAATCGCAGGTAAAACGCAAAACCAAAACGGTGATACTCAAATTACCAACAACGGCTCTGAAGGCGCATTGATTTCAGGTACCGTTACAAACAACGGCGATAACGCCAAACTTACAATTAACAATACTAAAGGCAATGTAACCGTATCTGGCACGGTTTCTAACGATTCCAAAACTAATGAAGATAATCTGTTTATCTCAAACAGCGGCGAAGGCGGAGCGCTGATTTCAGGTACCGTTACCAATCTGCAGGGTAATACGATTGTCGGCAACACCGCAGGCGCTTTGGAAATCTCCGGCAAAATGACAAATTCGCAGGGTAATACACAAATTACCAACTCCGGTAAAGGCGGCGCTTTGATTTCAGGTATTGTTTCAAATACCGGCAATGCGGGCAAACTTACTATAGATAACACCGTAGGCGGTATTACAATAACAAATACGGGCAGTGTTACAAATACTTCCAATACAAATGAAGACAATCTCCTTGTCCAAAACAGCGGTGACGGCGGAATCAGCATTGCCGGTAAAGTTGTTAATACAAATCAAGGTAACCTGAAGGTTGTAAATAACAATGCAAATTCCTCAGCGATAACCACCGCCGCAGGCTCATTGATTCAAAACACAAACGGCGTTTTGAATATAACCAACGAAGGCGCAAACGGTATCTCCGTTGCGGGTACTGTTAACAACATTAAAGGTGCATCAAATATTGTTAACAACAATACATCTGACACCTCTGCAATAAAAATTGCTACAACTGGACGTGTTACAAACAACGACGGTACAATCTATATCAAAAACTACGGTACAAAAGATGTCGGTCTTGATATTGAAGGTATTGTCAACGCAATAAAACAAAACATTGAAATTATCAATGAAAATTCCGACATTGAAATCGGCGAATATGACAGCTCTAATGATTTCTACGTAAACGCTCAAAACGGAAATATCATAATCAGCCAGACAAACGGCGATATCTTAAACGGAATAGATGATACCGATACTGAAAATAAAAATCAGA
Organism: Candidatus Gastranaerophilales bacterium; assembly: GCA_944325555.1. Taxonomy (GTDB): domain Bacteria; phylum Cyanobacteriota; class Vampirovibrionia; order Gastranaerophilales; family Gastranaerophilaceae; genus Limenecus. The sequence continues at coordinate 13,162 of CALVAN010000007.1, read as the reverse complement.
ACCATGATCTGGGCAACAAAGATCAGGCATACAAAACTCTGCTGTCGACAGGCGGAAATCTTACAATGAACGTAGAGGGTGGTAATATCGGCTCTGATACCCACGCTCTTGACGGCAAAGAATCAGGTTTTGGCATCAACGCATCAACCCGTGATTACACGGAGTCAATAAACGTTAATGTCGCAGGTGTTGTCAACGCAAATGCTTCAAACAATGACAATGCACTTATTAATCTGCGTGCCAAAGATTCCAACCTTAATGTAAACAACATAACCTCTGACGGAAATGTTATGCTGACAGCAGTTGACTGGAAACAGGCTGACGCAAGACCGGCTCCGTCTGATGAAAGCTATTATCACGGATATTCCGTAGTAAACAGCGCAACAGATAAGTCCAAAGCTAACGTTACGGGCAGAAACATTTCCGTGATTTCAAGCGATAACATAGGTACAAACGGAAACTCCTTCACCTATAATCAGCTTGAAGGCGGCTCAATAAGCGCTATGGCTGAAAATGACCTTTACATTAAAGGTATGGGATTAAATGATAATATCTGGCAGCTTATTACAAAACGCGGCAACATGGGGCTTGAATTTAGCGGTGATGCCGTAATAAGAGAGCTCACTGCCGGTAAAGACCTTAAGATTGTTTCTAAAGGTGCTAACCTGACTATATATGACCTGGGAAAAACAACAAACCTTGAGGATAACGATGATATACTCTTCCCTCACGACGGTATTTTGATGTCATCTGTTTCACCGGAAACGGTTGATATAAGAGTGCTGGATGTAAACCCTGATACAAGAGTAAACCCGAATGAGGCAAATTCTACTCTTAATATCTATAACGCTTATGTAAAAGGTCAAAGCAACGGAACACCGGATGTGACGCTGCGTGCGGATAATATTGTTGCTCACGCTTATGAAGCACCGAGCTCTTCAGTTAACAATGTCGCAAGACCGGATGGCTTCGATGCAACGGAAGGTCGTTTGTATGCAAATGATTATACGGATGCGGATGCAGACAAAAACCTTAAGGCAACCGGATTTAATACGGTAGGCAGCGGAAGCAAACTTGTATTTGATATACAGGGCGTTTCTCCTGACGATGTCGTTAACGCCGGAGCACAGCAGGGTGACAGAAACTACAAACCTCAGGAGGTAATTGAAACCTGGGAAATCTTTAACAACCCGATAGGTTTTAAAGATACGGTTTACAAAGCAAAAGATGTTACTCTGTCTTTAAATTCCGCTTCGACTTCTCCGACGGACAACAGAGGTATGGAAATTTCTAAAATCTATACAGATAACGCATATGTGGATACAAAAGATTTGAATATGCATATCAGTGATGCGTTTATTACTAACTACGGCGAGTTTAGAAACGGTAACAGAGGCGGAGCCGGCGGCGGTCACTATATAAGTGATGATTACAGATGGCTGACTATTGTGGATAACGATTATTTCAGAAACATTACAAATCTTTACGGTATCCCTGTAACTTCGCAGTTATACACAAAACTTACAGGTTCCTTTGGTTTAAATATGGGTAATGTTATTGCACTGGAAACCCAAGCACCGGTTGTTCATTACAACCCGTATGAGGTAATTTTGCTTCCGAGAACGGAAAACAGTTTTTATCGCTTAACCTATAAAGATGATAAAATACAAAAAACTACGACAACGCCGGATTTTGCGGATATCGATAAATCTACTTACAAACCTACAAAACGTGATTCCATCAGATTTACTGTTAAGCAAGGTGACGGATACGTAAATATTTCCGATAAAAAGAAGAAAAAAGAGAAAACACCTCGTATTATCGCAATTGAAAACATCTCAAGAGGCGGTCTGGCAGTAGTTCATGACGGCTCGCTAAGAAAAGGTGAACGCTTTGTAATTGATATAGATTACCATAACATCAAGGCATCACCTGAGGTAGAGGTCGTACGTGTTGTGAACGACAGAGCCGGCTTGAAGTTCATTAATCTGGACAAAGCAACCGCAAACAAAATTCTTTATATGAATATGTTTATGGCGGAAAATGAAGATAAGGCGCCTCAAATGTCTAAAAATTAAGGAAAACGTAAGGTTTAAAATGAAACTTACCGATATTTGGGGCGAAACAAAACGCTTGCGGCTCAAAAAAATATCATTTCATGATTTTAACGAAATTGCAGAAATTATGCGTGGGAGTAATGTTCAAAAAATTTGGGAATATTACTTCTCCGATGCTGACGTAAACCACTGGATAAAAAAGTGCAAAAACTTTTATGAGCGCTATAATACCGGCTACTTTCTTGCACAGGACAAAACGACAAATAACGTTGTCGGTCAAATAGGGCTTATGCCCGATGTTATTAACGGCATTGAACGTTACGAGATTGGATATATTCTAAAAGAAGAATACGAGCATAACGGCTTTGCAACGGAAGGGGCCGCTTTTATGGCGGATTATGCACTAAACAAAATGCATTTAAGTGAAGTTGTTTTTGAAATCCGTCCCGTTAATCAAAAATCAATCAATGTTGCCAAAAGGCTCGGTGCTGTACAAGACGGTAGTTTTATTAAAAAAGTAAAAGACAAGGATATGGAGCATTTAATTTTCGTTTTGAAAGAATATAATAAAAACAGTTGAGTATTGGAGTTTTTAAATGCTTTTTTATGCAGATTTACATATACATTCAAAATATTCAAGAGCAACAAGCAAAAGCTGCAATCTTGAAGAACTTGCTCTTTGGGCTCACAAAAAAGGGCTGGGCGTAATATCAACGGGCGATTTTACTCATCCGGCATGGTTTAAAGAAATAAGTGAAAAACTTGTTCCTGTTGATAACGGAGTGTTTAAACTTAAGCCTGAAATAGAAAAGCAGCTTTTTCCAAACGGCACAAATGTAAGATTTTTATTGTCAGTTGAAATCTCGACCATATACAAAAAGGGAGATAAAACCCGCAAAGTCCACCACGTAGTTTTTGCTCCGGATATGGAAATCGCACAAAATTTTAGAAGCAAATTAGGCGCAATAGGCAATATTGTATCCGACGGCAGACCCATACTGGGGTTGGATTCTCGTGACTTGTTGGAAATTGCTCTCGAATCAGGAGAGGGGGCTTATATTATCCCCGCACATATCTGGACACCTTGGTTTTCCGTTCTTGGCTCAAAGTCAGGATTTGATTCCATAGAAGACTGTTATGAAGATTTGTCTGAACATATTTTTGCGTTGGAAACGGGGCTTTCCTCTGACCCTGAAATGAATTGGAAAGTTTCAAAGCTCGATAAATACCGTCTTGTTTCAAATTCCGATGCGCATTCGCCTGCAAAACTGGCAAGAGAAGCAACGGTTTTTGATGCAAACCCTGATTATTTCAGCATTATGAATGCTTTAAAAACAGGTGACGGATATGTCGGTACGGTGGAATTTTTCCCGGAAGAAGGAAAATACCACGAGGATGGACACCGAAAGTGCAATGTCTGCTTAACTCCGTCTGAAACCCAAAAGTATAACGGTATTTGTCCTGTTTGCGGCAAACCTCTTACAATAGGGGTTTTAAACAGGGTTATGGAATTGTCGGATAGGTCTGAAAATTCAGATTTTAAACCGGCTACTGCTGGACAGGTCTTTAGCCTTGTACCTCTTGCTGAAATTTTGTCGGAAATTATGCAGGTGGGTACTTCCGCTAAATCTCTTAATGCTGAATATGAACGTTTAATACACAAGTTCGGTGCAGAGTTGGAAATTTTAAGAAACGTTCCCGTTGAAGAAATCGAAAAAGATTCGCCGCTGCTTGCCGAGGCTGTTACAAGACTAAGAGCGGGCAAAGTAATAAAACATGCCGGCTACGACGGAGAATACGGGGTGATAAAACTTTTTGAATCCGAAGAACTTGTAAAAAAAAACTTTGTAAACCTTAAACTGGATATTGAAATTCCAAAAACTCTTCCAACAGAAACAAAACAGCAATATAATGTTTCAACCAAAGAATATAGAATCAGTACTGATATACAAAAGCGGGAAAACTCTTTTAAAAATAATGAGCTTGACGAGTTTCAGACAGCTGCCGTCAAAAACGAAAACAATCAAATTCTGATTGTTGCGGGTCCCGGTTCAGGCAAAACAACTGTGCTTACAAGACGTATCGTTCATTTAATAAAAGATAAAAATATTTCCGCAGAAAACATTCTTGCCATAACTTTTACAAGAAAAGCATCACAGGAAATGAGAGCACGTCTTTATTCACTGCTGGGTGATGAATCGTTAAAAATAAATATCCATACCTTCCATTCGTTGTGCCTTGCAATACTAAAAGAAAATTATACCCCGGCTGGATTATCACAAGATTTTAGCGTGATTAGCGAGCAGGAAAAAGAGTTGTATAACGGGGATGACCTGCCTGACAATGTTCTTGAATTTGATGATTTAATTACTTATGCATTGAAACTGTTTAATGATTGTCCCGAAATTAAACAAAAATACAAGCAGCTTTTTCGTTATGCTTTTGTTGACGAGTATCAGGATATTGACAAAAACCAGTATGAGCTAATAAAATTGCTTGTGCCTCCAGACGGAAATATCTTTGCAATAGGCGATCCTAACCAGTCGATTTACGGATTTAGAGGCGGCAGTGCAGAGTATTTTAATCATTTCAAAGAGGATTATCCTCTGGCAGAAACAGTAAATCTTAAAAACAATTACCGTTCATCAGGTTATATTGTAGATGCATCAAATCAGATGATGGACAGTTTTAACATTGTTGCAAAAACCGCAGGAGCTTATGACAAAATAACCATACATACTGCTCCGACAGATAAAGCAGAGGCTGAGTTTGTTGTAAGTACCATAGAAAATCTTATCGGAGGGAACAGTTTCTTCTCTTTTGATTCCGATAGATCAGACGGACAGAAGGAAAGTTATTCCTTTGCTGATTTTGCTGTATTATACAGAACCTATGCGCAGCTTCCATGTTTAACAGAAGCGCTGGAACGTTCCGGTATGCCGTTTATACAGCTGTCAGACGACCTGCTATGTAACAAAAAGCCTGTACGTGACTTTTTAAAAGCACTGGATGACACTCAGCCCGTTGATGTGCAAATTGCCAAACTGAGCGAAACTTTTAAGGAAAAAATACAGGATTATATTTTTACATATTTAAAGGGACTTGCTTCAATTTACACAACCCGCAGAGATTTCATACACGAGGTTTCTCTGCTTAAAGAATCGGACACTCTTGACGAACGAGCCGACAGAATTGCCCTAATGACAATGCATTCTTCCAAGGGGTTGGAGTTTAAAAATGTCTTTATCGTCGGTCTTGAAAATGGTTTGTTGCCTCTTTCCAAAGCAAAAAGCAACGACGAAATAGAAGAAGAGAGAAGATTGTTGTATGTGGGTATGACAAGGGCAAAACAGCGTCTGTTTTTATGTAGAGCTTTAAAAAGACATATGTACGGAAAAACAGAACATTTTGAAATTTCGCCATTCCTTGAAAGGATAGAAGAAAACCTGCTGACACTTTCAAAATACGAACGTGAGCAAAAAATAAAAGATGAATCTAATCAACTGAGTCTGTTTTAATTTTCGAACTCAAACACCGCACACTCGCCTATGTAAATATTTTCTATTGTAAAAACTTTTTGTTCTACACTTGCCGAAATTTCATCGTATTGAGAATTGGTGTACACCATTTTTGCATCTCGCATAGAAGCAGGTAAGGCAAATTGTATTGTTTGCTCGTCGGGATTCAAATTGACAACAAACAGCAGTTTTAACTTTTCGTTAGTTGAATATGTCCACACAAGAGAGTTCTCATTGTCAGTTGCAATCAAATCAAGATGAGCGCTATCAATAATTGTTTTGTATTTTACATACAATTCACGCATCTGAGTAATTTGTTCAAACAGGATATCGTTATCACCCCAGAGGTAGGGTTTTTCTTGTATTTTTACATACTCGTTAGAAAATTCATTTTCATTTTGCGGTTTCAGCTTTTTGGTTTCATAGCCGATGCCCGTATAAGAGGGCAAGTTTAAAAACATCGAGATAAAAAACCTTGCTTCGTTTGCTTCTTCAGATTGAAAATAAACTGAATGCTCTTTTAAATCCCCGTCGTTTGAAAAAGTGCATATACAGGGATAAAACGGAAAGTTTTCCCGAAACGGTCTCAGGTAATCATCAATTGTATCAACATATTCCTTGTTTAAATATTGAAAATTCATATTACCCAAAACTATATCAACTTTTTTGTTAATCATATCCGCAATGCCGTTGATATAATATGTGTTGTAAAAAGCTTCCGCTAAAATACCGAAATAAGGCTTTGTGCGGTTAATTTTGTCTTTTAAATATGCCCACATCTCTTGTTGTTCGTTTTCGTTTTTTTCTTCGCAATTATGGGAATGGGCAATCTGGTTGTGTGCCATATCCGCTCTTAAAAAGTCAAAGTTGTATTCCTGTTGGAAATCGTTGATTTTGTCGCTGAAATAGTCCCAAACCTCTTGTTCAACCGTATTTTGAATGGGATATCCGTTGTCATCGATTTTGTACCACTTGTAAGGAGTAACACAGCCTATTACTTTTGCTGCCGATGAACGGTTTTTTACATCGAACACCGCCCAGCTTTGTCCGCCTGAGTGTTCGATTTTTTGAAAAACAACTGGACGCATAGGTGCGTGTTCCGCTACGGGAAGCGGTTCAAGCCCGGCTTCCCGTATTTTATTCATAAGGTTTATCCTTATAGAAGTTCTGTCGGAGTTTTGTGGAAATATAAAATTTTCCCGTTCCCGCTCGTCAAGTTCAAAAAGATTATATGGTGCGTTTGTTGCTTTAATGATTATGCTTTCAACCTCTTTATAAATTGTGTTGTAATCAACATCGGGTGCAAACAGCTGCGAGGTCTTTTGTTCGTTTAATTTGGCCCATTCAAAAAATTTTGGATTCAGCAAAGTTATTTCGGAAAAATTATCAACATGCGGCAAAACGTCAAATCCTGCGATTTTGCCCATTGCATGCAGCACGTTTATTGTCAGTTTAAGCTGCTGCTCTGGCGTTTTGTATCCTTTTTCAATCAAATTCGGATCCAAAAACTCCTCGTTTAAACGCCACGAGGTTTGTACATAAAGGCTCCCTCTATCCCCGGTAGTCCAAAGCGGCATAATGTGTACGCAGTTTTCGCTAAAAGTCATTGCGTATTTTATTATGCCCCAGAAGGTCTTTGTTAATCTCGGATTTATGCCGATTATTTTTGCGGTTTGGCACCATTTTGTATCTTTTTGATTTACAATCGGAGAAGGATAAGGAGTTGAAATATCAAAAGCCCTGTTCAATTCTTTTTCACCGACAATTTGTTTCAGCATCGCAAAAGATTGTTCGAACGTTATGTCCAAACAATCTTTCGGTTTTAATGGATAAAAGTTATATTGGTTTAGTATTGCCATTCTTCAATATTGTTTCGGTAAAATTCTTCCATTTTGGGATAGAATTTTTTTATTTCTTCCGATTTGTATTTGAAATTTGCTTCAAGTTCCGGAAGTACTTTTCTGTAACGATCAATTAGCAGTTGGTGCTCACGGTTTGCCTGTTCACCGTGTTTTATATTCATATCTATTTTGTTTAACCTGTCTTTCAGCACTGCTAATTTTTTTGACACTCTTTCGCTTTCAACTTTAGCCTCATCTTTTTCTGCAATTTCTTCTTCTTTTTTGCTTTTTGCCGTATAATAATCAAACTGGCTAAAGTCGCTCATTGGAGCATTTACTTTTTCGTCATTAAGGTCTTTCCAATCTTGAGCCACTTTAATTTGTTTCTCTAAATCAGCTTTTTGTTTTATAAATTCATTTAACAGTTTATTATTTTTATTTATTGCTGACTGAGAATTTTCCATACAGTAACGTTTGTATTGGATTTGGTTTCTTGCATTATCTCTGTCCATAAACATCAAACCGACTTCATCAAAAAGTTTGAAGGCCTGTATTGCTTTTTTCTGCTGCATTTTTGAATGATTTATTCTGTCATTGTAGTAGCCTATTTTTTGATTAATGCTGTTGTATTTTTCAGCGTTTATGCTGTAGAAATAATCTGCTTTTTCCTTATCTCTTTTTAAATCATCCGATTGCCAAGGATATTCCTGTGCTTTTTCGTCAAGGTCGTGTTTATATCCGGCTGAGATATCATATTCGTGTTGGAAACTTGCTTTTTCGTCAAGCAGTTTCTGCAGCTCTTTTTTGTCCGCAAGCTCTAACCTGTAATAGTATTCTGCAAGGGTTTTAAAGTTTTGACCGTAATTGTTTGCGTTGCGATTTTCGTTGAAATAGTTTTCTTTTAGCTCTTCAAGTCGTGGGTACTTCGGCTGATTGTCGTACACAATAAAGTCGTGGTCACGTTTTGTCTGGTCATTAACAACCTCTTCAGGGTCGGCAAAATATACACGGTTTGTTGTGTAATTGTTATGTGTTCGCTCAATAGAAGAGTTTGCGTGGCTTAACGGATTTTGACCTATTTTTTCTTCAAGTGTTCCGTATTGTGAGTCGTTATAAGTAGGTTCTCTGCCGATAGCTACAACACCTGCCGTACCGAATTGTTTGCGTATTATATTTTGCGTCTGTCCTTTAAAAGAAATACCTGACAAAAAATTGCTTTTTATTGCGTCTGAAGCATTTTTTGTCTCTACAGCGGTTTTATTTTCATTAGTGCCGAAGCTTGTTAAATCCTGTTCTTTTTGTTGGGAATTAGCTCTTGTTTTCTTTAAGGTTTGTGGAGAAATTTTACTTATTTTCATATTAAGCTCCTTTTAATTCGCTGAATTTTGCGACAATTGTTTCTGTTTTTTGCAGATTTCTAACGGATGCAGGGGTAAAAGTTTCCAAAGGTATAACAGGTGTCGCATTTTCAGAGGTTTTATCCCTGTATTTGTCCAATATGAATACACCGTTTTTGGATGATTTTATGAAGTTAATTTCATCCGGAAGACTGAGCAGTTTGTTGTTTATGCGCAATAATGTTGCTGGTGCATAAATAAAGTTGCCTTTATAAAAATTGCAACATTTTGCACAGATTGTAAATTTGCCGTTTTGGCAAAGTGTTTGCCTTAAACTGTTAGCTTTTTCGTTGTTCCATATTGTCCAAAAATCTTCTTGGTTGATGTTGCCGATAATGTTGCCAATACAGTTTGATACATCACCGTTTGAGTGTATTGTCGGGTTTACCCACGGAGTTGTACAGATTCTGCCGGTTCGGATTTCATCAAGGTTTTTATCCAGATAATAATTTTCGATTTCCTCGTCTTCCAGTGCGGGGAAAATAAATGCAGTGGTTTTGCAGACATCTTTTAGAGAGTCTATTGCTTTTGTAAGTTTTTCAACGTAATTTTTGTCGATTTTATAGTGCTTGGGTGGAATAAGCCCGCCTGCATAAGGCTTGTTCAATCTCTTCATCCATTGAGTATCCGTGTGCTTGTTAAGCTCCGGAGAAGAAAATTGAAGATGCTGGAAAGTAAGAGTTTTTATGTTTTTTTTCTGTATAAATTGCAAAAACTCTGACAGTTCGTCAACATTGTCAGGCAGCATAACACAGTTTATACAAAGCTCAATTTTGCTTCCCGCTTTTTGGTGCGCTTCGATTTTGTCAATATTCTCCATAACCTTTTTGAACGTGCCTTTACGGTTACGGATTGAATCGTGTGTCTGTTCAAGACCGTCCAGGCTGATGGTTATTGTTGTATTGGTTTTTGCAATTTGCTCAAGATACCTGTCCAACAAAACCCCGTTAGTGACAATTTGAACGTTAAAGCCGTGTTTTTGGGTCAGCGCAAAAAGCTTTTCAAAGTCTTTATACAACAGGGGTTCACCGCCCATCAACAGCATTTTAGGCTTCGGGTTAACGTCTGATACGGATTCAAAAAAAGCTTCCCACTGTTCTACCGTCATATCGTCAGTCGCCTGCTGTTTAAAACCTTCGCCGTATTGCGTGCACATCGAGCAGTTTAGGTTGCATCTATAGGTAAGGCTTAAAATAAATTCCATTTCAAACGGAAGTTCTAAGACCATATCGAGCCTCCGTCCATCAATGAGGTGTACAGGTCCATCCCCATTTCATAAGAGTATTCAGGATTTTGTTCCGCATAGTTGTACATTGCCGTTTTTATTGCATTTAAAAATCCATTGTTTTTGTCCAGAGAATCAGGGATGCAAATCATTTTGTTTATCCCCTTTTCTCTCAGCAGTTTGTCCATTTCCCGCAGGTGGTTGAGTCTTTCGCTGCTGCCTACAATGATTGAACAGAAAGGCATTTTACTTATTGCATCAAGTACCCTGTCATCTTTTAATATTACAAATGCAGGCAGGTCTTTATCAATATTTATGCCGTATATGTCAAGATAATTGAGCGGGTTGAGCATTTCTTCATCATTGCTGTCGTCACCTGCCGCAATAATCAGGTCATTTGAGTCATTGCGCACAACATTTTTCAGTGCGTTTTTAACATCATAGAGTTTTGTAATCTGTTTGTCCTCCGGAGCAGGTTTTATAAACATTTTATTGCCGGGGATTATTTCCTTGTGCCCGTCAATTATTTGCGGGCAAAATCCGTTATAATCATTGGGGTAGTGCTTTACAACAGCTTTAATATTGTTATCTTTTAAATAGGCTTCTATTTTTTCTTTAATACGTTCCGTTGGTAAATTATTGGAAAATGCAATTTCTATTGCGTTATCTTCGTCTTTTGTAAAAGATACATAGTTTTGGGCCTTATCTTTCGGTAATGTGTCCAGTTGAGCCTCTAGAGATATATCGCCGTAATCATCTTTTGTTCTGTTTACGCCTGATTCAATAAATACAGGATTTTTAAATTCCTGTCTTATTATGTCTTTAATAGCAATTTTTATACGTAAAGAATCCCAGCCGTTTGTTTCATTTTTTATTTGTTCGGTTTTGTTTGTATCTTTTTTCCATCTGTCTTCTGTTCTTACAAAACGGTCACCGCCGTCTTTTGTAATAATAGCATCAGGAGCAAAGTAATTGAGATGTTTGTCTTTAAGTTTGTTTTCAACATATTTATACTCGGATAAATTTCTTCCTGTAGTAATTGTTAACAAAACTTTACCTTTTGATGTGTCTGAAAAATCTTTGATTTTTTGAAAATAATCGTTGAACAAATGCCGTCTTTCACTGCCTTCGGGCAAAGTATTTTGTTCGCACATTTCAACATGAGAAAACGGGGTGTATGTTTTGTCGAAATCAGTAAATACAGCGGTTTTTCCGGCTTTGAATGATATTGAATTGTTGGGGAATATATTAAATTTTATAGGATTAATAAACACAGTAAACCTCAATACTTTTTCTGATAATAAAAAAAAATATAACGGATTAAAAGAATTAATTCACTTAGTTTTACAAAATGTTACAAGAGTAATACACAAAAATATAAATTTGTTTTATAATAAAAGTCAATAAAGGGGACTTGGACATATGAGAGCTGCATCTATTTCCGTATTGTCGGGGAAAAATTACGGTAATGTCCGCCAAACAAGACATTGCCAACCGACGGCATGGACTACTTCATTCTTGGGAACAAATTTAAATTTAGAACAGGATGTTTTTGTAAAAACACAAACGGATTACTTTAAGGCAAAACCTGTATCGTTTAAAGGTGGATATAACAGACAGGAAGCTGAAAACCTTATTGGCAGAATAAATGCAAATCAAGCAAGTGCAAGCGGCAAGGGGTTTCAAAGTGAGTATTACAAACTTAACGAAGAATTCGGGCTGAAAGCACCTAACCCGAAGGATCAAGGTCCTATGGCTGATATTAAAGGGGAAAACAACATAAAGGAATACCGCATTTTAAAAAGAATGCAACAGATTGACCCTGATATTGCAGTGAGGCCTGTTGATTTGATAGATAGTAACGACAAGCACTATCTTGTTTTGGAAAACCTTGAGGGTAAGCACCCATTTGATACAAAATTAAATTCTTCTTATTTATCAGATATTATGGCAAAAACCTTTAAGATGGATATTAACGGTATAGCCCACAGTGATTTGCAGAGCGGAAACATCATTCTTTCCGCAGACAACAAAGCCAAATTTATTGATTTTGGCTCCTTTAATATTCTGCAAAATAACGGAAGCTATATTTCTTCTGATATGATAGACGGAAACTTTATTAAAGACGGGCATCAAATAAACTCACCGGTAAAAGACAAATTTAGAGCGGTTTTCTACAATAACGATCCTGTTTTTGATATAAAAAATCATTCTGATAATCCGCATTTGAATATAAAATCGAATGCTTCCAATTTTGAATTCCGTTCGATTTACGATTACATAAAACATGACAGGGCTGAAAATCCGAAACAGCTTTTAACGGATTATTTGAAAGCAAAATCTCAAAATTATCATACTAAAATGGTCGATTTTTTGGAAAAAATGGATATGTCGCCCACAGATACATTGCAGGTTCAAAAGCATAATGATGCACTGGAAGCTGAAAGAGTATTTAAGACTGTTTTTGCTTCTCCCAGAGAAAATGTTGTAAGAACAGAGCTTGGTAAAATTCAGTTGAAATGGTTGATGAATGATTATCAGGGTGCACACACAAAGGCTTTTGACTATTTTAACAAACTTGTTGAACAAACAAAAGAATATTCTCAAAACGCACAGGGTGCAGAAAAGTCATATTTTGAATTAATGACAAAACATCTGGAGGCCTTTAATAACACTCTTTCTGACGGAAGATATCACGGTGCTGTATTAGAAGAAAAAGACGATATTGTTAAAAAAGTGTTTGAAAAAATTGAGCAAAAAACTGAAAAAGTAATAGAAATGGTGACAGAAACTGTAACAGAAGATTCGGCTAAACCAATGAACAGAGCGGCTTTGTTTAACAAAAAGAATATATTTATTGCTCTTGGTGTAGCAGCTGTGGCTGCGTGCGGCGTTTATCTGAACAAGTCGATGAAATCCAAACACGCAAATATGTCATAGCTTTTCTTGTGATATTGCTGACTGACAGGTATGTACCATTTTCTGACAAATTTTATTGGCATACTAAGGTCTGCAGATTATGTCTGAGAGGGACCTCGCTTGTACCTAAGGGCATCCTGCGGATTTGCGGACGGATGGAGTGAACAAAGTGAACGAATCCGGTGAGCGAGCAGAAGTAAGCCGT
>CALVAN010000006.1 GCA_944325555.1 Candidatus Gastranaerophilales bacterium | reverse complement strand
AAAGCGAAAGAACGCGCCCGGAGACTCTGCCGAGCAAAACAATCCTGTGAATTGTTTTGCGAGAGGTAGAACCCCCGTATTTTGCGGCAGCAAAATATAGGGGTGAAGAATCCCCTAATCCGACAATCTTAAGAAAGCGAAAGAACGCGCCCGGAGGGATTCGAACCCCCGACCTTTTGGTTCGTAGCCAAACGCTCTATCCAACTGGGCTACGGGCGCATTATTTAATTGTCATTTTGCGTTTGGTAGCCAAACTTTATCGGAAATCGCAAGCTCACCGCTTGCTTAGCCAACTGGGCTACGGGCGCATTATCTTGAATTATTGACGTTCACAAGGTTTTGTACTTCGCTTTAATTTGCGTTGCAAATTTCGCTTCGTCAACCTTGTTCACATGGCTGTTCGCTCGTCTATTTCACAGACTCGACTCCACAGCCGCACAAAATCCGCTATTTAATTGTCATTTTGCGTTTGGTAGCCAAACTTTATCGGAAGTCGCAAGCTCACCGCTTGCTTAGCCAACCGGGCTACGGGCGCATCTGACTAGAATTATATAATATAAATATTTTTTATCAAGCATGTAAAAAGCCCTGCAGCAAAAGCAGAACTTTTGTACAGGACTTTTGTTTGGTTTATATATTTTTATTCGCCTGAATAAACAGGATAAACAAAACTTCCTGGTTGTACAATAACAAAACCGTCGCCTTCAAATTTCATCTGTATAGAATCACCACTGCCTCTGCCAATAAGTGTTTTTACAGAAATATCAGTTTTAAAGCTGGTTTTTAACCCTGCAGACCAGGCAACTGTTGCGGACGGGTCAGTCATAACTGGACATCCTTGAGAAACCCGCAGCGTCATTGGCTCATACATTGTTGTTATAGCAAGCATACCTTCACCTGATATTTCTACATTTGTCAATCCGCCGGCCATCATTGATGACAGTTTCATTAATTTGATATCCCATTTTAAAGAAGGTTCAAATGCTAGTATATTCCCGCCATTTACTATTAATGAATCATTTTTCAAATTTAAAATAGAAATCTTTTTTCCTTCATCAGCAATGTAAAGCTTGCCTGTCCCTTTTGCTTTTACCAGGTTTCCGTTTTCTCCTGTCACAAATCTTTTCATTACCGTTTTAATACCGTGTTCAAAAAGATCTTCCATTGTAAATTTAATGTCGCCTGTATAAGCAATCATTGCCCCTTTTTTAATCCACGCAAGATTATCCGATAGGTTAATTTCCATAATTCTTTGGGTTTCTTGCTCAAAGAACCCTTCATTTCTGTCTTTTTGAGATGTGGAATTTACGAATTCTTCCAAGCTGTAGCGTGCAATTTCTGTTGACATATAAATCTCCTTTTAATGTGATATGGAATTTTAACATGTAATATAAAACTTGTATAGTTGAGTTTGGCATTTATATTGCATATCAGTTAGTATTATTTTGTGCTAAATTATATAAAGACCAAAAAGAAGGGATATGGAATAATGAACGATAACTACGAAAAACTCTTTGACGCAGAACCAATCGCACTGAAATACGGCGAAAACCCTCACCAAAAAGCTTTCTTTTATAAAACTGAAGGCAGCGCAAATATGGAAAATCTTAGCGATGTTGAAATTTCTTACAACAATATGCTTGATATAAACTGTGCTGTTAAAGTGGCTGCTGAGTTTTTTGATGTAAACGCTGCCGTTATCGTAAAACACAATACCCCGAGCGGTGTGGCTCTGGGCAAATCCTTGAACGAAGCATATTTAAAAGCCTTTGATACCGATCCAATCAGCACCTTCGGTGCGGCTATCGCATTTTCAAAACCGGTTGATAAAGAAATCGCAAAACACGCTTCATCTGTGTGTCTTGATTCCGTTATTGCTACGGATTTTGAACCGGAAGCGCTCGAAATACTTAAAAAGAATAAAGATTTAAGAATCATAAAACTTAACACACCTTTAAAAGAAATCAGAACAATGCAGGAGCAGGAAATCCACATTACACCCTTCGGAACGCTTGTTCAGGAAACCGACAACAAAGAACTCGACAAAGACACTTTTAAAGTTGTTACAAAAACAAAACCTGATACGGAAATGATAGAAGACATGGTGTTTGCGTGGAAAATAGCAAAACACGTAAAAACCAATGCTGTTGTTATAGCAAAAGATTTTAAAACTCTTTCAATTGTCGGCGGACAAACCAGCCGCATTGATGCAGTGGAAACAGCGCTCAACAGAGCCTGTGACGGAGCCAAAAAAGCAATAATTGCCTGTGACGGTTTTATCCCTTCAATAGATAGCATTCAGGCTGCCGCACAGTGCAGAATCAGCGGTATTATTCAAACCGGCGGAGCCGACAAAGATAAAGATATTATATCCTGCGCCGATAAATATGAAATCACAATGATTACAACAGGTATAAGACACTTTAAACATTAATGTCCGTTGATTTAATTTTATGTGCATGTTAAATGTAAGGAATGCCTAACATTTACAAGCTGAAATTTAAAGGAATTTTACATAATGGACGAAAATAATAACAACAAAAATCAGGAAACCAATATACCGGAAAATAAAAAAGCCGTTGCCTGGCTGACTCTCGGGCACGGTATGGCAGACAGCTATTCGGGTTTTATAAATCCGATTCTGCCTTTTATTGTTGCCAACATCGGGGCTAGCCTTGCTATGGCGACGTGTGCAATGAGCGCTTCTCAGCTGTTTTCATCTATGATGCAGCCTGTGTTCGGATTCATTGCTGACAAATGGCGTAAAAGATTCTTCATCTTTTGGGGAATCATTATGGCGTCTGTGTTTTTATCACTGACAGGTCTTGTGCATAACATCTGGCAGCTGGCTTTGTGTTTGATTTTGGGCGGCGTCGGTGTGGGATTTTATCACCCGCAGGCAACGGGTTTTGTTGTACGCTACAGCGGAAAAAATCTTGCGCAGAATATGAGCATTTTTATTGCTGCCGGTACAATCGGTTATTCCGTAGGACCTATAATCTCATCAACTATTACACAGTTTTTCGGGATTACAAAAATGCCTTTTGCCGCAACGTGGGGGATAATTTTTGCGCTGCTCGGGTTTGTTTTTGTTCCTAAAATTAGCGATCAGCCGGTCCCTAAAAACACAACCTCTTTCAAAACTGCGGTAACGGATATTTTTAAAAATAAAACAGTAAGAATTTTAATAATGGTATCTGCACTGAAATCGCTTGTTACATCAAGCTTTAGCGTGTTGCTGCCGTTTTATTGGAAATCAATGGGCTTTAGCGCATTTCAAATAGGTATTGCGGTATTCTTATTCCTTACCGTCGGCGCTTTCGGCACATACATAAGCAGTAAATATGAAAAAATTATCGGCTACAAAAATGTTTTTTACACCTCGTTAATCGTGCCGTTTATATTGACTGTTGTTTTTGTAAGTCTGCTGAAATTATCGCCTGTATTATCCTTTATTTTGTTCATACTGACGGGGTTTGTGACAATGCTTTCGGTTTCCATAAACATGGTAATGGCTCAAAAAACAATGCCGCAGTATAAAAGTATGATTTCAGGCTTTAT
Organism: Candidatus Gastranaerophilales bacterium; assembly: GCA_944325555.1. Taxonomy (GTDB): domain Bacteria; phylum Cyanobacteriota; class Vampirovibrionia; order Gastranaerophilales; family Gastranaerophilaceae; genus Limenecus. The sequence continues at coordinate 111,371 of CALVAN010000006.1, read as the reverse complement.
TGCAGGCTTCAGCTGGGGGATAGTAGGGGTTTTGCTGCCATTGATAGGTTTTGTTGCACAAAACATCGGCATAATAAAGGTTCTTGTAATAATTTCCTCTATACCGGTTGTATTGTCTTACTTTGTAAGATTTTTACCCGACAAACAGCCCGAACAGTAGAATAAGAATTGTAAAAAAATACATTCAAAATAGCAAAAAAAATTCTTCACAAACTTATACAAACGTACACAATAAAAAGGAAACAGACATGTCTATACAATCAGTATCTTTTGGGAAAACAATTACCACAAAAAACGGAAACGAATATAAAAAAACTCACGCAGGTACTATAGCTGGTGCAGCAGCAGGCTTAGGAGTTGGAACATGTTCAGTTTACAATTGTGTTAAGCCTAAAGTTAAAATGGAGATTAAAAGAGAATTGGCAAAAGCATACATACAATTAAAACAAATTGTATCCAAAGAAAAAGCTCTTAAAATAACTAAAAAAGTTACATTACCCGTAAGTCTTGCCACTGCCGTAGGTATTTGGACAGTTGCAGGTCTCGGTCTTGGTGCTCTTGTTAACAAAGCTATCAATCACCACAGAGCTAAAGTGGCTGACAAAAAAGCTGCCGCAGCTGAGGCGTAAGCTGAATAAGTTTATACAAAAAACATTAAAAACAGGTAACATTTATTTACAATGTTGCCTGTTTTTTTATTCCATGGTTGATTTTTACTTCTGTTTAACATAATATAATTCATACGAACCGCAGACAACAGGCGGGGGCTGGCAAAGGGGCTGTAAAAGAATCACAAAAGGGTTCAAAGCCGTCAGCAAAGGGATTGGCATAGACGCCCGTAAAAATCCCTTAGCAAAAAAGAAAAAGCCAAGCTCTCTCAAAAAACAAGCCTGTCGAGGATCAGGTCGGCGTAAGCCAAGGATTGGAATAAAGGTAAAATTTCAACACAAACTTTCGCCGAAAACATAGGAATAATGTTTTGTCTGATGATTTTGCGGTTTTACGTGAAATCATTTTTTAGTATGGAATGATTTAGGTCGACACAATACAAACATAAAATAAAAGGAGCAAATCATGGCAACAAAAGCCTTTAAAGAACAAAAAATCGCACATATTAAAGATTATGCGCAAAAGGCTAAAGTAGCAATTGTAACTAACTACAAAGGTTTGTCCGTTGAAGAAATCACTTTGTTAAGAAGAGAACTTCAAAAAGCAGGCGCAGACTATACAGTTACAAAAAATACATTAGCCAAAATAGCTATGAAAGATACTGACTTTGCAGTACTTGCAGATTCTATGAAAGAATCAACAGCTATTGCCTTCGGTTTTGATGATGAAGTTTCTGCGGCAAAAGTGCTTGCAAAATTCATCAAAGAAAAGAAAAAAGCAGAAGTTATCTGCGGCGCTTTAGACGGTCAATTGCTTGATGCAAAACAGGTTGATGCATTGGCTAAAACACCTTCTAAAGAAGAACTTTACGCCAAAATGCTTGGCTGCGTAAATTCACCTGCAACCGGTATCGTAGGTTCTATCAATGCTGTAATGAGCAGCCTTGTAAGAGCTATTGACGCTGTTGCAAAACAAAAAAGTGCGTAGCTGGTAAGAAGAGAACGAAGTTCTCGAAATGAACAAATTTCTGAAAGAAATTTGACAGGAGCCACAGGCTCTTAAAAATATAAGTACAAAATACTCAATAATATAAAAAGGAGAAAATCATGAGTGTAGAATCTATTTTAGAATCAATTGAAAAATTAACATTGTTAGAAGCTGCTGAATTAGTAAAAGCTATGGAAGAAAAATTCGGCGTTTCTGCTGCTGCTCCTGTAGCTGTAGCTGCTGCTCCGGCTGCTGCAGGTGCTGAAGCAGGTGCTGCTGAAGAAGCTTCTGAAGTTAACGTTATCTTAGCTTCTGCTGGTGCTAACAAAATCGCTGTATTAAAAGAAGTTAGAGCTATCACAGGTCTTGGTTTGAAAGAAGCTAAAGATCTCGTAGACGCTGCTCCTAAAGCTATTAAAGAAGGCGTTAAAAAAGAAGATGCTGAAGCTATCAAAAAACAATTGGAAGCTGCAGGCGCTACAGTTGAAATCAAGTAGTTTTTGAGCTTCGAAAGCTCGAAGCGAAAAAGACGACACTGGATTAAGTTAAAAGAGCCGCTGTTCATATGGACGGCGGCTCTTTTTTGATGTTTGTTAGGCAAATGTCGCATCATTCTGAAGTGCTCTTAGGTGTGTTTTTGTAATGACCGTAGTAATTGTCATCCTGAGGAGCGAGTAGAACGAGCGAGCTCAGGATCTTACCGGTGTTCTTTGTTTACTTTTGATTTGTTGCTTTATATTCAGGTTTTTTTCTTTTATTTTTTTAGATACTTGTCTTTTGTTAATAAATTTTTTTCTTTACGTTCATTTTCTTTCTTTTTTGCGACTAAAAGAAAGAAAATGAACCAAAAGAAAGAAAAGAACGCTGTACCAAAAGAGATTTTAAAACTCAGAAACAAAAATTTCCGTCCACTCTTGAAATGTCAAATTCGGTACGGTAAATTTTCATTCCTTCGTTTAAAAATCTCTAACCCAAGTTCCGTCAGGGCTATGCCCCGAACCCTCTACGGCTTACTCTGTAAGCCGTGCATATAAAATTGCAAAAAAATGTCATTGCGAGAACCATTGTTTTGGTTTTGTTGCATTGTACTTTGTTGTTCGAAGCAATCCGGACAATGTGCAAGGATTTTTATTCGTCCGCTTTAAGTTTTACATTGCAAGCTCTTGACCGGATTGCCGCACTCACTGACGTTAGCTCATAATGACAGTGCGATTTTCTTTACCCCTTTAAAAAACACAAACCCACCTAAAGTATGAGGGATTTCTAACTTTTTAAGAATTAAGTTTTTGCGCTCCGGACGATATTATATGAGTGTGGACAACGTGTAACAGTTCACAGTCTAAACAGGTAGATGATTTTTCGTTAGTAAAAATTATTCAGTCTAAACAAAACAAAAGAAAAATTGCGGCTTAATCTTTTCCCCATAAAGACCCGGTGATGGTCGGTGCCGTAATTAAGAGTATTACAGTCTAAACAATCAAATACTGTTTACAAGGATGTAGACAGTTTTGCCGAAAGGAGATCAAACAATGGCAATTATCGTTAACACAAACATGTCTGCTTTAAAGACACAACGTAACTTGAATGACGCTACAAATGGCATGAACAAAGCTTTGGAAAGAATGTCTACAGGTTACAAAATCAACAGCGCAAAAGACGACGCTGCTAACATGTACATCGCTACAAACCTTGATGTTCAAATCAGCGGTTCAAAAGTTGCAAAAAGCAACATTTCTACAGCTGCTAACATGTTAAGCATCGCAGAAGGCGACCTTGACGTTATGCTTGATAACGTTACCCGTATCAGAGACCTGACAGTTCAGTATTCCAACGGTATTTACGATGCTGATTCACAAAAAGCAATGACCGATGAAATTACTGCACGTTTGGCTGAAATCGACCGTATTGCTGAATCTTCTAACTTTAACGGTAAAAAACTGTTAGACGGTTCTATGGGTGATGTAAGATTGCAGGTTGGTGCAAATGCTGATGAAGCTGCTAACTGTGTAACAATCTCAGAAGATATCTTCGCTGATTTCCACTCAACAGAATTAGGCTTAGATTCAACTCAAGTTACAACAAACTATGCAAATGCTACAAAAGCTGCTGCTTACCTTGAAACAATTGATACTGCAATTGACAAAATCAACACAGCAAAAGCAGCAATCGGTGCTACTGGTAACAGACTTGATGCTGCTACTGAATCATTGACAACAACAATTGAGAACATGACAGCTGCTCATTCAACCATTATGGACGCAGATATTGCGGAAGAATCAGCAAACTACGTACAACAGCAGATTCTTCAACAGACTGCTTCGTCACTTTTGGTTCAAGCAAACGCATTGCCTCAAATTGCATTGACGTTGATTCAATAGAGTCAGGGATAAGTAATCTGATAAATGACATCAAAAAACTTATAGACAAATTTACTATAATAGGTGATGGCAACTTGCCCGAGGGTTTTAAAAATCTTCGGGCTTTTTTTCGGTTTTAAATCTGTTTGTTATTATTTATGTTAAGAAAAAATATTTCTGTCATCGAATTACATAACATATACAATTCTAAAGCACCCTTAGGTGCGATTTTGTAATGACGGGTAAATTATGCGTAGTATGATACTGTATAAATCAACATACTACTTATTTGCATAAGATAATTTATCAGGCATAATTTATCTATGAAGATAGCTGCATTTAAAGTTGAAGATTGGATGAACGAATACGAAAAGTATTCAAAATACGACCTTGGCAATACAACGGTACAAACGTTGTCTTTAAAGGAATTGTTTGAGCTTTCTGGAAAAAACAAAGAGGACTTTTTTAACAATCTGTGTGAACAAAAACTCGGCTACGGTTATATTACAGGCATGCCCGCTTTTAAAGAAGGGGTGACAAAACTTTATACAACAATTACCCCTGAGGATATTATCCCGACAATAGGTGCTGCAGGGGCAAATCATCTTTTGTTTTATTCTCTTGTCGAACCTTGTGACAGAGTAATTTCCGTAATACCTACTTATCAGCAGCTTTATTCCATACCTCAATCCTTCGGGGCAGAGGTGAAATATTTGCACCTTACGCCGGATAATAACTTTTTGCCGGATTTAAATGAATTAAAAAGTCTTGTCAATGAAAATACAAAACTTATTTGCATCAATAACCCCAACAACCCGTCGGGTTCACTAATCGGGGAAGAACTGCTTTTAAAGATAATTGATATAGCAAAAAGCGTCGGGGCTTATATCCTTTGTGATGAAGTTTACAGGGGGCTTAATCAGTCTGATGAATATACTCCGTCCGTTGCTGACCTGTATGATAAAGGCATAAGCGTGTGTTCCATGTCAAAGATTTTTTCACTTGCAGGCTTGCGGCTGGGCTGGATTGCAACAAAAGATAAACAGGTTATTAATAGCTGTATTCACCACAGGGAGTACAACATGATATCGTGCTCGTTGTTGGATGAGAATATTGCTGCACTTGCTTTAAAACACTATGATAAAATAATTGAGCGCAACAAAATTGCAATCAGAAAATGCCTTGCCATACTTGATGAATGGGTCAATAACGAAAACCATATATCGTACATTAAGCCGCAAGCAGGCACTACTGCTATGTTATATTATGATTTTGATATGACTTCACAAGAACTGTGCGACAGACTTGCAAAAGAAAAAGGCGTGTTTTTGACTCCCGGTTTTTGTTTTGAAACCGAATACTGTTTCAGGGCAGGATATTGCAAAAGTCCTGATGTTTTAGCGCAGGGACTTGAAAAAATAAGTGAATTTATAAAAGAAATAATTAACGGGGGAATTAATCTTCGATGATAAACACCGCAATAAATGACCTGCAACCGCAGAAAACAAATGAAAAACCTTCGCAAGAGGATTTTTCAACAAAAGTAAATATTTTAAAAGCTCTTGCCATAACCCTTGTTGTGTCGGGGCATTTGGAGTTTTCGCTTTTGGGAATGTTTACGCCGTATTCTTTTCAGCTTGCGTTGTTTTTCTTTATCTCGGGGTATTTGTTCAAGGACAAGTATATTGATGATGTTTATACGTTTGTAAAAAGAAGAATACAGACTCTATTGGTTCCGTATTTTTTGTATAACGTGTTTTACCTCGGAGTTACCGTGTTGATATCAAAATTAACGGGGCATTTTTGGGGTAAACCTATTACTCTCAAAAACTTTTTTATCACACCTTTTTTAAACGGGCATCAGTTTGATTTGTCCTGTCCGTTGTGGTTTGTTACGCAGTTGTTTATGACAATGATTGTGTTCTTATTTTTGTTCAGGACATTGAAGAAAGCTAAGGACAACAAATATTTTCATCTTACGGTTTTTGCAATCCTCGGTGTTCTTGCAATACCCGTATCAAAGGTTTTTGCTGTTGATCCGATGACGCTTGTGGTTATCAGAACAATGTTTTCGCTGTTCTTTGTTTATTTGGGATATTATTACAGACATTACATTGAAGAACATATAAATATATTTACGGTCAAATGGCTCGGGTGGGTAATTGTTATACAGTCAATTTTATGGCTGTTTAACAGAGATTTTGACCCTGAGCATGGCATAGGGCTGAGTTATGTGCTTGTGTGGGCAAGGTTTGATGATCAGTTGATTGTTCCAATAATAACGGCTCTCACCGGTATATGGGCGTCTTTGTTTACGGTGAAAATTTTGTATCCGTACTTAAAAGATGTAAAGTTTGTGCGTGTACTCGGAGAAAATACTTATCACATTATGGCAAATCACCTGCTTGTGATGTACATAATCACGGCAATACTTTTGAAAATGAACGGTATTCCTATTTCAGAGCGTGCAAACCATGATATTTATTGGATTTATAATCCTGTCCAGACGACATATTTTTATTTTGTTGTGACAATGGTTGTTTCCGCATACATTGGAGTCGGGTTAAAGTTTATAAGGCAGAGGGTTTTGCATATAGAAAGTAAAAGATAAGTTGTTGTGCGGATAATGTGTACAAATTTTATACACGGCTTACTTTGTAAGCCGTAGGGGGTTTCAGGGCGGAGCCCTGATGGAACTTTGGCTAGAAACAGTTGTGTTTTGAGGTAATTTTTACAGCAGCTTGTCGCTGAAAAATTACCGATAAAACACTTTACGGTTTCTTTTGATAAGCGCCGGTTTTCTTTTCTTGCTTGAGTCGTAGGCGAGGTACGAGCCGTACGAATCAGGATGCTCGTAGAGTATGGTTCGTTTCTTTTCTTTTGCCTAAGGACTCCGTTCAAAAGTTGACTAAACGTCAAGTTTTGAATGGAGGTATGCTAAGTCAGATACTACGTATCTGGCTTAGCCTGCCTCTATGTAAAACGTGCCACTGGCACCTTTTACACAGAGTTCTTACAAAGGTCGGATTTTTATTGTTTATATTAGAAAAAAATTATTTTTTCTCCAAAATTACACAACATATACAAGAAGGACTACATTTTAAAAGCACACATAATAACTATATTAAAAATTAAAAAATTATGGCATAAAGCTGAAAATTATGCTAAAATTTATCTTGAAAACATAAACGGAGATTGAATTATGGCAAGAATAGTAAGACCCTCCTGGGCAATAAGATGCGTACAATCAAGCTGCAGAGAATTGTTTGAAGTAGCAATTTTAGAAGACGGAAAACAACAGGAAGTTGTCTGCCCGAAATGCGGTGAACACTACCTTTACCCAGTTTTACCGGATGATGATTCCGCTGAATAAACAATGAAGGAACCATTTTATCCAAGACCTGTGACCAATAAAAGGTACTATCAGTTCAGTGAATATTTGAAGAATAAATTTGGCAAAAAGGTGTATAAAATTACCCTTGATGCAGGTTTTAACTGCCCGAATCGAGATGGCACAATCTCCTCGGGCGGTTGTATTTTTTGCGATGACGGGGGAAGTTTTTCCCGTGCGCATGATTCGCATCTTTCCGTAAAGCAACAGGTTTTAACCGGTGTTGAAACACTTTCAAACCGTTTTAAAGCTCAAAAATTTATGGCTTATTTTCAGGCGTATTCAAATACCTACAAACCTGTCGAAGAATTAAAACAAATCTATGATGCTTCGCTTTGTCATCCTGATGTAGTCGGCATTTCCATAGGCACAAGACCTGATTGCGTGGATGAGGCAAAGCTTGATTTAATTGCCTCTTATACCGATAAATACGAAACATGGGTGGAATACGGATTGCAGTCCATGCATGACAAAACGCTCAAGTTTATCAACAGGGGGCATGATTACAAAACTTTTGTAAAAGCTTATGAGATGACAAAACAACGTGGCATAAATGTCGGGGTGCATGTTATTTTGGGACTGCCGGACGAAACAAAAGAAGACATGCTGCAAACTGTTAAAGCTCTTGCTGATTTAAAAGCCGACGGGGTGAAGTTCCATTGTCTTTGCATTTTTCCTAATACAAAACTGTATGATATGTATGAACAGGGGCAAATAAAATTGCTTGATGAAGATGAATACGTAGAGATTGCCTGCGATTGTCTTGAACTTTTACCGCCGCAAACCACGATTCACCGCCTTGGGGGCAACGGCTTGCAGGCAATAAAAGTAGCCCCTAAATGGCTTAACAAAAAATTTGAAATCTTAAATAAAATCGACAGAGAATTGGAAAATAGAAATTCTTATCAGGGAATTAAATTACAGCTCGATTAAGTCCGGATTGCCCACACGGTTTCTTCCGTTTTCTTTTGCGTTATACAAAATTTTGTCTGCAACTTCAATCATGTCCGTAATATTTTGTGCTGAATCAGGATATGTTGAAACCCCGAGGCTGATTGTTACATTTACGGTCAAGTCTTTTGTTACGGGGAATTCATGTTCCGCAACGAGTTTGCATAACTTTTCCGCAAGTTTGAAAGCGTTTTTGTTGGAAGTATGCGGAAGAATAATTGTAATTTCTTCACCGCCGTATCTGCAAATGATATCGGGTTTCCTTAAAGAACTTTTTAACAGTTGAGCAACCTGTCTTAAAACCGCATCGCCGACCTGGTGTCCGTAGGTATCGTTAAAGTTTTTGAATTTATCGATATCTATAATTATTAAGGAAAAACTTTCCCCGTATCTTTTGCAGGCTTCGTAGTTTATGCGCATCTGATCCTGAAAAAATCCGTGGTTATAAAGCCCTGTCAGTGCATCATAAATGGCAAGTTTGTACACCTGTTCATAATCCGCCGATTTAAAAAAGTATTTTAAAGCAAGGACAATTACATATGCGCACCATATAGCCAGAACAGGCAAAACAACCGGCAGCCACAGATAAAAGAATTGCATTGCCGCAAAACACAGCCATATATAAATGACACTTACAGCCAGTGCCGAGGTAAAATTAACAATAGACGATTTTACTCTGAAAAGAAGCAGCGCCGTAAACAAAAACATTACGGCACATATTGCAAGAACCGTATTTCTTCCGGTTTTCTTTATAACGGAGTTGTCAACGGTATTGCTTATAAAAGTAGCATATATTTCCACCCCCGGCAAAAGTTTTGTTGTCGGCACCGTTTTTAAGTCAGAGAGGCTGTCGGCAGTGAATCCGATAAGAACTATTTTATCTTTAAAATAATTGTCGCTCAGAAGTTGTTTCCCGCCGTTTTTTTGTGCCTGCATTGAAATGAATGCATCTTTAAATGACACATAATTGAAGGTGGAATTTCTCTTTAGCGGATTTGTTTTGTACCAGTTTAAAACAGCTTCGCCGGAATTGAGCACGGGGATTTTTTTTGACCCGATAATAAGATTATTATTATCATCAATTTTATATTTCGAGATTTTTATACCTTCTTTATTTTCTATATATTTTGCAAGAATTTTTAATGCAAAGTTTGCATAATACTCGGGAGTTTTAGAATCTGAATTGTTTTTGTATTCGACAAAAAGAGGCAGTGTTCTGATAGTTCCGTCTTTGGAACGCTCAACGTTGATGTGTCCCAGATTTTTGGCATCGCTTAAAAATTCGGGGTAAAGCTCTCTTAAATTATTATAATAATAAGGCTTGATTTCGGGATTAAAGTCATAATCAGATTTTGTATTGTCATTCAAACGCAATGGTTGTCTTTCGTGGCGGGTATAATCATCAAAATATATTGCTCCGAAAAGATTGTCATATTTTCCGAAGGTTTTTGCAAGACGAATATCGTCCTCTCTGTTTTTATTCCACGCACCTATAAAAAGTACGTCAACACCTATTGCCGCCGGTTTTTGAGTTTCGATGTAATCGATTAAATCCGCATAGACTCCTCTGGGCATTGGCCATGCGCCAAAGTGCGAGGTTAAAAATTCGTGGCTTACATTGTCTACACCTACAATAACTATTTCTTTTGACGGCAGACGGTTCTGAGAAAAAATTCTTTGTCTTATGTCAAAAGTTTTGGCTTCCGTCTGGGCAATGAACTCTTTTGCGTTAATTATTTTGTGTGAAAAACTTTTTGTGCAGGTAAAAAATCCGATCAAAATACAACACAAAAGAAAGATAAAAATTATAAGAAATTTTATATATTTGTTAGAAAAATTTGCAGCCATAATATTTAATAATTGTAAAGATTTTTATCTTTTTCGTCAAATGTATCAAAAAAAATACGTTTATTAAAATGTGAAGGAAAGGAATAATTGTGTATGTTAAATGGAGTTTTATTAAAAAATGCAGGTAGTACGCTAAATTATATGAACAGAAAAATGCCGGTTGCTGCGGCAAAACCAAAACAATTTGCACCGGTTAAAAAGCCGACACCGCAGGAGCTCGCTAAAAATATAGACGAAATTATGCCGGAAAAAATTAAAAATATGAAAATTTATAAATTTATTCGTCCAATGTTAGAATTTAAACCTTGTTTTTCCGAAGCAGGCGGCGGGTGTAATTAAATAGCAAATTTTTTTATTTTTGTATTTTCTCTTTTTTGTAAAAAAGAAAAAGAGAAAAGTATGGAAATAAAAAAATATAATTATAATTGTAACGGGCGCAACGGGCAAAAAATCTCGCAGCCCTCTTTTAGAGGTTATGATGCAAGAAAATTAACGGGTATATTTGTAACTGACAAAACTTGTGCGCAGGCTTTAAAAAAACTTTGCGACACAACACAACTTGATGTATTTGTTCCTAATATTGCCTCTAAATCAATAAGAAAAGAACAATCCAAACTTATCGAAGAAAACAAACTTTTGTGGACGCAGGATTATTTGACCTTTTTAAATTATCAAACAAAAGCTGTTTTGTTTGATAACACACGTGAATTTTTAAAAAGAGTTTTGCGTGCAACAGGCGACGGCATAAAAAAAGATTTAAACATTACTCCTTTTAAGTCAGAACCTCATATCAGAGGCGGAAACTTTTTTATTTGCAATAATAACGGCAAAAAAGACCTCTTAATCAGCGAAAACAGACAAATTTACCCCGAGGATTTAGCTAAAAAATTATTTAATGTTGACAATATAATTACCCTTCCAAAAATGGATTACCATCTCGACTTGTGTATTCGTCCGCTCGATAACGGCAATGTTCTTGTGTCGGATATTAATATGACAAAAGCCGGCATGCAAAACGGAATTGAAAAAATTAAAAATTATATTGAAAAAAATAATATCACCGGCAAAGAAAAAGAAGAACTTGAAAACGTAATAAATAATATTAATTTGATGACGGAAAAACTGGATATTACATTGCAGTTTGACAAATACAAACCGCAGGAAACCGTAAATAAGATTGAAAAAATATTAAAAGACTCGGGCTACAATCCGATAAGGGTTCCTGCAAATTATCATTATTTAGACGGTGTAAAAACAAAAGAAAAAGAACAAACACAGTTAAATAATTTTCAAAATAACATGGATACATTAAAGAACCTGAGTAAAAATGATTCTGCGAAGGTGCGTGCTATGGTTGATAAATTTATAGAGCTTGAAACTTTTAAAAAAGACCATGACAAAACTCTTGGCGTTGAACTTGAAAGTTTTTACGAAAATAATTTTATAAACGCAATTGCCTACAAAAAAAATGACGGCAAAATAGGCTATATTACTAACGCTTCACTCTTGGACAAAACACTTGATATCACTCCCGAAATTGAGCAAAAAACAGGTTTTAGCACAAAAAACATGTTTATAGAATGTGTTGCTCCTTACATTGATAAAGAAAATATTTATTTTATTGATGAAAAATTAACAAAAAATCTTTTTAAATCCATGGGCGCAATCCATTGCAGCGCAGCAGAAATCCCCGTTGTATAAAAAATCTTTATACAGATATAAAGATTAGATAAAGAAATCAAGATTTAATAAAAATTTGCTTTATAATGTGTACAACGATAAGAAAAATACATGGAGAATAAAGATGCACGCAGATTCTATTAAATACTTTTTAACACAATTAGAAACAGCAGATAACAAAAGCAAAGCAGAAATCGAGAACATGCTTGTTAATGTAGGTTCTGCTGCTGTACCTGTTCTGGTTGAACAATTACAAACAGTTAAAGGTGCTGTAAGAGGTGTTGTTGCAATGTCTTTAATCAGAATCGGTGAAGCTTCAGTCGATTGCCTTAAAAAAGTTGCTCAAACAAACAAAGACTTTGAATGGGTTGCTAAATATTTGATTTCCGAAATCGAAGGCGATATGGCTGCATAAATTTATAAACTAGCCGAAAACAAAAATTTAAAAAGGGATTGCGCATGAAAATGACAATCCTTTTTTGTTGTTCGATTTTAATCTGTCACTTAAGCTATAATTTTGCGTGAGTGCCCCCCTGTACTTGTTGCAGGTGCCCGAGTTATATAGCCAATATTGTACTTGTATATTGCACCTAAGAACTCTAAAAAACGATTAAGTATCGTTTTTTAGAGACTCTGCCGAATAAAAGCAACTAAATGTTGCTTTTATGAGAGGGGCAAAGTCAAAAGCAAAGCTTTTGCTTGCAGTATAGTTATTTTATCGGGGGCAGTTGACTATATGAAAAACTAACAAAAAAAAATATTTTTAAGTTTTATTGCGAATATAAAATATAAATATTTTTACAGAGCATAAATAAATATGGATTAATCAAAACTAATCAAAGCACCACGGGCGTGTTTGGGGCATAAGAACAAAATATTATCAGGAGTAAATATAAAATATATTGAGGAATGTAATACATCTTACCATATTTCTTGACTTTAAGTTTATCAGGCTATTAATATAGAGTATAAAGAAACAGTGAGGTCGCATGAAAAGTTCAACATTATACAGATCAAACCTTTCAAAAGAAAAAATGGCTTTGTTGGAAGAATTAAAAGCTAAATCTCAAAATACTTCTTTTGAAAGTCGTACACCTGATGTTTACATCAGACCTGCAAAAGAAAAAGAACTTGATGTTTTATGGCAAAATTTTAAAGTAAACCAAAAAGAAGAAAAATCTCCGGGTGTTTACTTGATTACAGGTTTTATAGCAGGTGCTTTATGCATGTTCTTGATGACTGCATTATTAAGCTTTAGCTCTAACGCTATTAATGAACGTAACAACGCTGATTCGCCGAAGCTGGTTAAAAAAGTTAAAGCCGAAAAACCTGCTAAATTATCAATTATTCCGGCAGATCAAGCTGTTGAAGAAGTTAAAACAGCTGCTCCCGAGTCTTATACCGTTAAATCAGGTGATACTTTAGCCGGTATTGTTGTAAGATTCTACGGCAAATATGATCCTTCCAAAATAACAAAAATTATGGAAGCTAATAATATGTCTAATCCTAACGCTTTATCAATCGGTCAGTCACTTGTAATTCCAATGGATTAGTAACAAAATAATCAAACAAAAAACCGGTTAAAAAATAACCGGTTTTTTTGTGTTTATTATTTTTTATTATCGTTTCCAGGCAAGCATCCTGATGCCTTCCTGTGTCGGGTGAGCAGTTGTGTAAACCGTAAAATTGTTTCTCGGTTTATTGTATTGGATTAAAAATTCTTTGTTTTTTATATCTTCAACGCACGTATCATAGCCGAACTCATCTCTGATGATTTCGGCAAAAAATTTCTGGTCTTCATTTAAAGACAAATCTTTACTATTTTTGACGATACGCATACTACCATTTTATACTTTTGTATGAGATTTTTCATCTTTTGTTATACATTTGATATAAAATCGATACATTAATTAACATGCAATATTTCCTTGCAAGACATAATAAAAAATAAAAAAAGCAGCCGTTGTTTAAGTTTAAAGCGGCTGCGGGTATTATCGTTCATATATAATTAAATTATTTAAGTTCAGCTTTTAAATAGTTGAAAGCATGTAAAGCATTGGGCATACCGGTGTAAGGCATACATTGCAGAATGACTGCAGCAACCGTTTCCGGTGAATTGCCTGCTTTTAAGCTGCCTTTGATATGGCTTTTTAAAGTAATGTCATCGTCTTTTGTCACAAGAACAGCCAGAGCAAGGAGTTCTCTGGTTTTTATATCAAGCCCTTTTCTTGTATAAAAATCGCCGAAGCAAACTTCTGTTAAGAATCTTGCTGCATCATCACCGATGTTGTCAGGCAGACCTTTCATTGCCTGTTTAATTTCATCGCCGTACAATTTTTCCTGAATTTCTTTACCCTTCTGGCAGCGGTCTTCTTCAGTAACTGTCACGCCTGATTCAAGCGGAGTTTGAATTCCTCTTTCTTTAAATACCTCGTTTAAAACACTAAGAGCATTCAAGGTTTTTGGAAAACCGATAAACGGTGCGCACTGATAAATTGCTTCTCTTACTTCAATCGGGCTGTTGCCTGCGTTTAAAGCACCGTTGATGTGTGATTTTAACTGCGGCAGAGTCTGCATTGTTGTTAAACAAACAACGGTAATGAGTTCTCTTGTTTTGTTATCCAGATTGCCGATAGTAAAGACTTCGCCAAAGATGTATTTTTGCAGAATCTGCATCATCTCAACATCATTGCCTGTTGTTGCCATGGAACCGCCAAAAAGTTCCTGCATGTTTTTGTTACAAATTTCCGTTCTAGTCATATTTTTGTCCTTCTTCTTTGCGGGTGCCGCAATTGTCACAGAGCCTTGCAGCACAAATAGTGTTAAAATAAGTGCGAATATTTTTTTAATCATCTACAATACCTCTTTTATGTCTTTAACAATAAGTTCTTTAGTCAAATGGTAACGGTTGTAAAGCTCTTCAAGCGGCACACGGTCTGTAAATTCTTTCTTTGAGCCGAAGTTTAAAACTTTCATATCGGAATTTCCGTAGAAGCGTGTAACCTTTTCGCCGAAACCGCCGTTGATTTCGCCATTTTCAAGCGTAATAACAACGTTGTGATTTTGCTTTAAGCTTTCCAACATTTCCGTATCAACACCGGTGAGGAATCTGGGGTTAATCAAGGTTGCATCAAAGCCTAATTGATTTTTAATTTCTGCTCTGACCTGTTCTCCCAAACCAAAGAAGTTTCCGGCCGCAATAACAGCAACCTTTTCGCCGCTTTGTTCGAGTTTGTATTTGTTTAGTTTTGAATAATCCGTTGTATCAGGCTTGCCTGTTGATACAAGTTCCGCTGCAGGCACCCTTATAAAAACGGGATGTTCGTTCTGGTTGTATGACCATTCCAGCATTGCAAGATATTCTTCTTTGTTTGTCGGAGCAAGATACACAATATTCGGAATATTGCTGATAAGAGGAATATCGAAGGTGCAAAGGTGTGTCATATCCGCACCAGAGATTCCGCCCCAGTAAATAAGCACCGTTGCGGGTGAATTATTCAATGCCAAATCCTGCGACATCTGGTCGTAAGTTCTTTGTACAAAAGAACTCATCAATGCGAGCACGGGTTTTGCGCCGTTTTTTGCAAGTCCTGACGCATAAGCAATGGCGTGTTCTTCTGCAATGCCGACATCCGTGAAGTTTGCACCCATTTTTGCTCTGAACTCGGGGTTGAAATCAAATACACCGGGGGTTGCCGCAGTAATTGCAATGACCGGTTCGTTTTGCTGTTTTTTATTTAAAAGAAAATCTTTTGTTATTGAAGTATATGTTTCGGTTGGTGCAGCTGCCTCTTGAGGGTTTAAAAATCCGGGAACCTGCCAGTGGTAGCTTTCTTTATCAGCAACGGCTGGGTCGTAGCCTTTGCCTTTTAATGTGTTAATATGCACGACTGTCGGTTTTTTTGTGTCTTTAACTTTTTTAAATACTTCAATGAGTGCTTCTACATTATTGCCTTCTTCAACATAGTAATAATCAAAACCGATAGCTTTAAATACGTTGTTTTGAGCCTGCCCGTTGGTTTCACGCAATTGAGCAAGGTTTTTGTAAAGTCCGCCGTAATTCGGAGCGATAGACATTTCGTTGTCGTTCACAATTATAATCATATTGCCGTTAAGTTCGGCAGCATTGTTAAAGCCCTCGTAAGCTTCGCCGCCGCTTAAAGAACCGTCGCCGATAAGAGCTATAACGTTGTAATTTTCACCTTTTAAATCTCTAGCTTTAGCCAATCCGGTTGCAAGGCTTACGGAAGTTGAGGTGTGACCTATTACAAAGTGGTCGTGTTCGCTTTCCGTCGGGTTTGAGTATCCTGAAATTTCGTGCAAACGTGCATTGTCGACAAATCCGTGTTTTCTGCCCGTGAGCATTTTGTGCGGATACACCTGATGGGATACGTCAAAGACAAATTTGTCTTTGGGTGAATCAAACACATAGTGCAGGGCTATTGTTGCTTCCGCAATGCCCAAATCAGGTCCCAAGTGTCCGCCTATTGTGTTTACACGGTTAAGTATTGCATCTCTTATATCCTGTGCAAGTTCGTTCATTTCTGCAACGGACAGATTTTTTACATCTTGAGGGTTGTTGATTTTTTCTAAAACAGTCATTAATATTTCTCCTATAAAAACTTTCCTCTAAAAAATTTAATATTTTTGATAATAATATTTTACTATTTGATAGCAGCTCTCAGGCAAGCCCCCTCTTTTTTATGTTTTGTAATTTGGTGACAAAAATTAAGACAAATTACTTAAAGCCTGCTGCCTTTAGTCCGCATATTTCATGAGCTAAATCCATAATTTAGCGCAATTCGCAGATCTCTAAATTGCTATAAAATCACACCTTCAAGCTCGAGCAGCTTTACTTTCGTATTAATTCCCGCAGCATAACCTGTCAGACTTTTATTTGTCCCCACAACTCTGTGGCAGGGAATTATTATTGAAATCGGATTGTGCCCGACGGCTCCGCCCACTGCCTGCGCCGAGCGTGATAAAGGGTTCAGTCTTTTTGCTATGTCACCGTAGGTAATTACATTTCCGTACGGGATTCCACATAGGATTTTCCATACTTTTTTTTGAAACTCCGTGCCCTGTGGTTTGAGCGGAAGTTCTTTTAAATCCGGTTTTTGGCCGTTAAAATACCTGTTCAGCCAATTTTTTGCGGATTTAAAAACCTCAAGCGAGTTGTTTTCCGGCATGGTGTCCCCGAGTTTTGCCGCAAAGTATTTTTGTCCTTCAAACCACAGTCCGCAAAGGTTTTTTCCGTCGCAGACAAGAAGAAGTTTGCCTAATGGTGATGCATAATATGTTTTGTAATACATTTTTTCTTAATCCTTTATATTGTATTATAAGTAAAAAAAGGAATTGTAAATATGAAAAGATGCAGCTGGGTGGATGAAAAATCGGAAATTTACGTAAAATACCATGACGAAGAATGGGGTGTGCCAAAGTACGATGACAGGGATTTGTTTGAACTGTTGATACTGGAATCTTTTCAGGCGGGTTTGTCGTGGTTGACTGTATTAAAAAAGAGAGAAGCTTTTAAAGAGGCTTTTGACAATTTTGACGTTAAAAAGGTTGCAAACTACGGTGAAGAAAAAATAAACGAGCTTTTAAAAAACGAAAAAATAATCCGCAGCAAAAACAAAATCCAGAGTGCAATCGGCAATGCAAAAATTTTTATGCAGATACAAAAAGAATACGGGAGTTTTTCAAACTACATATGGGGGTTTACAAACAACAAGGTTGTTAAAAAAGACTACGACAAATTACCGGCAAGCACTGAGCTTTCCGACACGATTTCAAAAGATTTGAAAAAACGGGGTATGAAATATGTCGGCACGGTAATAGTTTACTCTTATTTGCAGGCAATCGGGATTGTCGATGACCATGAAAAAGGCTGCTTCAGGTATTAGATTCTATTCCAACCCTTCATCATAAACGACCACACGGTTTCTGCCCCTGCGTTTTGCCTCATAAAGTGCAACATCCGCACTCTGATGCAATCTTTGCGGCTCCGTGAATGACTCGTCAAACTCGCTTACGCCGACACTTATGGTTACGTTCAAAACCTCGCCGGCAAGTCCTTCCTGTGAAATATTTATATCGGATTTTTCAACCGCCTTGCGCAGCCTCTGCGCAACAAATGCCGCCTCGTTTATTTTTGTGTCGGGCAGCAGAATGCAAAATTCTTCCCCCCCGTAACGTGAAGCTATATCGTATTCACGAAGCTCGTGCGAAACGATTTTTGCAACGCTTTTTAAAACACAATCACCCGCAGAATGCCCCCAGGTATCGTTGACGTGTTTAAAATAGTCGATATCAAGCATTATGCAGCACAGCGGCTTTTTGTTTCTAAGTGCATTGGCAACTTCCTGTTTAAGACGTACTTCAAACTGTCTGCGGTTGTTAAGCCCCGTTAAAGCGTCCAGAGTGGCATATTTTAGTACCTGTGCGTATGAGTTCGCTCTCTGTGTTGTAACTGAAGCCTGAAGGCTCAATTGCAAAAGGTAGTCTATATCTGTTTTGGAAAGCTTGTCTATATTACTGCTTGCGGCAATGACACCCGTGATTTTATCATCATTTTTCAGTGCAAAAAGTCCTGTTTTTCCGTCTTTTGAAATAACAAAGGTCTTTTTGTCTGTGATTTTGGGCAGCAAAGACAAAATCGCCGAGTCCTGACAATCCAAAGGCCAGAAGAGTTTGTATTTGTTATTTTCGTCTTTTACAAAAATGTATATCAAATGTTCGGAAACAAACCCGTCAATTAATTCACCGATGATTGGCAGTATGTAATCAAGCTCAAACTGGTTTTCTATAAGCTTGGCAATGCTTTTCATAACTTTTTGGAACTTTATTTGAGTGAGGAGTTTTTGATTCAAAATTTTGTTAACTATAGCTGTATTTATTTGTGAGATTGCTATTCTTAAAGCGGTTAAAAAACGCTCAGATATAACGTCTTTTTCTATTCCGTTAAAATTAATTTCGATAACCCCGATAATATTTCTCTCATTAAAAATAGGAAAGTACAAAAGGTTGTGTTCTTTTTTTAAATTGCTTAAAGACAGTTCCTTTTTTGTTGTGTATCTTATCAGTGTGTTGTTTATAATAAAACCTTTGTCGTGTACGTTTTTAAGCCTGTGAAAAATATTTCCCGCAAGCTCCTGCTGCTGATTTTTGCCTACCGTTATCCAGTTTTTGACAAAATCCCTGAGTACATTTGTGGATTCATCTTTAATAAAAATTTGAAAGTTATTTACGCTCAAATACTTTTCAAAAATGTTTTTAAGATTGTTAAAAAACACCTGAGTATCGGCGCTGTGTGCAAGCGTAAGAGAAATTTCCCTTAAAAATTGCAGTTCTTCAAAATCGTTTTTAGAAGCTCTTGTCATATCTGCCATTGTACAACAGGTCCTCTTCTTCAAAATCCTCAAACAGTTTTTTAGATGTACATTTGCTGAAGGTTTTTTTCATATATTTATCGGCTTCTTCCGAATCCGTAACAACCTTGCCGTTGACATAGGTTATGTGTGTAATTCCCAGAGGGTCATCTTCATTTTCTATTTCATCTGCAACTATATGAGGCGTGCGCATTCCTTCTTTAACCTGGCTTTCGGGTGCGGTTGCTCTTTGCGTTTTTTGATATTCCCGCTGAGCGGTTGATTTTTCTACGGATTCTGCGTAAACATCAAAGATATACCTTGCTATGTGCGGGTTTTGCTCGGTGTTTACAATAAGCAGTGCTTTTTCAAGTTCCTCCTGCGCTTCTTTTGGTCTTTTAAGCTTTCTCAACAGCAGTGCAAGGTTGTAATGAGCATCAAACGCCAGAGGCTCAACCTCAATGGCTTTGCAGTAGTTTAAGCCGGCTTCTTTGTAGTTGCCCATGATATGGTTTGTTAAAGCATAGTTATAAAGAATATTATAGCTGTTTTTCTTGCGCTTCAGCGCTTTTTTGTAACACTGAGCGGCTTTTTCAAGATAATCGTTTGCTGCGGTGGTTTTTTCTCCTGTCAGAATTGATTTGCCTCTGTAGGCAACACCCATATTGTACAAAGCTATTGTTCTGTTTTCCCTTGTGCTTTTTACGCTGTCAAAAATCAACGGAACGTGGAAGGTGACACGCTTTGTGTCATAGGCTATCTGGTATTCTCTTATTGCTTTGTCAAAATCTGCAAGTTTTTCCGCAGAAATAATCCCGAGGTTTATGCGGCAAACCATAAATTTGGGGTCATATTTTAAAGCTATTTCGTATTGTTCTGCGGCGGAGAAATAATCCTCGTATTTTACGTAAATATTTCCGAGGTTGCAGCGTGCCTGAGAATGTTCCGGATACAGCTCAAGCCCTTTTTTATAAAGCCGGATGGCTTTTTCAAGCTTGTGTGCTTTATATGCCTTGTCACCCTGATGTACGTAATAAAATCCGCGGCATTTGTTTACCTGTTTTACGTACCAGCCCCAGAACACAAAGCCCGACAAAAGAAATAACAGCACGAGTATGCCTGTTACAACTTTTGGTACTGTTTTTTTGAAAAGTTTTTTTAAAAATCTCATATTTAAACAATTTAACAGCTTTTAGCGCCGCTGTGCCGATATTTTCTAATTTTTACAGGCAACCGCCTTATATTATTCTATACTTGTTTTATTGTAATAGGCAAGTTATTTGCACATTTGTTAAAGAGAAAATAAAACAGTCTCGGTTTTTATTTGCCGTTAAACAGTGTATTAAAAACATTTTGCTTGAGTTTTTCTATTTTTGCATCTTCCAGATACCCGCCTATATTCGGATTTAGTATATATATGTGTGTTCCGTCTTCGGTTTGATACCATTTTGATGTGTCTTGAATATCTTCAAAATCAACATATTTCTTATCGGCAAGGGTTTTTATGTCTTCGTACAATTCGCTTTTAGCTCTGTCGGTAGCTGTTTTAGGGTTAAAAGGCATAAGTTTGTCTTTTGTATTTACGCTAAAAACAAGGACTTTGTCAGTTTCGTTATTATCAAATTTGTATATAAGTTTGGGTATGGAATTTAAGCCCAGTGCGTTAATTTTTTTTATCATCGGCTCTGCTGCGTCCGCAATAACATAGTTTGTTTGATTAAACAGTATGTTGCCTGTTTTAAATATATTTTCATCAAGTTCTTCTTGAGTATTTTTTTGTAATAAAGCAGTTATTTCATCTTTTGTGGAAGCAGTTTTCAGGGTTCTTAAAAAATCCACTATTTGTTTTGGTAAAGGAGTTTTTTCCTCAACACATTTTTTTACTGAGGGTGCGCTTTGGGGTATTGACTCTGTTTTAAACGGTTTTGAAAAATCCATGGTATCTCCTGACATTTTTACCTATTGTAGCATATTTACTCTATAATTTCAGGCGGTTTTGAGTAGTATTTTGTGTAGTCTTTCTTGTAATCGGAAAGTTCCGTGCAGAAGGCCTGAAGGTCAAAAGAAACATTTTTTGCCGGCGGATAGGTTTTTATGTTTAATGATTTATAAACGGCTTTTATGAAGGCATTTGTTATAGCGTCGGAGCCTCTGCCCCAGGGCATTGAATGAGCTAAAATCCAGTGCATTTCCGCAACTTTTTCATTTATATAGGGCAAATCAGCCGCAGTGGGTTTTTTGTTTGCAAATTTTTGCTGCAGTTCTTTATAAATATCATTTACATGTTTTAGCGCAGCCGCTGCATATTTGCCCTTTGGATGTATCATTGCGGGTTCCATTTTTCCGTCAATTTCCACCAGACCGATACGTGTAAGCTCCATATCCGGATAAGGATTTGTTAACTCTTTTCCTTTGCCGGGCAGTAATTTATCGAATCTGTCTTTGTAGACATCATATTTACTGCCGCCGCCGTATGGCGTATAAGCACCAACTGATGCAAAATTAGGGTCGTCGCATCTTAAAACACCGGAACCTTGCAGCCTGTAAATATCATTAGTGCCGCTGTGTAAATCTATTTGTCTGGTATCGTGTGAAATTGCATCTAATACCTCTTGAAGAGATGCGCCTTCTTTTATCAGCATTGCTGCATAATCAGATGTTTCTACCATTGATTTCGCCCATTCGGCATTTTTACCGTAACCTTCAATATTTATAAAGAAGTTTTCGGGGTCTATTTGGGAGCGTTTAAGCAGGGATATATTTTTAATATCTTCAACAAAATGAAGGATTTCGTTTGTGTCCATGCCGTTGACCATTTCCCACTGAACCTTTGTCAGGTCGTCACCTAGGACTTTTTTAAGCTCTGCAAAACGTTCGGTGCCGA
This sequence comes from Candidatus Gastranaerophilales bacterium, assembly GCA_944325555.1. Classification (GTDB taxonomy): domain Bacteria; phylum Cyanobacteriota; class Vampirovibrionia; order Gastranaerophilales; family Gastranaerophilaceae; genus Limenecus. The sequence continues at coordinate 89,294 of CALVAN010000006.1, read as the reverse complement.
TTATTTTTTCAACTTTAGACAGACACTGGTTTCTTCTGGCTGCTAATTCTCCGGCAGGTGCTGCATCATCTATTAAACCGCCAAAATTAACTTTTCCGTCTTTTACAAGACCCTGATTTATTACCCAATCCATTGTTGTATCGGATACATAACCGTTTTCCAGAGCTTTAAGAGTATTGCGGAGTTCTTTTGCGGATATTTGCTTGTTAGCCAGTGCGTTTAAAAGATAGTCAACTTGTTGTGAAAATTCGGGATTTGCATATTTAAATGCGGTTACTTCTCTTATTGCCGCTGTATCAACATATCCTTCCAGTCTTTTTGTGTTTTTGTTGTAGCGTAAAAAGTTAAAGGCAGGTTCTCCATACTCATTTTGAATACGTGAGGTTTTAATAAAGTCTTTTATGTATGCAACGGTTGCCGCTTCTGTATTGAATACGGGATGATCGATATCTAAACCTTTAAAGACCTCGTTTCTCAGCCAGATTTCGTCATATCCGTATTTTTGTGCAATATAATGAACTTTTGCAAGTATATTGTTGAGATTTGCATGAGGTTGGTATTTATCGATAAAATCGTCGTAGGACATTTGTTGAGTTTGTGTTTTATAATTTCCGTTAACATCACTTGTGACGACTTTTACCGTAACCGTTTTATTTTCACTGTCTATACTTTCAAGGATAATTTCTTGAGAAGAAGTGTCATCGGCTTTTCTTTGAACAAGAATATTTTTCTTATCTGCCATTCTGTCAAGAGTTTTGTCTGTTACATATTCAGGCATAGTTTCTCTTATATGGGCTGATATCTCATAATTTTGCGTAAATTCTTCAATAGACATGGTTTTGGTTTCAACTGCATAATCCTTGCCTGAACCGAAGAAATTGCTTACGCTAACGGTGCCGTCATCATTGACCTTTACTGTATATGTGTTTTGTCCGTCTGTTGCGGAAAGTATTATATCATCATGTTTTGCTGAGTTTGCGACAAAGGTATTTAAGTCAGCAGTATTTTGCGGAACTTTAATTTCTCTTAGTCCGAGTGTTTTTAGCATTTCTTCTTTTGTATTAATACCAGCTTGTTTGCAAGCTGCTGCATAAATATATGCCGGATCGGCAGGTAGATAAGAGGGGTTTATTTTAACCGTAATGTTATTACCTCCGATATTAACTTTGAAAGTATTATCGGATAGTTGAGTTATATTTTTGTATGCTGCTGCATTGACAGGACTACCGGCTTGCATTGAAGGCAATATTTCCCTCACATTAGGCATATCTTTGGGAATTGCGTTTGAAACGCCTCTGCCTATGGCTCTAAAACCTAAATCTATTGCAGGACCGAAAAGAGCACCGCCGACTAAGGAATTTACCGCAACATTACCCCAACCCTGCTTATGTTCTTCATTGGCAGTGAGTTCAGCCGCAATATTATAAGGTGTTATGGAAACTGTACCTTCTACTGCGGACTGCATATAGCGTGCGGCAATCTTTTGGGTCGTACTTGCACCAAGGTATTTGTTGTCCATTGAAACTGCGCTGTTTAAAAATTTTGGAAGCGACTTATTGGCGCTTTTCATCGCAACTTTTTCCAACAATTTTGCACCGCCCCTGTTAAATACGGCTCTTGTGGCTGCGGAACCTATTGTCGGCGCAATTGCGTTAAAAAGCCCCCCGACTCCGCCTGTAATAAGGTCAGAAGCTGCGGTTGTGTAGCCTTCGCTTTTATTAGCTGCGTTTGCTTTTTTAAGTCCGTATTTTATGCCGGCTCCTGTTCCCACTGCTGCCGCATAACCCGCAACCGGACCTGCAACCATTGTTGTTGCACAAAATGCGCCGAAGGACGCAACACCTGATACAACATCACTTGCTATTTCAGCAAAGTCTTCATAACCCTGTAAGTATTCTTGTACAAGCTTATTGAACTCTTCGTTATCAATCTCTGATTCACCGTTTAACAGCTTTTCAAACTCTTCGTCAGACAGTTCTTTACCGGTAATTTCTTTATATTTATCTTTGATATTCTGGTATTGTGTTTCAAGTTCTGCGCTTTTTTGGTTTAATTTGTCAATATTTTCTTTATTTTTTAATAAATCTTCTTCAAAGACATCAAGCCCTGTCATTTCTTTAAAGATTTCGGTAATTTGACTCAGATTTGCATCAAAATTTTGTGACAGCTCTGCTATTTGAAGAAGTTTATCTTTGTTTGCTCTTATTTCTTCGTCAGTTACTTCAATACCAAGGATATCTTTTAATATATTTTTTATCTGTTCTATATTTTCTTCAAAATTTAAGGAAAGGCTTGCCAGTTGTTTAATATTGGTTTCATCACTTTTTAATTTTTTTTGAACATCATTTGTCAAAATATCTTTTACACTTTTTTCCCAGGCTTCTCCGTCAACAAGCATCATACCGGGGTTGTTTGCATAGACGGAAAGCTTAAATCCCTGTGTGAAGAAATCTCTTAGCTTGTCAAGAAATCCCTTTTCCGCTTCTATCCGCTCTGCTTCCGACAGGTTATCAAGGTATGCGGTGTATAAATCTTTTACAAATTGGGGAAGTTCGTCCCATTTTTGTTTTATTTCGGCATCTGTAAGAGAGGTTGTCCGCTGTTGCGGTTGGGAAACTGCATTATTTTGTGAGGTTTTATTTTGTGTTTTGGAAGTTTGTTCAACAGGTGCAGATGATTCCGTGTAATGGTTTTTTTCAACCTGCAGCCCGTCCATTGAGTCAAAATTTCTGTTTTCTATATTGCCGCTAAAAATATTAATATCTGAGGATTTATTTTGGGAAGAATTTGTGAGAAAGCTAAAGAAGGAAGTTTCTTCCGCTTTTAATGTTCCATCGAGCTTTTCCGGATTGGCAAGAAGTTCCTGCAATTCTGAATTAGAAAGCTTTTCAAGCTTCATTGCTTTATCAGCATCGCCTTTTGCAATGCTGTATATAATACTTGCCCTGTTAGATTGTGTAACTTCAGTTCCTGACATAGCCGTTTCCCTTGTCTTTTATATCGGTTTTAACGGGTATAAGCTTTATATTAAAGAACTTAATTGTTACAATTTGTAATTTTTTGATTACTGCTTTTGAAAATAAATCAGCGCATTATTATATTCATCCGATGAAATTTTAGGATTTTTTTGTGACAGTGCGTATTTTTTAAGACTTTCAAATTCCAGATTTTTGTCACCCGAATGCGTGAACAAAACATAATAAGAGCCAGAAGGCAATGTGTTGTAAATCTCTTTGACCTTATCGTATTCGTAAAGTTCAGGGGTTATAACAATGGCATTCCACGCCGGCAGAGAAGTCCTTTGGACGTAATATTCATAATTTATTGCCGTCAAATGCGGTACAATAAGAATATCGGTGTTTTTTGCTTCTCTTTTATACAGCTGTAATAGTTCAGGGGTGGTTTCTCTGTAATATTTTTTTTGCAAAATCTGCGTAAAATCGGTTTTAAAAGTGTATGCTGCAAAAAATAATGCAAGAATACCCGCAATAATTTTGCCTTCTTTTTTATAGAAAAAGCTTGGTTCAAAAGTCTTTGCCATAATCAAAAACACAACCGGCAGAAGATACAGTGCTGTCCTTATATACATCGGGTAAATATGCAGGTAAGAAAGCAGAACCGCAAGAAGAACGGGAGTTAAAAGAATAATATTCTCGTTGTATTTTATGTATTTTAATGTATAAATCAGCCCCGCAGCAAACATCAGCACAACAAAAATTCTCCAGCTGAAATCCGGAAAATAAAAGACAATGTTGTTGAATATCAGCAGCGGGAAGTTTGAAAAATTCAAGGCAATAAAGCCGTTGTCCCAAAAATTGTGCAGGGCTTCGCTTGTTGCATAATTTTTTATGTAAAACAAAAAAACGCCGAAGGATAACGCAGGTATGCCGAAAATTGTAAGAGCCTTTTCTTTTCTTATAAAGCATAAAAGGAAGACAACAAACATTGCAAACAATGACGTATATGAAAACCATATCGAAACTGCATAAAACAAACCGATAAGCACAAACAATTTTCTGTCGAATTTCTTTCTGTCAATATAAAAATATGAAACTAAAACCCCTAAAAACAGCAAAACGTCGCAGGAATACTGTTTTAACTCCTGCGAATAGTATATCAGTTGATAGTTCAAAGCAAAAAGCGCTGTTGCAAAGATTTTGCCGATTTTATTGTTTAACGTTTTTTCTGCAAATGCCAAAAACAGCGGCAATGAAGCAATTCCGCAAATAAGAGAAGGGAGTCTGTAAGCGTATTCCGCTTTGTCCGTAAACAAGCCGCAAAATTTGCATAAAACGGCATACAACGGCGGCGTAACTTGTTCATGCACAAGAGGCTGAAACAGTTCCCAGAAACTTTTGCCGGCAAGGTTTATTGCAAGTGCGGATTCGTCATTCCAAAAAGGGCGGCCGTATGCGTAAAACAAAATCCTCAATATAATGCCTGCCGCCAGCAGCAGTGCAACCGTAATATAATAAATATTTGTCTTTATTTTTTCCGGCATAAGATAATTATATGCTATGATGAGTTTAATCACCAGTATTTTTTGAAAGGTTATTGAGATGATAAACACCGTATGCGTATTTGCTTCATCATGTAATTATTTGGACGAAACATACTACGAGGCTGCCAAAGAACTGGGTACACTGCTTGCCGGTGCTGATATGGATATGGTTTACGGAGGAAGCTGTCTTGGTTTGATGTGGGCGTGTGCGCAGAAGGTGAAGGAAAACGGCGGCAGAATTATCGGAGTGATGCCGCAAAAATTGCATGAAATGGATGTTTTTTCGGATTATTGCGATGAATTTTACTTAACCCCCTGTATGAGAAGCAGGAAAGCAAAAATGGACGAGCTATCCGACGCTTTGGTTGCTCTGCCCGGCGGGTTTGGCACGCTTGAGGAATTAAGCGAGATGATTGTGCAAAAACAGCTTGGCTACAATCAAAAGGCGATTGTTATACTTAATACAAACGGTTTTTATAACAAACTTTTGGATTTTTTTGAGGAAATTATTAATCAAAAGTTTGCCAACAAAAAAGCTCAAAAACTGTATTTTCTTGCGGACACCGCTCAAGAGGCGGTAGAATATTTAAAAAATTATGCGCCTGAGGATCTTGCCGTTAAAAAAGAAGATATTTATGCAAGATAGCCTGCGCTAAAAATTATTTAAAGTTTTCCACAAATTTGTAAATAAAAGTAATTTGCTCACGGTCGATTTTGTCTATATTTTGAATTATAGAAGCTTTCATTTCTTCAACGGAGATAAGGTGTTTGAAGTCGAAGAGGGTTTTTAATTCCACGTCAAGATGATTTGCAATTTTTTCCAGAGTTGTAAGAGAAGGAAAATGTCTGCCGCTTTCAATTCCGCTGAGCGAGCCTGTTTCGATATCAATAAGTTCGGCAAGCCTTTCTTGCGTGAGGTTTGCCGCTTTTCTTAATTCTTTAATTCTTTTTCCTAGTAATTGCTTATTATTCATAACATAACCTTTAAATTATGTTAGAACACTTGTCTATGATATATAAGCGTAAATAGTATATAGTTTTGTAAAAAAGTACGTAATATATATTCAGTTTGTTTTGTTTAATATATACTTTTCATGAAAACTACGACTTTATTACGTAGTTGTAACAGACGGGAAAGATAATTGATGATTTCGGAAAAAAACTTGAGTAAATCACTGGGAGTTTTGATAAAAGATTATCGAAGACAAAAAGGGCTTACGCAGGCGCAGCTGGCAAAACTCGTCGGGCTGAGCACCCGCCATATCGGCAAGTTAGAGGACGGAACATATATCCCTAAACTTTCTACGTATTTGAACATTTCAAAGGTTCTGGATTTTGAGATAGAAGAGCTGAAAACGCTGCAAAAATACACCCCCAGAACCGGCGAAGTGCAAATATTGCAGCTCCTTAAAAAAATGAATACGCAGGAGCTGATGCTTTCGTATAAGTTGCTAAAGGCAATTGTGCAGGATAACGGAGAAAATTATGCCTAAAATATCCGTGATTATGCCCGTTTATAATGTAGAAAATTATCTTGCTGCTGCAATAGAAAGTGTAATAAACCAAACCTTTGCAGATATAGAAATCATTTGCATTAACGATGGTTCTACTGATAATTCACTTGCTATTCTTGAAAATTTCGTTCAAAAAGACTCGAGAATTAAACTTATAAATCAGCATAATCAAGGAGTATCCTCAGCAAGAAATGCAGGGCTTGAAACCGCCCGCGGCGAATATATAATGTTTCTTGACCCTGATGATACATACGATTTGACACTATGTGAAAAAGTTTCTAAAAAAATAAATACCGAAAACTCCGACATAATTATGTGGGGATATAAAACAGTTAATAATACAAAAATTATTGATGGTTTTAGTTCATTAAAAGAAATCAAAAATTTTATTGAAAATTATAATGTTTTAAAAGAAACAATAAAAATACAGATTTATATTTGGAACAAGGCGTTTAAAAGAGATTTTTTAGAAAAAAATAAAATAAATTTTCCATTGGGAATAAAAAATGCAGAAGATTTAGTATTTTGTCTTAAAACATTTTATCAAAATCCAAAATATTCATTTATTTTAGAAACATTGTACAACTACCGTGATGACAGAGAAGGTGCGGCAACCAAAAAATTTGCCAATTGTATAAGAAATGACTTTGCTGCATACAAGGCATTAGTAGAATCTGAAATATACAAAAAGCAGTCAAGACAGATGAAAATAGCCTCTACGAACCATTTTATAGGCGGTTGTATATATTACTGGCGCAAAAGTTCGGACGAAGGGCTGAAAAAACAGTACGAAAAGGATATTTCGGACTTTTTGAATTTTATAAAAAATTCATTCACAAAATCAGAGCAGCGAAAAATGTGTAACTTCCGAAAGTTGAATTTGATTTTGTTCAAATATCACCACAAAAAGTTTTTTGATGTGTTCGATATTAGAACTACGGAAACAGATAAAACGTATGTGGTGTTCGGGAAAAGGTTTGTTGTGAAAAGAAAAAATATATTACAAGGAGATAAGTTTGAATGTTATCAATAGTTATACCAACTATACAAAAAAATATTGAGGTATTAAACAAACTTGTTAATGAACTTGTTGACGACGATGTGATTAACGAGATTGTTATTATTGATAATTCATTAAAGGGTTATGTTTTTGCTTCTCCAAAAGTAAAAGTAATAATTCCATATGAAAATTTATATGTTAATGCAGCGTGGAATCTTGGAATAAACAACATTCAGAATAATTACTTTGGTATATTAAATGACGATATTATACTACCGCAAAATTTTTGTTCTCAGGTATATGAATTTATAAAAAGCAATGAGAATATAGGGTTGGTAGGTTTAGATTCTACTATTGTACATAATACTCCTCTGGAAGAATTTAATACATATCCTCAAAATAAAAATCTAAAGTTTAAACCTTATAAATACACTTTATACAGCAGGTATTGGGGATCTGCCATATTTGGTAAAAAAGAAAATTATTATAACATTCCTCAAAATTTAAAAATCTGGTGTGGCGACAATTATTTGATGAAAAAAAACAATGACGCAAAAAAAATAAATTATGAAATTATCGGTGGAAATGTCAAACACTTAACTTCTCTATCTTCTCAAGATTCTGCATTTAAGAAAATAAAAGAATCTGATCTGTATAATTATGCAAAAATTGACAATAATTTTAAAAAGCACTGTTTATACAGAAAGAAAATTAGTTTTACAGAAAAAATTTTTTCTATACGTAACTCGGATGACGGAATACATAAAATAATTACTATTCTTGGTATTAAATACTATATGAAAATTTTCCCAAAACCAAGAGTTCTTGTACATTTCCATTTGTATTATCATGAACAAATTGATTTTTGGATTAAAAAATTAAGTAATATAAATCATTGTATGTGGGATTTATATGTCACTTATACAGAAGAAAATGAAGAAATGAAAAACAAAATTTTAAATCTGAAATCGGATACGATATTTATCAAAGTAACTAATCACGGATTTGATATTATGCCATTTATTCAAGTTCTAAAAATGGTGGATTTAAAAAAATATGATTATATTCTTAAACTGCATACTAAAGCCTACCAAAATAATCCGCAATGTACAAAATGGCAAAAGAAATTTGGTTGGAGAGATACTCTTGTTAACGCTGTGTTAAGCTCCAAACATCATTTTTTTAATTGTTTAAAATATTTTAAAAATCATCCAAATACAGGTATGATTGGTGCTAACTACTGCAAAATGTCGTTATCTAAAAACCATCCTCCAAAAGATATACTTATATATGATGAAGTGTGCCAAAAATTAAATTTACCAAATTTAAAAGGGAATTTTATAGCAGGAACAATGTTTTTATGCAAAGCTTCATTATTTGAATTATTAAAAAATTTGGATTTTGATGAAAACTATTTTTTTGTTAATAATCCTGAAACAAGTATAACTGCTACACCGATTCATGCTCTGGAACGCTTGTTAGGAACAATAATTGAAATGCAGGGGATGAATATTTATGGTGTTAGAGATGTAAAACAAGAACTGATAAATTCTTTTAAAGCTTTTTTAAAGAAGATTTTTTCAATAAAAAATTCTTACTATAAATCATTCAAGATTATTACTGTTCTTGGTTATAAATACAGACTGGTGCCAAAACGTAAACAAAAATATCCAAAACGTGCTCAAAAAATAACTGAAGTATTTAATTCAGAAATCAAAAGTAACAAAAATGCAGTTGTATTTGCAATGCATAATAATAATGCAATTTTAGATGATAATTTGATTAAATATCTTACTGAGTTACGCAAATATGCAGGATATATTGTTTTATCTGCTGATCACCCTATTATACCGGAAGAATCAGACAAAGTTAAAAACCTTGTTGATGCAATAATTTTTAAAAAACACGATGAATATGATTTCGGTTCATACAAAAGAGGTTATTCTCTATTAAAAAATATGGGAATACTAAATGATATAAACAATTTATTATTTATCAATGATAGTGTTGTGTTTGTCGGTAATAGTTTGGAACAAGTTTTTAATGAATTAAAACAAAAAGATTTTTATGGAGTAACACAACATTTATTTGGATTTATCAAAAATCACAAAAATCAAGTCGAATACGGTTGGGGATATGCGCCGCATATTCAAAGTTATTTTGTTTCATTTTCTAAAAATATTTTCAAAAATGATTGGTTTGACCGGTTTGTTAACAATATAAAAAAAGAAAAAATAAAAGAGGACATAATTTTTAATTATGAAATGGGATTAAGTAAGTTAATTTTATCAAAAGGTTTTAAACAAGCCTCATTTTATCCCGAAATAAAAGTGGATTTTGACCCTTGTGAACTGTATCTGAAAAAGGAAAATGCTGACTTATTGATAAAAAAGAAGTATTTATAAAAAAGAGTTTAATGTAGAGGTAAAAATGTTTAGTAGAAGCGTGAAATTTTCAATAATAATGGCGACATATAACAGAGCTTTTTGTATTCAAAATGCCATAGACTCATTATTAAAGCAGACATATCAGGATTTTGAATTAATTATTGTTGACGACGGTTCAACTGATGATACCGAAAAATTGATAAAAGAAAAATATGTGAAGGAATTACACACAAAAAAGATAGTATATAAAAAATTGAAACAAAATAAGGGTGTATGTAATGCAAGAAATGTAGGGTTGAAATCGGCATATAATAATTGGATAGGTTATCTTGACAGCGATAATGAAATGCTGCCCGATTTTTTGGAAACATTCCAAAAAACAATAATTAAAAACCCTAAAAATACAATCTTTTATAGCCGGTTGTTAAGAACTGACGGTCGGATTATAGGTCACCCCTTTAATTATGAACAATTACAAAACGCAAATTTTATTGATCTTGGTGTCTTTGTGCATAATAAATCTTTAATTTTAAAGTATGGCAAATTTGACACAAATTTAAAAAGATTGGTTGATTGGGATTTGATACTCAGATATACAAAAAAAGAGAAACCGATATTCATTGAAAAAGTATTATTAAAATATTCTGAAGATAACAATTATGCGAGAATAACTAATACCGAATCATTGCAAGATGCTAAATTGATAATTGATAAAAAACGAGCAAAAGAAGAATTTAAGCAAAATATATTTTCCATAAAAAACGAAAATAACCATAAAGTACTAAGAATACTTGGCGCAAAAGTGAAATTTAAAAGAGGAGTCTAAATAAAATGGTGACAATTCCTGTAATACTTGCTGCAGATAATAATTATGCACCGTATATGAGCGTATTAATGATATCTATACTCAAAAATGCAAAGTCGAATCAGTATTTTGATTTTTATCTGCTTGTCCCGAATGATTTTAAAGAAGAATACAAAACTAAAATAGAAAAAGACTGCACTTTTTATAGCAATAAACAAATCAATTTTGTTAATATGCAAAATGCCTTTTCTCAAACTAAAAAAATGGTTTCTCATATCACAGAGCAGACGTATTACAGATTAAGAGCCGCTGAAATATTACCGGATAAATATGACAAATGTGTCTATCTTGATACGGATACTATTGTTAACTGTGATTTATCGCAACTGTATATTATTGATTTGGATGATAATTATGTTGCAGGAGTAAAAGCACCAGCATATCATTTTTCACAAGCAGCTGGAAAAAGTTATTGCGAAAAAATTGGCATACCCTCAATAGACCAGTATATTAATGCCGGAGTTATTGTTTTGAACCTGCAAAAAATAAGGGAAAATAATCTTACCCCCGTATTGTGTGAAGAAGCATTGAAAAATTATCCGACTGTAGATCAAGATGTAATAAACAAGGTCTTTTATAACAATATAAAGCATTTGCCGTTCAAATATAATGTGATGACTAAATACAAAAGTATTTTAGATAATACATTACCTGAATACGAAAAATTATGTGGTTTATTTGGTAAAGACATTGTGACCGAGGCTATTTTAAAACCACTGATAATTCATTATGCGGACAAAATAAAACCATGGCAGGATAAACAGTGTGTATTTGCAAATTACTGGTGGAAATACGCTAAAAAATCTTGTTTTTATAATTTGATATTAAAAAAATATTTTATTTATAGCACAAAGAGGTATGGGTCAATTATGTTAAAAAATTTATATAACTACGAAAAAGACGACAAACACAGAACATACAAAATACTGGGTGTAAAGATAAAACTAAAAAGGAAAAAATCAAAATTTGATAGAATAGAAAAATTAATTCAAAATAAAGAGGCAATTTTTGACGCAAAAATCAAAAGAATTACACCTCGTCCATATCTTGACAGTATAGGATTTCATCTTGTTGATCACTGCAACCTAAACTGTAAGTGTTGTGATGTGTGTTCTCCAATTGCCGAAGAAAGATTTGTTACACTTGAATCTTTTTCAAATGATATAAAAAGGTTAGCAGAATTAACAAACGGCAATTTAAAACAAATAAGTCTTTCAGGCGGTGAAGCGTTGATGAATCCAAACATTTTAGAAATGTTTGAAGTTGCCAGAAAATATTTTCCCGATTCAACAATAAGACTTCAATCAAATGGTATTTTGTTACAAGACAAAGATGAAAAGTTTTGGAATCTCTTGCAAAAGCTAGATATTCTGGTTACCTGTACAAAATATCCGATAAAAGTAGATTATGACAAAATAAAAAATACTGCTCTTAAATATGGAGTAAATTTTACATTTTTCAACAACGCAGACGTAATAAAAACAAGTTATCATATACCTTTTGATGTAAAAGGATTGCAAGACCCAAGAGAAAATTTTATTAATTGTTTTCATGCAAACCAGTGTATTGGTATCCATGATGGCAAAATATATACGTGCTCTCCTGCGGCTAATGCACATCACTTTAACAAATATTTTAAAGAAAATATGATTATTGATGACAGAAATTATATAGATATATACAAAGTAAAATCTATGGCAGAAATTCTTGCCTTTTTAGCTAAACCCATACCGTTTTGTAAATATTGCAACGTAAAGGGCAGAACCTTCGGGCATGAATGGGGAGTATCTAAAAAAGAAATTGAGGAATGGATCTAAAGTAGCAGGACAGACTCCCGCATACCCGCATTATTGTTGTCGGTTCCCTCTCCGGGGGAGAAGGGAAGGGTGAGGGTGGGGATTGTAAAGCGGGTTTTGTGCAAACTTTAGCTTGTCTATATTATTTTTTTTGTTCCCTCTCCGGGGGAGAGGGGTAGGGTGAGGGGATGATTTTGCTTTGATTGTTTTTTCTTACTGCATAAAGTTCGTTGACTTCGTTTGCTAATTTGTACAGATCCTGGGCTCGCTTCGCTCCTCAGCATGACGCATTGGTTGTGAGAATTTGCAAAAATCCTCCAAATAACTAGCAAAAAAATTCTCCGTCATGGTTTATAATGAATAAGTGGAAGATAAATTGTAGGGTGTGAAAAATGTCGGACGAAATGAACATCGATGCGTATATTACCTCGCCGTTTTCAAAAGATATGCAAAAGCAAAGAGATGAGGCTTTAGAAAGCGCAAGAAATATCCGCAAGGTTACAGAAACTCCCGAAGAGTATCGTATCCGTATGGCTCAGCAGGAGCAGGAGAATTTTCAGCGTTTGAAAAACGAAAACACTGACGTATTGCGCCAGAGGCTGGCAAACCTTGATATTTCAAACATCGCAACTAAAAACCGCTCCGCCATCGAAGCAATGATTGCAGAGGCTCAGTCAATCAAGTTTTTTGCACTGTACAACCACTACAATATGTCGGACATTGACTTTACAACTCTCGACAAAGTCATCAAAGCGGGACAGCTTCGTTTGCAGGGTCTTAAAAAAGGTGAAGACAAAACGGATATAGGCACGGGTATTTATGCCGACACCTACAGAAAAGCCGCAAATAACGGTGATGACCTTTTAAACAAACTCCTTGGCAGCAGCACGAGCAATTCCTCTTCAGGAACATCTTCTATCGGCAGCATGCACAAAAGAATCTGACACTCCGTAAGTAATTGTCCGAGCGAGGCAAAGGAAAGATGAAATTTTTTCGTACCGTATAGTTATTTTGTCGGGGGCAGTTGACTATATAAAAATTTCAAATTTATAAATATTAAAAATCCCGCCATACTCAAATCAAATGTGTATGGCGGTTTAAAATATCAGCCGTAATAATAAAATTGTTATGGATATGATATGGTACGAATCTTTGAATAAGCCTGCATTTACCCCGCCGGGGCAGGTTTTTACCCCTGCGTGGATTTATCTGTATGTGCTTATTTTTCTTGCTTTGTTTACTTTTATTTATACAAAAACCGACAAGGACAAAAAACTCGGCTATTTTCTTTTCGGAATACAAATGGTGCTTAATTTGTGCTGGGCGCCTGCGTTTTTTTATTTGCAAAACATAATCATGAGTTTTGTCATAATAATTTTAATGCTGATATTTGTGTTTATGACTATGGCGGAATTTTACAAGGTATCCAAAGTATCTGCGGCGCTGCTTGTTCCGTACTTTTTGTGGGTATGTTTTGCAACGTATTTAAACTACGGAATGATGTATTTGAACACTTTATAATTCAAGCCACAAGACGCCGTAGGGTTTTACTCTCAGGTGCATTGTCTTGTTTTTAAGCGAAAGATTAACTCTTACGTTGTCGTCGTTTATTAGGTTTTTCAGCACTCTTATGTGTCCGTTGTTTTTTAGGATAATGTCAACGGGCAAAGTGATTTCCGCCGTAATTTTTTTGTCGGAAAGGTTGTTAACAACAAGAATCTGTTTGTCTTTGTCCTTTCTTATGTAAGCAAAGTTGGCAGGCAGTTTGGTGTTCAGCAAAATAAACTGGCCTCTCGACATAACGGGAAGTTCTTTTCTGAGGTGGATAAGATTTTTTACCTTTTTGTAAACTTTGCTGTTAAATTCATAATAGTCCTTTGCCGAGCCGTAGAAAAGTTTATACGGAATGTTGCCCCTGTGAATATCACGGGAATCAAAGTAGCTTAAAAGTTTTGATTTTGTTTTTGATTTTGTTTGCTGTTCTTTTCTTTCCTGTTCGGTTTCTTTTGCGTTTTTAAAGTTGTTTCTGGCACCGATTTCATCACCGTAATAAACAATAGGAATCCCCGGAAGTGACATCAATATTGAAAATGCAAGCTCTATTCTATCCGGATCATTATCCAGAAAGTTGGCAAGCCTTCCGCTAACTCCAAAACCTTTTCTGAAATCCGCACCCTTTTTAACAAGGTCGTTGTGGATAATTTCTCTTATCTCGGGTGTTACCATCTCGAGAGTAAGCTCGTCGTGAACCCTTAAAAACATTGCCCACGCCGCTGATTCCGGAATAGCCGGAGTTTCTTTGTTTGCTTCCAAGAAATATTTTTTATCCTGAGTAATTAAACTTGCCCATATAGCCGGCATGTACGGGAAATGATAAGCAATCTGGGCTTCATCTGTCCTTTTTAAGGTTTCTGTTTTGTTGTCTATGTTCAGGTCAACTGTTCTTTCTTTGCCAAAATACTGCAAAATCTCCTTCGGATGCTGGCAGGCTTCCACCTGAATAACGGAAGAAGGAGCAGTTGCCTGAATATAATTGCTTAACAAGCGGATTATTGCGTGTGTTTTGGGCTGATTTTCCGCATTGGTTCCGGGTTCTTTTGACAGGTATGGAATTGCATCCATTCGGAAAATATCAATCCCCATATTGCTCCAGTAGCTTATTGTTTCAAGACAATAATATAAAACCTCGGGATTTTCCCAGTTTATATCAAGCTGAAACGGATAAAACGTATGATAAAAATAGTAGTCTTTTCCGTTTATTGTGACTTTACGCCAGTGGTTTTCGGTGTTTTCGGGGAAGATTAGCCTCCTTTTAGACACGCTGCCGTCTTTTTCAAAATACTCAACCACTGTTCCGAGTTTTTCGTCCTGATATTTTTTATAAAGAGGCATTTCATCCGTAACTACAAAGTAATCAAGTTTGGACAAATCGCCTTTTTCTATCTGTTTAAACCATTCATGCTCCTGTGAAAAATGGTTTAGCACCAAATCTGCCTTAATTTTAAACCCATATTTTTTTGCCTTTGAGATAAAGTCTTTGAACTCTTTCATTCCCCCCAAGTCCGAGCGGACATCTCTGGGATTTTTTACGTCAAAACCTGAATCCTGCATGGGCGAATCCGCAAACGGAAGCATATACAATGTTGTAACACCCAGATCTTTAAGATATCCGAACATTCTTTCTGTATCTTTGAAAGTATTTTTTCCGTCAGTGTTGCTTACGCCAAACTGGTCTGTATAAAACATATAAATAATTTCATCTTTATACCAGTCATCTGAACGGCTTAAATCATTTTTCTTCAGTTCCGCAGGGCGGTTTTTGATTGCTTGAGATGCTATTTCAGTGATTTTGTTATAAATTTCTTCACAGTGTTCTTTTCCGTATATTTGAGCAATAGAAGCTTTTATTTCAGCTTCCAGCTTTTGCGGAATAACGGGTTGGTTTATGGTATGTGCCTGCACTGCTGCGGATTTTTGCTCTGCGGCTTTTGCTGTTTGCAGCGTGTCCTGTGCGTAAGCACAAGGTGCAGCTAAAAAAGATGTCAGGATAAATGAGGTAATTAATTTTTTCATTGCTTTATTTTATTACATCCGTAATTTTTTGTATAACCCAAAGAACATAAAATTAATAATTCTTATTATCTTTTTTTATGTTCTTTCAGATTTGTACAAAAATAAGAAAAACTCAATTACCCTAATATCGCATTTATGTCATTGGTGGCATTGCCTTGGTTGCGGGTATTTATTTTGTTAACACTAATTTAATACATAAGCTAATATAAAAGCTAGTAAAGTCGTAATAATGTCAAATATTTTCAATGCTCTGATATAAAACTGTAAATAATAATTTAGCCAAGCAGAAACTTGTAATTTTAGAACAAAGTTTTCTTAACATTTTCTTTGAAAATTTTTATTTTTATGTAAAGATTTTTATAAGATAGCATAAAACTGTCTTTTTCAATTGTCACACAGTTTTAAACTAATTGTCATCTGATAATAAAGTTTAAATCCGTATTAAAAACGGAATGACAGATTGTAAATTGTAGTAGAAATATAAATAAAGAAAAAGGAAAAACAA
The DNA here is from genome assembly GCA_944325555.1 of Candidatus Gastranaerophilales bacterium. Taxonomy (GTDB): domain Bacteria; phylum Cyanobacteriota; class Vampirovibrionia; order Gastranaerophilales; family Gastranaerophilaceae; genus Limenecus. The sequence goes on along the minus strand of CALVAN010000006.1, from coordinate 73,153 downwards.
AATGCCTAGACAAGTCCCATTAGAAAAAGTTAGAAACTTCGGGATTGCTGCACACATCGACGCAGGTAAAACAACTACAACAGAACGTATCTTGTTTTACACAGGTAAAACTCACAAAATAGGTGAGGTTCACGATGGTGCTGCTGTTACCGACTTTATGGATCAGGAAAGAGAACGTGGTATCACTATCCAATCAGCTGCTGTTACAGCAATGTGGAAGGGTCACCAATTAAATATTATCGACACCCCCGGCCACGTTGACTTCACTATCGAAGTTGAACGTTCATTACGTGTATTAGACGGTGTTGTTGCTGTATTTTGTGCAGTAGGCGGTGTTCAATCGCAGTCCGAAACTGTATGGAGACAGGCTAACAGATACGAAGTTCCCAGAATGGTATTTGTTAACAAAATGGACAGAACAGGTGCTAACTTCTACCGTGTAGTAGACCAGTTGAGAAACAGATTGAACGCTAATGCTCATCCGATTCAATTGCCTATCGGTGCAGAAGATAAATTTACCGGTTTGATTGACCTTTTGACAATGAAAGCTGAAATTTATACTAACGACCTCGGTACTGATATCAGAGAAGAAGAAATTCCTGCAGATATGATGGACAAAGCTCAAGAATACCACGCAGCTTTGGTTGAAGCTATTTCTGAGTTTGATGACGATTTGATGATGAAGTTCCTCGAAGGTGAAGAACCTACCGTAGACGAACTTAAGAAAGTTTTGAGAAAAGCAACATGCGAAAACAAAATTGTTCCCGTATGCTGCGGTACTGCTTTCAAAAACAAAGGTGTTCAGCTGTTGTTAGACAACGTAGTTAACTATCTTCCTTCTCCAGTAGATGTTAAAGCTATTGAAGGTGAACTTGAAGACGGTTCAAAAGTTGAAAGACACTCATCAGAAGATGAACCTTTCTCTGCTCTTGCTTTCAAAGTTATGACAGACCCTTACGTAGGTCGTTTAACCTTCTTACGTATATATTCAGGTAAAATGACAGCAGGTTCTTATGTTCTTAACGCTACAAACGGCAAGAAAGAACGTATTTCAAGACTTGTACAAATGTACGCTGACCAGAGAAACGAAATTCAGGAAGTTTACGCAGGTGATATTTGTGCAGCCGTAGGCTTGAAAGACACTACAACAGGTGATACTCTTTGCGATGAAAAAGCACCTATCATCTTAGAAAAAATGTCATTCCCTGAACCTGTAATTTCTGTAGCTATTGAACCTAAAACAAAAGCTGACCAGGATAAAATGGGTATTGCTCTTCAAAAACTTGCAGAGGAAGATCCGTCATTCCGTGTTAAATCCGATACAGAAACAGGTCAGACAATCATCTCCGGTATGGGTGAGTTGCACTTAGACATCATCGTAGACAGATTGTTAAGAGAATTCAAAGTTGATGCTAACGTTGGTAAACCGCAGGTTGCTTACAGAGAAACTATCAGAGGCAATGCTGATCAGGATTCTAAATTCATCAGACAATCAGGTGGTAAAGGTCAATACGGTCACGTTAAAATCCAAATTGAACCTGCTGAAGAAAATGCCGGCTTTGTATTCGAAAATAAAATCGTCGGTGGTGCTATTCCGAAAGAATACATCGAACCTGCAAGAAAAGGTATGGAAGAAGCTCTCGAAGGCGGTATCTTAGCAGGCTTCCCGATGATTGACGTTAAAGTTACACTTTACGATGGTTCATATCACGAAGTTGACTCTTCTGAAATGGCATTTAAAATTGCCGGTTCTATGGCAATCAAAGAAGGTTGTAAGAAAGCTAAACCTTGCATCTTAGAACCTATGATGAAAGTAGAAATTGAAGTACCTGAAGAAAATACAGGTGATATCGTTGGTGATATTGCTTCCAGAAGAGGACGTATTGAAGGTATGGAAATTATCGAAGGTACAGGAATCCAGAAAATCAGAGCAATGGTTCCGCTCGCTGAAATGTTCGGTTATGCAACTGATATCCGTTCAAAAACTCAGGGTCGTGGTACATTCTCTATGGAATTTGCTAAATACGAACAGGTTCCTGCTAACGTTGAAAAAGAAATTATCGAAAAATCAGGCGTTTCTGCTTAGTTTGTAGATAAGTTTCATAATTTAAAAAACAGGCATTCAATTATTTGAATGCCTGTTTTTATTTTAATTTTATGTTTTGTATCTTTTGTATCTTTTGTTTAAATCGCTTGTTGCGCTTGCTATTTAGAGTATTTGTTTTCAAGTGTTGCAATTGCTTTTTGAGCTTCTTCGTTTACATAGACTAAATTTTCTTTTGCATATGGCTCTATATATTCTATATCCTCTAAAGAACCGTGTTGTTTAAGTTCTTTAATGCAGGCACTCATCAGTCCTTCGATTTTATAATCTTTAAACATTTCTTTTTGTGATTCGTTCTTGTATTTGTCCAGAATGAATCTAGACAATGTTGTATAATCGTCCGTATCTTCAAAAAATGGCATCAAATAATATTGAGATATGATATCGGAATTTTTGAAAGTATTTTTAAGCATATCATAGTCTTCTTTTGATGATGCAGCTTTTTTTATTGCGTCCACTACTGTATGTCTTGATATACTTGGCTTGTCGGCTCCTTCTGTAAACATCCGCATAAGCAACGGCATATCTTCATTTTTTCCTTGTTTTTTCATATATTCAACGGCTTTGTTGTTTATAACTTTGTTGTTGTCTAAACAGTCGTTGAGGTATTTTCTTACATAAGACAGATCCTGCTCTCTGTTCGCATAATAAACCATTGATATAACATTATAGATGTGACTGTCTTTTTGTTGGGCTATTGACATCATTGAATCTATTATTTCCGGAAATTCTTTGCAATAACTGCCAAGTTCGTCATAAGCGTTGTAAAGCATTTCTTTTTTAGTGTTGGTATTGTCAGTTTTTCTGAAAACAGATCGGAATTTTTCCTGAAGCGAGGGCTGTATTTGTGATTTTATAATTTTTGTCAGTCTTTGAATTTCTGATTCTTTCTTTTTTAAATCTTCGGCTTTTGCTTCTTCAAAATTTGGAGCATATAGCAGTTCACCGTGGACGTTGTTACCTTTTCTTATTTCTTTAACGTCATCAAGAGTGTAATCGCCTATGCTGTATCTTGTGTCTTCCAAAGAGTCGCGCCTGTCCATAATATCAAGATTACGATTGGTTTTGAAGGTTACAAAATAGTTATCGGAATTCCAATCCCCATAAGCCAGATTCCACCCTTTTGCTATCCAGCCTCTTGGATCTGATGTTGTGTAAGAATGACCTTCTATGCATTTGCCTTCTAATAATTTTTTATATTCTCCATAGCCGATAGCTCTGTACAGCTGTATGTCCTTCGGCACAGGACCTGCGTTTATATAACCGAAACTTATCGTATCTTTATTAAGTGATTTGATTTTTGGGGTAGTGGTATAAACTGATGAATTATTATATTTTGAGGCAGAAACAGAAAAATAATTGTTGGATACCCTAAGCATGACATGACTCTCCTTTTTGTATAGGTAAAAAAACAAAAAGAATTTTTTTTGCCAGTTATTTGAGAAGTTTTTGGGTGAATTTTTAAATGCTGTCGTTGCGGCTAGGTGTACCGATGTGGCAATCAGTTTAAAACATAAAGCGTACAAACAAAAATCCTTGCACATTGTCCGGATTGCTTCGAACAACTAAGTATAATGCAGCAACCCAAAACAGCGGTTCTCGCAATGACATTTAGCCGTGATTGCTGATGCGCTAAATCAAAAAATTAGCGCAAATTACGGCTAAAATATTATAACGAATTTAGCGGTATGTCTAAATCTCCGTCGGTGAGTTTTCTTACGTTTTCCAGAATTTCATACGGATAGTATTCAAAGCCTGTTATCTCTTTATTTTTGGTGAGTTCTTCGACTTTGTGCAAATATTTTGGCAGATTTTGTTTTATTTCCGGATGCAATTTGTACCAGAATTTTAGATTTTTATCCTTTTGTTTCTTTTTGCAGGATTTACACATTATAATTTTTCTGCCTTTTTGTTGTGCCAGTGTGTTAAAGTCGTTGTTAGGTATTTTTACATCAAGGTCTTTAACAGTAGCAACAGAATTTTTAAATATATCCTGAGAAATTACTTTTATAGGGTTGCCAACCTTATTACAGACTTCTTTTTCAGGGAAAAGAATTACCTGCAAACCGTATAAATCTTTTATTTTTTGAATAAGTTTTTGCGTAAGTATATATTTGCTGTTGTTCTGATCCTGAAGTTCTCCTATAGTTTCTTTCATAGTTGTTTGATATTTATAAAAATCAAACTTTTTATCTTTATCCATATCTAAAAACATGTTTTGTGTTTTTTCAATATATGTATTTATCAAGTTTTGGTTGTATTCGTTGTAATTGTTGATATTGGCGGTAGTTGCGGCTATGGAAGCGCAGTTGAAGAGTTCTTCTTTAATCTGTTCATATCTGTTTCTGCGCAATATACTCAATATGTCTGTTTCATTAGCTGTCGGCAATTTTATCAAAAGACTTTTAAACTCTTCGATAACAGGCAGGTATTGCGGTTTTATAATATTTTTGTTGTCATCAAATATTTGGGCAATTTCATACATAGAAGATGTATTTTTGATTTTGTCAAATAAGTCGCATTTGTCTTCGTGGGTAATTGTTTCTTGCCCGCAAGTGTAGCAAGGGATTCCACTGTGGGTAACAAGTTCAAAGTTTACATCACGATTTTTTGTTACGCCTGTGATATTTGATAATTGTTTTAATAATACATCGTTGTCGTCAGGATTAATTCTTTCATGAGATGTGTCCCTGACAAAATTTGCAAGTACAATAGGGTAAGCTTTGTTACTGTTTAATTTGCCATCAAGTGCTGATATTGCAAGTTCTTGAAGATGTTTGTAATAGTTGTGTATTTCTTCGGTGCTTTGGAGATTGTACAGATTTTTTTGTTCTGCACTGCAATGCTCGCAGTTGAGTATCATGTTTAATATCGTGCCTTGTTGTGCATGTTTATGGTTGTTCACTTTATGAATATCTGATTTTGAATAGCTTAATAAATTTCGCAATACAGATTTTTGTTTGGAATCAGATGCCGCCATTGATGCAAGACTTTTGTTAAAAAGCAATTCCAGTCTGCAATCTTTTTTCAGCTGACAGGTCAAATTATTGTATATGTCATCTTTTTTAGGCGTTTGTAACAGTTTTATTGTGTTTCTTAATGAAGCATTTAAATATTTTAATAAAGCTTCTCTTGATTTGTTTTTATATAAATGATTGATTTCTACCTGACAATCTGAAAGAATTTTTTTGTCATTATATGTAAGATTGCAATCATTAAGTGTATTTGTAAATTTTTCATTGGTTTTGTCAATGGCTATAGCTGTATTTTTTGCGTATCCTTCTGCAAGAACATTTAAGAACGATTCTATTTCAGGGTTTCTGAGCTTATAGAACATTAATTTTGCGTCTTTTACAATGTTTTTTAAATCCGGAGCAATATTTGCGGCGTATTTATCTAAGAAATTGCAAAAATTTTCCGGAGTTTTTACTTCACCGGCTTGTTTCATTGCCTGTTGGAATTCTTTTTCAGACAACATCTTTGTGCCGCATAACGGACAATGCATGTTATCCAGCGATTTAAGCTCGCCGATGAAGGCAATTGTATCTATGCCTTGCAGGTTTAGCGGCTTATAGGAATACAGCGATTTACCATAGTTGTCTTTGGCTGTTGTTATATTTTCTTTACTAACTTCTACACTACCTGAAAAATTATGATTAACCGATGTATTACCGTTGATTCTGTTGTTGAAATCATTCGGTATTTTCATAAATTAAAAAAAACATTTGCTGAACAAAAATTGCTAATTTTCTTTTATAAATTCAAAAATTTTTACATCTTGGTTTTGGGAATGGTAAATCTTAACCGGTGTGAGATTTTTAGAAAAAATGAGTTCAAGGTTTTTTAATATTTTGGTATATAGTAGTGCATAACGAGCGTTTTTTTCAAGTTCGCTAAGGTTGGGTTTGTCTATATTAATACCTTTTAACATGGGTATATAAAGTTCATCAGGTATTATGTAAATACTGTAATTTTCAACCAGATAGAGCTTTTGCCCTTTACGGAGTTTTGAAAGATAGTTTTTTTGGAAGTATCTTTCAAGTTCTTCTGGTGGGTTGGGGTTTTCTATGTATTTTTGAAGTTTTAGTCCGCTTTTATCTTTATTTTGGTATTCTTCTTGAGTAAGTTTGAAGGTTTCTTTCATTAAAAATGCATCGTTCAAAAGCAGCAATTCTTCGCTTCTGTAGTCAATAAGCTGTCCTTTGTCAAAATATTTGTATAAAAATCTGCCAAAATATGGCATTATTATCATATCACTATCACTGGCACCGGCTTTTTGCAGAGCTTGGGCGCTATAATAGTGGAAGGACGAATTACGTTTGAGCGGCGAATCTTTGTAAAAAGCATAACTGAATAAAGAAATCAACGCAGTCAATGACATTATTGTGTAAAGGATTTTTTTGTTGTTGATTTGTACAATTCCGCAGGCAATAACAGCCAGTATTGCTAAGTGAACAAGCAGAGTGTATCTTGTTACAAGCGGGATAATGTGTAAAATTGCAAGAAATATTAAAATTAAAATAAATAAAAATGAGGCTGAAAAAATCAATATTGCATTATGATTTTTATCTTTAATGGGCTTGTAAATTCCATAAAAGGCAATTGCGCAAAAGAAAATTATGTAAAAAACAAACCCGAGAGCACCGGTAGTTTTAAGCATCTCAATCGGATTGTAGTTAACAGGATTGTTAGACAAATTGGTGATTGCCGGGGTAAAAAAGTTTTGTATAAGTGTAAATACAAAGCCCAAATCAAAATGGAACATGTCAAAAAGTGTACATATGCTTTTGTTCAAGCCCTGTATTGTTTTTATTTGAAAGTAAAAATACGGTATGTATAAAATTCCTGTAAAAATAAAAGAATATAGATAGTTTTTTAAATTTTCTTTTTTCTTAAGGAGTATAAATGTCAAACCGACTGCAAATTCCGCAATTATAAAGAATATGCCTGCATTAAAGGTATAAATTATGAGTGTGTTGGTTAATAAAAGCAATAATGTGTCTTTTATGCTGAAATTTTGCGTGATTTTTGAGAAAAAATAAAAACTCAACAATCCCAGCAATGGCAGCATTGAATAGAATTTAAGCTCTTGTGCATAGTAAATTTCAAGAGCACTGAAGGTGTTTAGTAAGGAAAAAATGACAGCTGTTTTGGTATCAAAAAGTTTTTTGCAAATAAAATATCCGACGGGCACGCTGAGTGTTGAAAAAATCACTGGCAGTAATATTAGTACCCAATCTGTGCTGCCTAAAAGTTTTATCCAGAAATGTAGAATTATAAAAAACAACGGTGCGTGCAGGTCCGTTAAAAATACTGTTTTTAAAATTTCCGTAATAGTCGGTTTTAATGCAATATCATAGCAATAAAGCTCATCTATCCACAAGGCTGCATTGCTTATATTTATGAGTCTTAATCCCAGCGCAGCCAATGTAAGCAGAGTTATAAATATTAATAATTTTTTATCAAATTTCATAGGTTTAATTATAGCAGAAATTTGGGCGTGTTAATTTTTGTTGCAAGTATAGCAACAAAAAAAATTTTTGAGTTTTAGGGCAGTCAAATGTAAGAAGAAAGGACTTTTATATGAATATATCTCCGCTTAATAACTCAACACCGTTAGCATTTAAAGGTACAATAAAGGTTCAAACTCAGGATACCAGAGGCGGTGCGGTCAGAACTAAATATTATTATACAAATAAAAAAGAAGACGGAGAAATTCTCTCTTCTGCTGTACATACATTAAGAGAAAACGGTTTTAAGTCTGATGTTTACGGGAAAGACACACAGAATTTTCATAAAACACTTGAAAAAATTATAGGTGCACCTATTCCGCAACCCAGCCTGGGTGACAAAAAATCTTTGATTATGGGTGGCTTTAGTGATTCTGACTATTACAAACCGGACCAATATACTTCTTCTTACAATAAAATTTTCTATAAAGATGAAACCATGGCAAATCCTATGAGTATTGTTACGGTTGACCTTATGCAGCCTGAAGAAAGATTGGAAGCTGCTAAAGAAACAATGGCAAGAATCAGAAACAGAGTTGCGCAAATGACGGGTACAAGCCAAAATACCAGATTGAACCCTGTGCTCCTTGATTATACGGCTTGTAAAAGAAGTAAATATCCCGAGCTTGAGGAAGTTTTAAACAAAACATTATATTATCTTGACGGGAATATCGGCGGTGCGGATTTTGTTGACAAAGCTCCCGAGTTTGAGGATTCTCAAAGCGCATATAACGCACTAGTTAAAAGCATAAATAATGCTGCGAAAATCAATAATCTTATATACGGTTTCGGACCGGAAGAAAACTCAAAGGATATCAGTGAAGAAGATATGAACAATATCAGACGTGCGGTTTATTATCTTAATGCCGTAAAGGCGGCTAATTATCTTAAATAACAGAATATTCGACTAAAATCCGCTTGATGTCAAAAATATTTATCAGCTGTTTTATTGCAAATAAATGAACAATACTATATCCTTCGGTGCAAAGTTTGTACAAAAACTTCCGATAAGAAAATATTCATACGAAAAAAAAGACTATATACAAGATTATGCAAATCTTGTTGAGCTCGATGTGCATGATAAAAAGGACATACGGGCTCTTGATGATATTGCAATAGATTTTGGCGGTGACAGTTATGTAAATAATATGTGTGCCTATGTAAAACAGATTGCCAGAACCGAGAAAAATAAAATTAATAAAAACATTTTTGTATTAACAAGACAGGAAGATAACTTTGAAAATTTAAAGACCTTGGGCGTACTGGGTGTTGCGGAAACTTCTAAAATGAGGGATAAAGCAATTGAATTGGACTATCTGCAGGTTCATCCGATGTATGTGTACGCACGCCCGCCAAGGTCTGTTAAAGGGATAGGTTCTGCTATAGTAAAATATTTGCAGCTGGTAAATGATAAAATTACTTTGATTGCCACATCTAGTGCTTTTTACAAGAAGTGTGGCTTTAAAAAAGTGTCGCCAAACGGAAACAGGATGCTGTGGGAAAAAAATAAAGATAATTAATTTGCGGTTTCAACTTTTTTCTTTTTCTTTTTTTCTTCCGATAAAAAGTAAACAAACGGCAAAATAAGAGCAACGGCAAGAGCAAAATATCTGAAGGTTTCTACGTATCCCCATAACGTTGCCTGCTGTTTCAACATATTATACATTTGTCCTTGAGCCATGTGTAGTGCATTTTGATACTCAAAATTGTGAGAAAGGAATGACGAGGTCATTGCATTTAATCTTTCCATGTACACATTATTGCCGTCGTTTAAGAACTGAACCATTGTCATCTGGTGAATTTGAGAAAATCTTGAAATCATTGTGGTTGCAATAGATGTTCCGATAGCTGCACCGACGTTTTTAACAAGGTTTTGCAAGCCTGCAGCGTTTGTCTGGTCTTTATTGGAAAGCGTTGCGCAGGAAATGTTTGATAACGGTACCATTGTTAAAAGCATACCAAGCCCGAAGGTAAAGTTAGGTATTGCAATGTTTGCCAGAGCTATTGATGTATTAATTTCACCAAACATCAAGCTGCCGGCTGCAAGAATAATAAGACCTATGACAACAACTGGTTTTACGCCAAATTTAATAACCATAACCCCAGATAATACAGACGCAAGCAAACATCCTGCGCCTCTCGGTACCATGGAAAGGCCGCTCATAAAGGCTGAATACCCCATCAAAGATTGCAGCATTGAAGGCAAAATCGAAGATGATGCCATCATAACACCCATCAACACAACCTGCCCCATTGTTCCGATTAAAAAGTTGTGGTTTTTTAGAATAGATAAATTTATAAGCGGTTGGGATTTTTCCATATTCTTTTTAATTTGAATATATATAAAAATAACCAAACATATCATAGAAAATGTAAATAATTTACATATCCAAGGTGAACCAAACCAGTCGTTGTCGTTACCTTTTTCAAGTACAACCTGCAGGCTTAAAAGCCATAAAGCCATAAATGTAAACCCTGAAAAATCCATTTTAACACCGGGCTGTTTGAGAGAGTATGGCGGTTCTTCGATATATTTTAAAGACAAATAAAATGTGATGATACCGAAAGGGATATTTATAAAGTAAATCCAAGGCCAAGAATAAGTTTCCGTTATCCAACCACCTAAAGCAGGCCCCATAATAGGAGCAAGAACAACCCCCAGACCGAATATAGACATTGCTAACGGTAGTTTGTCTTTTGGAAATATTTCAAAAATGATTGCCTGTGCAATAGGCATGATACCGCCGCCGCCAATCCCCTGCAATATTCTTGAAATAAGCATCATTGCCATGGAATTTGAAATTCCGCAAAGAATGGAAGCGCCTGTAAATATGACAATACTTAGTAAAAAATACTGTTTTCTGCCCATTAATTTACAGAAAAAATCAACGGTTGGAATTATAACCCCGCTGGCAACAAGATAGCTCGTGATAATCCATGTAGATTCGTGCTGGCTGACAGAAAAAGAGCCTGCCATATGAGGTAATGCAACGTTAGATATTGTTTCGTCCAGCGCAAACATAAATATGGATAGCATGATAGGAATCATTGCAATCCACGGATTAACTTGAAATTGCCATTCTTGTTCTGTTGCTAAACTTTGTGCCATAAAAATTTACTCTCTCACGTTGTAGATTTTTCTACAAGTAGATTAAAGAACAAATTTTTTAAAAATGCAAGTTTTCATTTGAGGGTTAGTCAAATTTTATGTTAAATTTTTCCGTACAATTTTGTCTTATAATCTGCAATAATTTTATTACATCATTTATTTGTACGTTTAATTGAGAGTTAGTTTCCTGAATATATTTGTCCATTTCTGCGCACATTTTTTTATACAGCTTGAGTCCTTCGGGGGTGATTATGTTTCTTGTAACGGTTCGTGTTGCTTGTCTGACCGGTTTGCGCTCAATAAGTTTTTTCTCTTCTAAAGATTTTAAAAATCTTCCCGTATGTGCTCTGCCTTTTAAAATCATTTTTGCCAGATCAATCTGTATAATATCGGGTTTTAGATACAAACAATCAAGAACAATAAATTCCTCCGGTGTAATCGGAAAATTACACTGTTCAAAATAGCATTTTGTTGCTTCGTGTATAACTCTTGAAGTTAGTTCAAGTTCATATGGCAATGTTTTTGTATAATGTTCTACCATTTATTATTTCCACACACTGACAAGTATATTATACTAACGATAATATATTTTGCAATTTGTTGTAATTTATTTAAAAGTAATTATAATCTTTGTATGGCGGATTTACTAATCTGGCTTAAGTTTTTGCAGATTGAGATTTACTGATTGACGGTGGGGCAACAGCATTATTTTTCCATTGCATGCTGAAACCGTAAAGTATTGCCGGAACAAATTGTAGGGTAGACTTTAGTCTACCTTTAACAATATCGTCACTTGTATGAAAAAATGTCGGGATTTTGATGTTCTTATCAACTTTTGGGTTTGAAATTTGAGAGGTGTTATTTATGTTGCTTTTGGTTTTTTGTATTTTTGAATAATGTAATTTTCCCCTCCGAAAAAATATTTTTGTAAATAACAACATCTCCGTTATTCAATACAAAACACTCATCAGAGTAATCCGGCTGAAAATTCGCCTTATACAAAGTTTTGTCAAAGGACTTTTTTTGCGGATTATATGCATAAATACCGTGTCTGAAGTCGGATTCATTACCAAAAAACATTATTGTTTCACTGTCTTGCATAACCGCATAACGAATGTCAAATTCGGAATCCGGTATAAGAGTTTCTTCTTCAGCTATTTTTTCTCCTTTTTCCGCATCAATTGTGTCGAATCTCAGTTTGTATTCCTCATCTTGTGATTTATAAATAATTAACAGTTTATTGTTATCAACTAAAAATGTATTCAAATAAAGGTAATTATCCTGAATTTTGTTTTTATACAATGTTTTCAGCGTTTTATTTTCGGGATTAAATTCCTGAATTAACGGGGAATATCCTTCAAACAAGCCCGTGTCAAAGTGCAAATATCCTGCGGTTTGTATAAGAAGATATTTGTTTTTATAGGGCAGCAATTTGTCTTTGGTTTTTATATTGCGCGACCATTTTTCGGTCGGAAATGAAATCGGTTTTGTTCCGTCAAAGATATATGCCTTTGCAGAGTTTGTGACAATAAGATGCTTCCTATTGTCATAGGTAAAAACATAATCAGGAAAGCAGGGTTCCAACTCAAATTCACCAAGTGGCTTGTACGAAAAATCTTTTAAATTTAACACTCCAAAATTCAGCAATTTTAAGTCATCATTTTTTTGTTTATCATATTCAAAACCGATAATTAATACATATTCATCATTTATTGGATTTAAGTTGAAATGCCCATTATAATGTTTTAGTCCGTCTATTGTTCCGTATTTTATTTTTTCTCTTTTATCCAAGTCAAAAACTTCGTATTTATCAAAATATACAATTAAAAGTTTGTTTTTATCATATATTATTGCCTTTGAGTCGTGTGAATCTTTTTTCATTAATTCTGAAATACCGGCATTTAAGAATCGGTTATTTTTAAAAAATATATTTACAAATGTAAGTGCACCAATTGATGCAACAATTGTGAAGCAGACTAATATGTATGCAAACGGGTGTTTGTGGGTAAGCCCGAAAAGAGTCAGTGATAAATTTTTATAAATTTTTGTTTTGCTAAGTAATTTATGAACTTTTACAAAACAAAAGTTAAGAACAATAAAAGTTATAAAAACGCTTATCCAGCCTGCGAATGCAAACATTAACAGTTTTCCGATAACCATTACTCCCAGCGGATTTATCAACAAAGACAGCAAAAACAGCAAACTTGCCGTGATAAAAAGAGGGAACGTTGTATAAATGCTGTAAAGCAAACTGTATTTTATTGGGCAATACTCTTTTGATTTTAAACCATACCAAAATACCGGTAGTATTAATGCTGCAGCCAGCAACCATTGATATTTAAATCCCTTAAAATATGCAAGTATTGCCAGTCCGATTAAAATGTTGCCTAGAATTGCAGAATAAATTATATGTTTGTGGTGATTAAACTTGTTTCCCATGGACTTTTTTGTTTGTTAGATAACTAAGCAAATTTTAACATATTTTTGAGAAAATATTAAAGTTTTTGTAATATTTGCAGGGCGGATTTACTAATTTATCTTAACTTTTGGCAGATTGAGTGGTTGTTTCCAAAATAAATATTTTTTTTGGAGGTGGGACTGAGCATCGCTTGCGATGCGATTATAAATTATCCCACGGTCGTGGGTTCGAATAGTGCAAAAAAGAGGGCGCAAGCCCTCTTTTCTATTAGTTTTGCTCCTGTGGAGTTTGCTATATAGCAAACTCTTACGTCGCTGTCGTTCAGTGTCAAAATACCGGCAAAACTTCTCGTTTTGACCGGTATTTTTTACATCCGTATGCTTTTTAAAACAAAAAAACGAGGCACAAGCCTCGTAATTTTTGTTTTTAAAAAGTTATTTTGGGTGAGGTGGGACAGAGCATCGCTTGCGATGCGATTATAAATTATCCCACAGTCGTGGGTTCGAATAGTGCAAAAAAGAGGGCGTAAGCCCTCTTTTTTATTAGCTTTGGGTGAGGTGGGATTCGAACCCACGACCAATTGATTAAGAGTCAACTGCGCTACCACTGCGCCACTCACCCATGTACTGTTTAATTGTCAATACCGCTTGCGCTACCTACCTCTCCTCGAAATGACATTTAGTCATTGCTCGTCGGCAGAGTGCCACTCACCCATGCACTGTTTAATTGTCAATTTTTCTGCGCTTACCGCTGATGAGTCTGCTTTGCTGTAAATAGTCTATAACAGCTTAGCAAATTTATTATACAACTAAAATTTGTTTAAAACAAAATTTTTTGTCATAATTAGAGCATGGATAGTAAAAATTATACAATCAATATTGCTCATCTGTATCCTAAACTCCTTAATATATACGGTGATTGGGGTAATGTACTGACCGTTAAAAAACGTTGTGAATGGCGTAATATCGATGTAAATATTGACTCAATCAATATCGGTGATGCAATAGATATAAAAAAATATGATTTTTATTTCATTGGCGGCGGGCAGGATCAGCAGCAAATCGCTGTTTCTAAAGAATTGCAAAAACATAAAGCCTCTTTGCAGGATGCAAGAGATGAAAATGCGGTATTCCTTGCTATATGCGGCGGATATCAGTTGTTGGGACATTATTATCTGCCTCATGACGGCGATAAACTTGAGGGGATAAGTCTTCTGGACGCATACACCATTGCCGGCGACAAACGCTTTATCGGCAATGTTACCGCACAGTGCGATTTTGTAACTCCTCAATCTCTGGTCGGGTTTGAAAATCACAGCGGCTTAACATATTTACAGAATGAGACGGAACCGCTAGCTATTGTACAAACAGGCAACGGAAATAACGGTACGGACAAAACCGAGGGGGCAAAATATAAAAACGTTTTCGGCACATATCTGCATGGTTCTTTCTTGCCTAAGAATCCGCATTTTGCCGATTATTTGATATCTTTGGCTTTGCATAAAAGGTATAAAGAAAAAATAGAACTTTCCGAACTCGATGATGAGTTTGAAAACAGAGCGCACACCTGCTTAATCAACAAAAAATATTAGTTGCTTTGTCCTGCTCTGTAACCGCACCATGCAAAAATTGCCGGCATAAGTTTGTCTAAATGTAAATGTTCCACAAGCGGAATTTTTGCAACAACCAGCGCACCCAGTGCGTCATCCATATTTATTACGGAATCTTTTAATGTCAGTTTTCTGTCGGGCTCTTTGTCTTTTGGATCGTTAATTATATTCGATATAAAGGCAGCCAACGGCATTCCGGCAATAAGGCTGGTTACAATGGCTGCAACTTTAACCTTTTTGGATTCTTTATATTTTACGTTGTCTTCAATAAGTTTCATTGCACCGCCGACAAGAAGCGTAGGGATAGTTGCGTTCATAAACTGGAACACACCTTCTTGTATTTTTCGTTTTTTATTTGATTTATTGTCTGCAGCAATACCTGTTACAACGCCGCCAAGGATACTTGCGGTGCTTAAACCTATTACCTGCGGAAGTTCGTATTTTACTTTTACTAAGTCCGTGATTTTTTTTAAACCATTTTGTTTTTTGGCAAAATAAATCATTGGTAAAAGGGTGGCTGCAATTGAGCCTGATGCTACTATGACTTTTTTCTTTAAATCAGGTTCTTCTATACGGTGGTTTCTTTTATATTTCAATGTTGAATAGACATTTCCGGTATGTGATATTTCCTGAAATGAGCTGAATACGCTATGTTTCGGTTTATTACTTACTGATGATATCATAATTTATTATTGCAACTTCGTAGACTAATCATATCACATAAAAACCCTAAATAAAAAAATTTGCTATAATCTTAATAAATGATAACAATGGAATATAAGAGGGGATTACAAAATGATTGCAGATATTATAGAAAATGCACAGGATTATTATAAACTCGGGGAAAATTTCCAAAAAGGTTTTGAGTTTTTGAAAAATACGGATTTAAAAAAACTGGAAAACGGTAAATATGAAATTGAAGGTGACAATGTATTTGTTTCCGTTCAGGATTATCAAACAAAACCTGAATCAGAAGGGAAATTTGAAGCTCACAAAAAATATGCTGATATACAGTTTATAATCTCGGGAGAAGAAAAAATCGGCTATACAAATATCCGTAATTGTACAACGACAACTTTTTATGATGATACAAATGACATAGTTTTTTTAGAAGGCAAGGGAGATTTTATAACCGCACACGAAAATTCTTTCTTAATCTTTATGCCGCAGGATGCACATATGCCCTGTATATCAATTGATGATTCCAAATATGTGAAAAAGGCTGTTGTTAAAGTTAAGATATCCTAATATGACTTGTTAATTTCTTGTAAAAGATATTTTTTGCATGTAAAATGTTATTGTTAATCATTTATGGATAAATAACAAATGGAATTTTTCAGAAAAAATCAAAAAGTTATTATAGGAATAATATTTGTTGCGTTTATTTTGTTTGCGCTTGCGCCGGTATTGATTGCATTCGTATCGAAATAAATTGCAAATAGTTGGAATCCATTTGCCTGACAACAAAAACGGCAAATGTTCAGGATAAATATACCAATGTCGCATAAAGCACATTCAATCATAGAAAAAGGCTTTGTTCTGAATATAGTAAAAGCTTTTCTTATATTAACAATCATATTCTCTTTTGTGCCGGGGGCTTTTTGTAATCAAACCCATATTGAAAAAAAGAGAAAAGAAACTCATGCCAAAGTTGTCAAACTAAAACGTTTGGAAAGTATTGAGACAAATAAATTATATAAAAATCAACAGCGTCTTGAAAATGCGACTAAAAAATTAAAATCTACAAAACAAGAATACAAAGATGCGGAGCAGCAGCTTGCTGAGGCAGAAAAAACATTAAACGCAACTCTCAGTGATTTTTCCGCAACCGAAATCCTTGCCAAAAAACGTATAAGACAAATATTTAAAAAACAAAGACGGGGTATGTTCCAGCTTCTGCTGGCAACAACGGATATAAATACATTTTTGGACAGAATATACTATCAAAATGTTATAACAAAAAAAGACAAGAAAAAGCTGGCGTATCTTAAAGAAAAATCCCGTAGGATAGCCCTTTTGCGCAGTCAAATTGAACAGCAAAAGACAATTATTGCTTATTCAATTAAGAGCATTAATGCTCAGCAGCAATATATTCAAGGTGCTATCAGCCAGAATGAATCTTCAATTCAACGTTACAGAACCGACCGTGCATATTATGAAAAAGCGGAAAGAGAACTTGCCAAACAGTCCGAAGCTCTGGGCAGAATGATTAACAAAAATACCAAAGGTTCTACCGTAAAAGTTGTTTCCGGTTTTATGAAACCAATTGCCGGCCCTATTACTTCGCCTTTCGGTTACAGAACACACCCTATATTTAAAAGAACTATTTTCCACTCCGGCATCGATATAGGCGGTATAAACGGCGGAAAAATCAGGGCAGCTAACTCCGGTAAAGTATTGTATTCCGGCTGGTACGGCGGATATGGCAAAGTAGTTATACTCGATCACGGTTTGGTTAACGGCAAGCCAACAACTACTCTTTATGCGCATATGTCAAGTTATGTGGTAAGCCCAGGACAAAATGTTTTAAAAGGTCAGGTTATCGGATATGAAGGTTCTACGGGTTATAGTACAGGACCTCACTGCCACTTTGAGGTAAGGGTTAACGGACGCCCTCAAAATCCGTTAAATTACATTTAACAAAATAAAGGTGCACTTTAGTGAATAAAAAAATATTTACCATTCTTTTATCAATGTTTATAATGACATCAACTGCTACGGTATATGCGGCGGAAACACTTGATGTTCCGCAGGATACATCTGATGCGGGTATTGAGAATGTGTCATCGGAAGATAGCAATGCGGATAAAACTACTGCTTCTAAAAGAAAGTGGTTTAACTTTTTTTCTAAAAAATCAAAAACTGATAATACGGAATCCGTTAAAGAACCTATAACACAAGAACAACCTCAACAATTGAAACATGAAGAGGCTGATGCTTTGTTAAATGGCTCTGCGGACGAAGAAACTGATGAAATTAAAGATGGTAAAACCAGAAAATTTTTCTCTAAAGCTGAAAAAGCACCAAATGCTGATGAAAACACAGAAGATTTACAATCACAGGGACCGACGACAGATGTTCTTGTTGACAGTGATACAATAGAATATTTCCCCGAAAGACATGAATTTGAAGCTGTCGGCAATGCTAAGGTTTCTTTTCCGACTGAAAAATCGGAACTGTATGCGGATAAAATTATTTTTAACCATGATACAAACTATGTAAAAGGTTTTGGCAATGTTGTTCTTGTTAAAGAGGGACAAAAAGTTACGGGTGATTTTATACAGGTTGATTTAAATGAAGACAATGCTTTGATGACACATCCTGTAGTCAATCATATGGCAATAAAAATACGTGCTAAAACCGGTATAGTCAATGAAGCTCAGACAGAAGCTTTGGATGGTATAGTGACTTTTAACGATAAATCTCAGTTTAAGTTTACTTCACGTCCTATAATGGGGTTTGACAATCCCATGATGGATGATGCTATACCCAAAAACTTTTATTTTAAAGAAAAATATGATAATAAATGGCGTTTGAAGGCTAAAACTATCATAATAGACAGCTACAAAGACCACGATGTAGCAACCCTTAAAAACGCCGATATTTATATTAAAAATACAAAACTCGGTTCTGCCGGCAACCTCAGGTTGTTTACAAACAAAGAACAGCAGTATATAGAAACAAATATGCTTGAGCTCGGTTCGTTAAGAAACATTGGTGCATTTGTTTCTCCGGGGTGGGTATTTAAAGCACCGTTTGGTTCAACTTTGAAAGTCGGCCCTGCGTTAACATACGGAGAAAGTGAAATTGGTGTCGGCGGTTTGGCTAGATTTTTAAATGGCAACAACAGAACTGATTTTGGTTGGGCAAGTTCAAATGACAAATTCGTTGTCAGAGGGCGTCACAGATTTACAGATAATTTAAGTTTGCAATACGGTATAAATTCATACATGAACAACGGGTTTATGGGCGGAAGAATGCCGGAATACGGGTTCCAATTTGACCATAGAAAAACCTATGAAATAGAAGATTTGGGTGCAACCTTTACAAACCGCTTTATGGCAGGTTTTATGGAAGATTGGGGCGATCGTGATTTTTCTACAACAAAATTTGCTTGGCAGACACAAACTTCAAAATCCTTCTTTAAATACCAAAATACAGACCAAAAATTTGCAATGGATTTTGGTTTGAATGTTCAATCTCACGTTGGTGCTTACGGTACCGGTGATACGATGGGGGTTTTAAGAGCAGGTCCGTATTTTAGAACACAGTACAGATCATGGCAGCAGTACGTAGCTTATTTTCAAGGTGCTCAAGCCGGCGATTCTCCATTTTATTTTGATAAGAACTTCTATGGTAAGTCAAACATAGTGCTCGGGGAATCTTTGAGGATTTGTAAATATTTGACCTTAATGTACACAGCTACAATTGCACTGTCTGACACTCCTAACGACAAAATGCTTCAGGAAAACAGATTCTGGGCTGCTATTGGTCCCGATGATTTGAAATTCTTAATCGGATACGATGCATACAGACAAAATGCTACTATGGGCTTGATGATGAATGTCGGAACTGAAAATGCCGATATAGAATTTAGACGTTTGGTTCTTAATGATCCACAGGCAATAGCGCAGCACGACAAAAAAGAAAAACAAAAACGTGAAGCTCAAAGGAAAAAAGAATCTGCTAAAAAAGAGCAGGAATCAGATCCTATGAATCGTTCTGTAAAAGATTATAAAGACTATAATCCTCAGTTTAATATGATGCCTGGCGGAGCAATATTGCAGCCGTCACTCATCAGGCCGCCTGGAATGTAGTTTTAAAATAAAATATTACCCGAAACGGGCTGATATTTTATTTTGCCTAATGCAATAATAAAGTCCGTAAGGTGTTTTTTAAATTTGTAGTATAATATAAAAAAATCAAACTCAGAAAATGACTTTACAAGGGGAATAATTATAAATGACTCTAAAAGATTGGTTTGAAACCAGAAAAGAAGAACAAATTGCAGCACGTCCGGTTGATCCGAAAATTGATGATTATATTGGAAAATTATGGGTAAAATGTTTTAACTGTAATGCACAGCTGCCCAGAAAAGAACTTGAACACCATATGATGGTGTGTCCCGAATGCGGCTACCACTTTAGAATAAACGCAAGAACAAGAATTGCTCAGCTTTTTGATGAGGGAACTTTTGAGGAATATTTTGCGAATATTTCACCTGCTGATCCTTTGAACTTTGTTGATACGGAACCATACACACAGCGCCAACAAAACGCCAAAGAAAAAACAAACCTTAATGATGCTGTTATCACCGGTATCGGCAAGGTAGAAGGGGAAGAAATAGCCTGTGCGGTAATGGATTTTGAATACATGGGCGGCTCAATGGGCAGCGTTGTCGGAGAAAAAGTTACAAGAATAATAGAAGAAGCTCTTGCTAAAAGGCTTCCTGTTGTTACGGTTACTGCTTCGGGCGGTGCAAGAATGCAGGAAAGTGCACTTTCTTTAATGCAAATGGCTAAAACAAGCTGTGCCGTTGCAAAATTGAATGATGCAAAATTACTGTACATAAATATTTTGACAGACCCTACTTATGGCGGTGTTACAGCCAGCTTCGGCACAATAGGCGATATAATAATTGCCGAACAGGGTGCAAGAATCGGCTTTGCCGGACGCCGTGTTATTGAGCAGACAATAAGACAAAAACTTCC
Organism: Candidatus Gastranaerophilales bacterium; assembly: GCA_944325555.1. Classification (GTDB taxonomy): domain Bacteria; phylum Cyanobacteriota; class Vampirovibrionia; order Gastranaerophilales; family Gastranaerophilaceae; genus Limenecus. The sequence goes on along the minus strand of CALVAN010000006.1, from coordinate 52,691 downwards.
GGCTGATTTCCAAACGGCGGAATATCTTATGAAACACGGGCAAATTGATATGATTGCAAAAAGAAGTGAGCTTAAAGCTTTGCTTGCTAAAATTTTAAGACTGCACAAACACTAATCAATAAAAGGAAAGACAACAAACAGAGATTTTGGGGATTGGTATTATGAAATTGGATTTTGAAAAACCTATAACAAAAATAGAAGAAAAAATAGAAGAACTTAGAAAAATGAGTGAAGAATCGGGAATGGACTTATCCAAAGAGATTGAAATTTTTGAACAACAATCTCACGAATACAAAAAAGAACTATATGAAAACTTAAAACCGTCCCAAAAATTGCAAATTGCAAGACACCCAAACCGCCCCAATTTTTTGGACTATATCAATCTTATAACAAGTGATTTTGTAGAAATGCACGGCGACAGAGAAGGTACGGACGACAGAGCTATAATAGGCGGTGTTGCAAAAATTGATGACAAACCTGTTATGATAGTCGGTACGGTAAAGGGTAAATCCACAAAAGAAAATCTTGTCTACAATTTTGGTATGCCTCAGCCGGAAGGTTACAGAAAGGCTTTAAGACTTTTTGAACATGCAAACAGATTCGGAATGCCTATTGTTACGTTGATTGATACACCCGGTGCATATCCCGGTATTAAAGCGGAGGAACACGGGCAGGGTATTGCTATAGCCGTTAACCTTAAAGAAATGGCGAAACTTGAAGTTCCCGTTATTGCAATTATTACAGGCGAAGGCTGCTCCGGCGGTGCGTTAGGTCTTGCTGTTGCTAATAAAGTGCTTGTCCTTGAACATGCATATTATACGGTTATTTCGCCGGAAGGCTGTGCTTCAATTTTGTGGCGTGATGCGGCAAAAGCTCCCGAGGCTGCTGAGGCTTTGAAAATTACCGGCCCTGATTTGTTAAAATACAATATAATCGACGGTATCGTAAAAGAGCCGTTGGGCGGTGCCCATTATGATTATGAAGCGATGGGCGAGGAACTTAAAAAAGAAATTCTAAAGGCCATTGATGAATACAAAGATATGACACCGCAGCAGCTGAAAGATGACAGATACAGCAAATTCAGACGCATGGGCGTATTCAATGCGTAAGCGGTGTATAGGCTTGTAGGGCTTTCAGAAGTGAAGGAGCAATATATTGAAAGACTATTTTGAAGTTTCTGTAAAAATTAACCCGTGTGCAATTGAACTTGTGACGGAAATTTTCTTTGAACGCTTTGAGTGTGAGGGCGTTGTACAGGCGGAAGAAAAATATAAAGACCTTGAACTTGTAGAAACAACAAATAATATCGCCAAAGGCTATATAAAATATGAAGAGGATGATTTTTCCGTCGAGGAAATTCAAAAAGTTTTTAACCACGCTAAAGAAGAGTTAAAAGAAGAAGGCTTCACTGATGAAGAATTGGGCGAGTGGAGTGTTTCCGCAAAAAAAATAATTAATCAGGATTGGTCTAAAAAATGGAAAGAACACTGGAAACCGACTAAAGCGTCCGAGCATGTTGTGATATGCCCTTCGTGGGAAGAGTGCGCCAAAAAAGAGGATGAAGTCTTAATTACACTTGACCCCGGTTCTGCTTTCGGTACGGGAACACACGCTACAACACAACTTTGCATACAGGCTATTGAAAAATATCTGAAAAAAGGTGATGAGGTTGCGGATATCGGAACAGGGTCGGGAATTTTGGCGATTACTGCAGTTAAATTCGGTGCAAGCCATGTAACGGCTGTTGATAATGACCCGCTGGTTATTGATGTTGCAAAGGACAATGCACAGATAAACGGCGTCTTTAATAAAATAGATTTTATGCACGCTACGGCGGATATGCTTGCGCAGCAGTATGATTTTGTATGTGCAAATATTTTGCATAATATACTAGCCGAAATTATGGGCGACTTAAAAAACATTATGAAACCGCTTTCCTATATGGTTATGAGCGGAATCCTTGAGGAGAAAAAACAAATTGTGCTGGAGGCCGTAAAGGAACATAACCTTAATGTCGTGGAAATTATGCAGCAGGAACAGTGGGTTGCAATAGTAGTGCAAAAATAAATTTAAAGTATTAAACTGCCCGCTAAATATACTATGTATGCAACAAACCACGCTATTGAACACTGCACAAGAACTACGAGAAGTGCATAAAAGCGTCCGAGTTCCCTTCTTACGGTAGCAATGGTTGCAACACAAGGCGTGTACAACAGTGAAAATACAAGGAAAACAAAGGCTGTCAGTTTGTTGAACACAAGCGGCAGTTTGTCGGTGTCGCCCAATAATACCGTTAACGTGCTTACAACACTTTCTTTTGCCATAAATCCCGTTATAAATGCTGTGGAAATACGCCAATCGTTTATGCCGAGCGGCTTAAATACAGGTACAAGCACATTCCCCAGCATTGCCAGAAGGCTTTGCGAGGCATCGGTTACAAGATTTAAGCGTGAATCAAAGGTCTGTAAAAACCAGACAAGAATCGTTGCCCAGAAAATTATAGTAAAAGCCTTTGTTACAAAACCTTTCGCCTTCATATAAATAAGCCTGCAAACATTGGTTGCACTTGGCATTCTGTAATTCGGAAGCTCCATTACAAAGGGTACGGGTTCGCCTTTGAAAACAAAAAATTTCATAAAATAAGCAAACACTATGCCCACGATTATCCCTATCAAATACAGGCTCAATATAACGAGCACCTGATTTTGAGTGAAGAAAGCCGCAGTAAACAGCGCATAAATAGGCAGTTTAGCCGAACAACTCATAAAAGGTGTTAAAAATATGGTCATTTTTCTGTCACGTTCGGAGGGCAGTGTTCTTGTGGACATAATGGCGGGAACGGAACACCCGAAGCCTATCAGCATAGGAACAAAACTTCTGCCGGACAAACCTATTTTTCTTAAAAGCTTGTCCATAACAAACGCCACACGTGCCATATAGCCCGTGTCTTCCAGTATTGACAAGAAGAAAAACAACACAACTATAACTGGTAAAAAGCTCAAGACGCTGCCGACACCTGCAAAGATACCGTCTATAAACAGCGAATGTACAACGGGATTCAGCCCGTAAGCGGTAAGCGCATTGTCGGTGAGTGAGGTAAGCCAATTTATGCCGATATCCATAATATCGGAGAGCATTGTGCCGATGGGGCCGAAGGTTATATAAAAAATAAATGCCATAATAGCCAGAAATGCTATCATTGCAGTATATTTTCCGGTTAAGATTTTATCAATATTCTTTGACAGTTTGTATCCAGCTGATTCAGACGGTTTTTGTACAAATCGTGCGGATAATTTTTCTATAAACGAAAAACGCATGTCAGCCAGCGCAGCTTCTCTGTCCAGACCCCGCTCATCTTCCATTGTTTTTATTATCTGCTCACAGTTATTTATTTCCTGTTCGTCAAGATTTAATGTTTGTTGTATAAGTTTGTCGCTTTCGGTTAATTTTGTTGCCGCAAAACGTACGGGAATATTTGCCGCTTTTGCGTGGTCTTCAATAAGGTGAATAATTGAGTGAATACATCTGTGTACAGCGCCTTCTTTACCGTCATCGGCGGCACAAAAATCCAGTCTTCCGGGGTGTTCCTCGTACTTTGCCACGTTTAGTGCGTGTTCAACGAGTTCTTGAATACCCTGAGATTTTGAGGCGCTGATAGGAATGACTGGAACGCCGAGTGTTGCCTCGAGTCCGTTTACATCAATGCTGCCCCCGCTTTCGTTGACTTCGTCCATCATATTAAGCGCAATAACCATGGGCACATCAAGCTCGATAAGCTGCATTGTTAAAAGCAGGTTTCTTTCAATATTTGTTGCATCGACGATGTTAATAATACCGTCGGGCTTTTCATTGAGTATAAAATTTCTTGTTACAATTTCTTCGCTGCTGTACGGCGAAAGTGAATAAATCCCGGGGAGATCCGTGATAGTTACTTCTTTATGCCCTTTAAGCGTTCCGTCCGTCCTGTCCACCGTAACACCGGGAAAATTGCCCACATGCTGGTGTGCACCCGTTAGTTTGTTAAAAAGGGTGGTCTTTCCGCAGTTCTGGTTGCCGGCAAGCGCAAAAAGCAGTTTTGTCTTTGGCTGTACTTTGTTGTTTTTTCTTGTTTGATAGGTGTGATTTTCACCTTTTTGTGAGTGCTCTATATCTGCAAACACTGCGTTTTTTCGGGGGCAGTTGTGCGCATCGTGGATATCGTTAACAGTGATTTTTGAGGCATCGTCTTTTCTCAGTGTAAGTTCGTATCCTCGTACACGAATCTCCAGAGGGTCGCCTAAGGGGGCTGTTTTGATAAGTGTTATTTCCACTCCGGGGGTCAGCCCCATATCAAGTATGTGATGCCTAAGGGCTGCATCGCTGCAGTTAATGGATTCTATAACGGCATCTTTGCCGACTTGTATTTTATCAAGTGTTGTTTTTTCAACGGTTTGTGTCATTAAGATTTATTCCTTATCAAGGGATATTATATCTCCATCTTCGGGAATAAGTACTGCTTCAGAAAGATTATTTTTTTCGATGAAATCTTTAAGCTGTTTTCTGTTTAAGGTGGCGTGCCCTACCGTATCCATATGGCTGGCAATGATTTTTGCTTTTGGCGCACATTCGTGAATTTTTTCGATATCCTCGGTTCCCATAATTATCGGGCCGCTTTTTAGCAGTTGGGCTTTGGCTGCGTTGACTATTATTACTGACGGGCTGTATTTTTCAATTGCATTTTTTACATAATCGCACCAGATAGTATCGCCGGCAAGATACAGTGTTTTTTCATCATTATTTTTAAATACAATCCCCATTGCCTCGTGTCTTATATTCAGCATATCAAAATAAGGCATTGTAGTTTCTTTTATGCCGTGTATGCAGTTTGTTTTATACATTGTGACGTTGCCAAAAACAGTGCCTTCTTCTTTTATTATTTCGATATTATTAAAGCCGAAATCCGAAAGAACCTTTTTGTCGTATTCGTCTTGGGCAAACATTTTTATATCTTTGGGCAGAGCTTTTATTGCAAATTCGTCAAAGTGGTCTATATGATAATGTGTCATTATAACAGCATCTATATTTTCAAGGATTTTTTCCGTACTCATCGGCAAGTCGACCAAAGGCCATTTTAAATCCGGTGTAAAACATTCGGGTATTGGCGGGTAAAAATCTTTCGGAGCGAACATAGGGTCTACAAGGAATTTTTTATCTGCATAGTTTATTATTATTGTTGCGCTTCTAATCTGCTGTATCTTCATCGTTATCTCCTTTCAGGATTTTTATTCTTGATTCCGTAAATTTGTTGTAATTTGTCAAAAAATTATTTACGGTTAGTAAATCTTTTTCTTCTATACCCGATAAATAGGCGAAGTCATCATTATTCCATTTTTTGTGCATTTTTTCGTGTGCGTAAAAAACTTTTTGACCTGTCGGGCTTAATTTATAATAAATCTCTTTTTTGTTGCTTTCTGTTGTATAAATTTCTATTGCATTTTTTTTGACAAGTTTTTTGATGATTTTGCTGATTGCACCTCTTGTCAGATTAAGATGCTTCGAGAGTTTTGTTACGTTAGGGTTTTCGGTTTTCCCTATAAAATCGACACAGTGCATTTCATTAAAGTTGTAGTCGTTTAAAATTTCGCCTGTTTCTTTTTTGTATGCTTTATCAAGAGTGGTCAGGTTTTCGTGGAAGTTGATTATTAAAGATATTAATTGTTTTTGTATTGTCATGGTGTCCTTTGAAAATTGTTTCCTGGTAAACAAAATTGTATATTGATTTTGTTTACCCGTCAACAAAAAATTGGATAAATGTATGTAGAAAAAACGAACAAATAAGAAAGAAAAACTAATATTTTTTGATACTTGTTTTTATTAATAAAAATTTTTTTCTTATGTTCATTTTTTCTAATCTTAATACGTCACGGAAAAATAATATTTTTCCTTTGCCTGCCTCTATCTCAAATTGACATTTAGTCAATTTTCGACAGAGTTCTTGAGGCAAAAAGAAAAAACGAACCAAAAAAGAAAAACTCGCATATTAAAACAGCCTCTAAAGTATTTATCTTCAAAATTTTCTAACAGCTACGCTTAACGAAAATTTTGTGCGTAAATACTAAGAGTCTGTAATCAAACTCCTGCAGCAAAGCTGCTTATACTGCTTACGCAGTATTTAGATGGCAGCACGTTTTTTGACTGCAGGCGATGACTAATATTGGTAGACTAAACTCTACCCTGCAACTAAAAAAAGGTTTTTATTTGTATAAAAATCTACATTTTGTCTAACATTTCTTTGTTATCTTTGGCGGTATTTTCTCTTGAGTTGATTACCCTGTCAATACTTTTTTCCGTTTTAATGGAAGAGGTTCCGCTTTTTACGGCATTATCAACATTAAGAGGTTTGCCCCAGTTTGTATAACCTACCCACAATGCGGCTGCGATGATAATAAAAACAATAAATTTTACCATAATTATATAAATCTCCTTTAATTATATTTGTTAGTCCTAAAACAATCTTACAGTTTTTTGTGATAATGTAATCCACCAAAAACAGCAGATATAAATTTTTTAAAACTGAAAATACTTGAATTTATTTATAAAATAATAAAAAGTTTTAAAGAGTACGTTAAATAATATTATGGTTTGCGGTTTTGGCGGGATAATTGATTTTCATGCATTTTTTTGCATAAATTATGCAAGGATAACACTGCCATGAAAAGACAAACGATAGGTATATTAAACGGAGCAATAGCCGCGGCAAGTTACGGGATGAACCCGCTTTTTGCGCTGCCGATGTATGCAAGAGGCATCGGTGTAAATTCCGTTTTGTTTTACAGATACGCTATTGCCGTTGCGATTTATTTTTTATGGCTCAAGTTTGTGAAAAAAACTTCTTTAAAAATTACTTTAAAAGAAGGTGTATTGCTTTTAATTTTCGGGTTGTTTTTTTCGTTGTCCTCGTTAACGCTTTTTGATGCATTTAATTACATAGAAGCGGGCATTGCCTGCACAATACTTTTTATATATCCTTTGCTGGTTGCAATAATAATGACGCTGTTTTTTCACGAAAAACTGACTAAAACCGTTATTTTTTCGATAATATTAACTTTCAGCGGAATTTATCTTTTGTATAACGGTAAAACCGGAATGACGCTTAATCCTCATGGCATTATTATGGTGCTGCTTTCGGCGCTTTTGTACGCACTTTACATTGTCGGTGTAAAAAACGTAAAAGCTGTAAAGCACATAAAAACGGATAAGTTAAGCTTTTATGTAATGCTGTTCGGGCTTCTTGTATATATTTTCAATTTAAAATTTTGTACGCAGCTGCAAATAATACACACGCCGTTTTTGTGGTTGTGTACTTTCGGGCTGGCGCTTTTTCCCACGATAATTTCGCTTGAAACAATTACCATAGCAATCAAACTTATCGGCTCGACCACAACAGCAATTTTGGGGGCTTTAGAACCTTTAACCGCAATATTTTTCGGAGTCATATTCTTTCAGGAGCAATTGACTTTAAAAATCTGCCTTGGAGTTGCACTGATTTTGTTCGGGGTATTTTTAGTCATTACAAGAAAACAGATAAAAAAATCTTAATTTTTAAAATGACGGTTAATCTTCATCGTCATCATCGTCACTATTGTCGCCGAATATAACCCCCAGAACAATACCGCCAACTACCAGCAGCGTAAATACTATACCGACAATAATATTTTTTTTCTTTTCTTTGTCGGCTTTTTGCTGCTCCACTTGTTGCGTTGCCTGCTGAACAGCCTGATAATCAGCCATATCTTCTGCTTCCGTAGAAGTTGTATTCGCAAAATTATCCATTTTTACCGTTTCCACTGTTTCGTATTCCGTATCGGAATAGGTGCCGTTAATATAGTCATCAAGACTTGGAAGTTCCGTTTCTTCATATGTTTCTGCATAACTCGGTTCCGGGTTCTCAACGGGATTTTCTGACGGGAGAGTATCAGCTGTATTATTTGAACCCGTATTTTCTTCATTCACTATGTAAGAACCGTTAGGGCCGATTTTTAATTTTGCCGCAAAACAACAATTTTGACCTGTCAGGAACGTGATCAGTAAAAATAAAGCTATTAGTTTTTTTATATCAATTTTTTTCATATTATTTCTTTCTTGTTTTATTGTTTCACACGTTCAATATCGTCATAATCAGATGCTTTAAAGCCTTTCCAGTTTGTTTTTTCAACGCTGTTCAATACTGCGTAAACAAAAACCTTTTTGCGCTGAGAGCCGTAGGGGTATGTGTAGACCTTGTTACCGGAGGTCTTTTTTAAATTTTCCGCAGATTGCCGCAGATATACGGCTCTTGGGACATACTTTTCATCAACAACACTGATTTTCGATTTGCTTAAATTTTCCCGAAACTTTGAGCCGCCCAAGGTTTTAACATCCTCGGACAGTTTTAACTTGTAGAAGGTATTGTTATCGATACAGTATGCGTAAAAAGGTGTATTTGCTTTATATACGGCGTCGCCTTTTTTTTCGGCACGTATTACATCATACGTTGAAAACGGGATAAAATATACAATTACCTCAGACAATTGGCGCTGATTGTTTACAATAAAACTATAGGCGAATGAATTATCGTGCCATAAGGAGTATAGTATATACTTTTTATCCCTAATTAAGTTGTTAACATCTGCATGCCACTGGTTCCACTGGATGGACAGCCATTCTTCTTCGGGTTCTTCTTTTGTATTCTGAAAGAAGGTGGGTAGGGATATAGTGTATTCGGGGATTTCAAAATCCTCAGCATCCGTGACATTTGCTGCTTGACAGGTATTGTTAAAGCCCATAAATACCAGAGATGCGGCTATTAAAAATGTATATAATATCTTTTTCATTTTTTCCTCGTTTTATCTTGTTATTGTGATATATGCCGCAACCTTTGCCCTTTCTATGGAAACATCCGAGGGAAATTGCAGTATGGAATTTTTTTGGTACTGTTGAATGCAGCTTTTTATTGTGTTTATTCCGCTTTTTGCCTCGGCATTGCCGGCGTTTTTAATAACGCTTACCTGAAGCTCCGATATATTCCTGTTTGCATCAACATAAAAACTGTAAGAATATTTTGTTCCCGTCGGAATTTTGTTGGACATTTTAGGCGTAGCCGAACTGATTATTTTGGTATTTATGTTGTTGCGCCATTTTTCCAGTGAAATTGATTGCTGTGCTGCAGTGGCGGTTGTTGTTTTTTGAACTTTTGGAGCGGACTGTGTTTTTGTCGTTTGAGTTGTTTTTGTATTTTTTGTAGTTTGTGTTGTTTTGGTAACTTTAGGAGTGGTTGTTGCAGCTTTTTTTACGGGAGCAGCCTGTTTTACCGCTGTTTTAGTCACTGTTTTGGGTTTGGCACTTGTTTGAGGTGGTACCGTTTGTTTGGGCGGAGTATATGATACATTTTGCTTTTCAGCTTCAGCCAGAGCTTTGGTTTCTTCTTCAGCTTTTCGAGCTTCTTCCTGCTGTTTGGCTTCTAAAAATTGAGCATATTTTTGTTTGGCCCGTTCTTTTATTTGAGCCATATATTCATCTCTGCTGATGTTGTTGTTTACGGAATCAGTTGTTGTGTTTGCGGGAGCGGTAATATTTTCAACAGGTTGAATTTTTGCTCCGTCCTCTTTTGTAGCAATATTTTGCGGGGATACGTTTATATTTTTATTTTGTATGTTTTTTGATTCCGTTAACTCAATATTGTTTGAAGATGACGAAAAATTGACACTTTTTGTAAGCTGCGGGTTTGCAACTAAAACAATAATTGTAATAAAAACTATGAATATTGCAATTGCCGATATAATTTTTAACATTTTGTGTTGGGGATATTGTTAATAGTGGTTATCGCATAAAAGTATATATTATATTTAATTGGGTCACAATACAGTTTTTATTGTATTTTCTTTCATATAGTCAACTGACCCCGACAAAATAACTATACTGCAAGCAAAAGCTTTGCTTTTGACTTTGCCCCTCTCATAAAAGCAACATTTAGTTGCTTTTATTCGGCAGAGTCTCTAAAAAACGATACTTAATCGTTTTTTAGAGTTCTTAGGTGCAATAAACAAGTACAATATTGGCTGTATAACATGGGCACCTGCAACAAGTGCATGGGGTCACTTGAGCAAAATTATCGCTCAGACGACCTCGCTACCTCTCACAAACAATTCACCGTATTGTTTGTGAGAGGTGGGTGAGTTCACGAGTGTACATATCTGTCTTGTATTTGCTTAACGCTAGCAGAGATTCGCCTTTTGTGCTTTGCTTTGTAATCTCTATACGGCACGGAGAAACTGTGTTTCTCACTTAGCCTCACTCCAAGCAAAACGTGCCACCGGCACCTTTCGCTTGGAGTCCTTGCTCCCCGGATTCGTTCACTTTGTTCACTCCATCCGTCCGCAAATCCGCAGGATGCCCTTGGGTACAAGCGAGGTCCTACCCAGACAAATTACGGTTCGTTTAGTTCGTATATATAATGCTGCAGCTGCAGCGCCCGCTCTTTAACCGTTTCTCTTTTTTGTCCGGCGCTCATTGTGTAGTAAATTGTTCCGGATTTGTTATAAATAATATTTTCGTTGATATCGAATTCTGATTTTATATAATTTTCCCAGTTCTTTTGAGATTCAGCTATTTTTTCATACTTTTCAGCAGGCAGCATTTGTTTTAGCGTCATTAAGTTTTTATCAATTTCTTTAAACCAATCCTCTGTTGCTTTAAGTGAACAATTGCCCATTCCTATATCAGATGTATCAGCAATTTTTATACATTTTTCTTCTTCTATATCAATAGGATGTTTTGCAGGTTCTGGTATTTCAGGTTCTTTTGCAACGGCGTGTTCTTTGCAGTATTCTTCGCAAGAAGGGCTCGGCTGTTCCACAGCTGGTGGTTGAGTTTCTTGTACTTTGGTACAACCTGAAGAAATCAATATTAATGATAATAAAACCATTAGTTTTTTCATAAACTTATTGTAACTTATTTTTTATTTATTGCTTTATTTTAAAATAATAATTGTAATAAATTGCAGTTTGTCTGTTTGACTTGTCTAAATATAAATTCTGCCGGCATGTCACGGGGTCAATTTCTTATAGCACTTGATTGTTCTGCCGAAATAGTGCAAAATATATTCGACGGCAATGTCTTTTAACAGGTTTGTTCAATTTAGAGCATGCCCACGTTATCAAAATTTAGGCATAGCTGTGTTTATTTTTAGGCAACGTATTACTTATCGTTGTCTTTTTTCGCATAAAAATTTTTAGGAGGTGAATTGTTATGTAAATAATAAAAAATAGGGTACAATTAAATCTATGAAAAAACTGTTTTCTACATTTCTTATATTTTTTCTGCTGTCAAACAGTACTTTTGCTCTAGATTATTCAAAATACAATCTGTCTGATATAAATGCAATCAGAGAAGCAACAAAAGCTTATCAAAATGAATTTAAAGACAAAAAAGGCACAAAAGAAGCAGAAACTGAGTTTTTGAAATTCAGGGATTTTTATTATGAAGCTGTAGAAAAACAGAATATAAGAATTAAACTAGTAGAACCGGTAAAACTATATAGAAACTCATATTACTGGCAAGCAAGAAAATATACAAAAGAATACGCAGACAAAGGATTAAGAGTGGATTTTAATGGAGAGTTTTATATAACCGAAAATAATAAATACTTATACAAAAATTTCTGTTCTTATTTAAATGCGGATTGGTGTGAATTATTAAAGTTTTTGTCAAAACAAGATACAAAAAGAATCTTTTGGGATTCGGTTTATGTAATATCAAAAGACGAACTTGTAAAAATAATAAATTTTTATAAAAACTTTGATAAAAAATACCCTAATTTTGTATTAAATGATTCTATAAAATCTATAATAAAAGATTATGAAAAAGATTTAAAACGTTACCCTTATCTAACTGATTAATTTAAATCTTAATTAATCTTGCACGCTAATTGAATCATCAATTAGCGTTATTGTCGTACAAAAACTTAAGGAGAAAACAAAATGCCTTTACGCTGTCACAGCCCACCTAATTTAATAAAGGAAAATAAATTCAACAATAATATTCAAAATAAAAAGTATTAACAGAATAACAGGAATTAATGCAAAGACTATTCCTGTATAGAATAGTATTGTATGAATCTCTTTAATTTTATCGGGTATATTATTAAAAAATTTGTCATATAAAACTTGGTTACATTTATAAATTTTTGATTCTATAAATGTTAAAACCAAAAGTGTTGCTTCAATTGCTAAAAAATATTTAATGATGTTTATAAGCCACAGAAAAAGACCGATAGTAATTTCAAAATTATCTGTCGGACCGTTTTTTAGACTTTCTTCTAAAGCTTGAGGATAAAAATAAAAAATTATTAATAAAAAACATATGGCAAGAATGTAACCTGATAATGATAACAAATTTAGTGAAAAATATTGCTTAATTTTTTTCATAAAAAAATTTTAGCATAAAACAGAAAGGGATTAAAAAAATGAGTAACACAAAATACAATTTTAAAGAATACAACAATGAAATTTATGCAAAAACAAAAAAATATCAGAAGATATATGGATTTGAAATAGGTATTATGTCCTAATGCTCATTCTTCGCCTAGAGCTGAGGTCAACGAGGTTGTATCGGATTATTGGCGTTCACAAGGCTTAGCATTCCGTTTCGAATTTTTAGAATAAAAATTCTACACTTCATTAACCTTGTTCACATAGCTGTTCGCTCGTCTGTTTCACAGACTCGACTCCACAGCTGCTCAAAATCCTCTCGAACTCTACTTGAGTTCTTGCCTCTGTCTCTCTATATACTAAAAAACACCCGATAGGGTGTTATCTTAAAAAATGGAGCGAGAGACGAGGCTCGTGTCTTGTTCGCTCGCGTGTAACGGCAATTCCGTGTTTTGTTTAAGTGACTTTGTCACTATAAACAAAAGCACTCCAGCCTCAGCTCGCTCACGCAACTCGCAAAAAGCAATTCTCACCACTATCATCATGCTAATAAAAAAAACACCCATCTTATGATGAGTGTTTTTTTATTAGCGAGAGACGAGGCTCGAACTCGCGACCCCTTCCTTGGCAAGGAAGTGTTCTACCACTGAACTACTCTCGCATTCGGTAATTATTATTATACATGGCAAATTTTATTTTTCAACTATTTTATTTTACTTTTTACAAATTCTATTTCTTCGCTCTTTTTTGTAATAGTTCCGTTCAGTTTTTTCTTTAAAATTTCGTCTAAAATTTCTCCGATTTCTCTTCCGTTTTGTATTCCCATTGCCTTTATTTCATCCCCGTTGAGCTCTACCCGTATTAAGGACAAATTTTCAAGATATTTCAACGCTTCTTTGCGCTGTGTCAAAAGGTAATATACAATAATCGATTCGGTTGTCCTTTTTGCAAAAAATTTGTAAATGTCATAATTTGAATTCATCATACTCAAATGATTGTTCATCAAATATTCGATATCGCTGAATATCTTCTTTTCGCTGCGGGTAAAACAAAACTGCTCAATGATATTTGCATCATTCAATATTGTGCCCAAATAAACCAGCCAGACATAATACGGGTTGTATTTGTCCACAAGAGTTTTTATCTCAAGCCCTTTTATTTCCGGATTTCGACCGTATATAAGTTTATAGTTTTCATTGACCAAAAACATATCATAAACTTTTGCACTGTTTAGTGAAAAACACTGTTTTAGCTCGGATTTAATACGTGTCCATGAAATGTCTTTGTGGCGCTGTGTTGTTATGTATTTTTCCTGTAGTGCTTTTGTGTGGGCATCTCTGTGAAAATTGAATCTCGCCGCAAATTTTAATGCACGCAGAATCCTTGAAGGATCTTCATTGAAACTGTTGTCATGCAGTACTCTTATTTTTTTATTGTTCAGGTCTTTAATTCCGCCGACGTAATCTATAACATTGCCGTAATCTTGTTTGTTCAAAGACATTGCAAGAGAATTAATTGTAAAATCTCTTCTGTAAACATCCTCTTGCAGTGAACAGCCTATTTTAACGACAACGGGCAGATGTCCTCTGTGCGGGTAAAACTCCTGTCTGGTTGAGGCAAAGTCTATTTCCACATCTCCGTCAAAAACCGCTTTGGCAGTTTTTAGTTCGCTTTGTACCTGAAGAATTTTGCAGTAATTTTTTTCAACAAGAAGATGGCAAAATTTTACCGCATCCCCCTCTACCGTAACATCTATGTCTATAGATTTTCTTTTCAGCAGCAAATCTCTTACAATTCCGCCTATTAAATAGATTTTAAAATCGTGTTCGGCTGCAGTTTGGGAGCACAATTTAAGAGCGTTTAATATATCGTCGGAAAGCTGTGCTTTCATTTGTTTTTCTATATTTAATGACATTATCTTAATTATTTTTTACGTATATATTACCGAATAATTTTACAAAAGAATTGCGTTCTTTTTCAAGCTCTTCAATCCTTTTTACAAGAATTTTGTTATCGGCTAACAATTCTTCCGCTTTTTGTACAAGCAGCTGGTTGTCTTTTTTGTATTCGCCAAGCTGTACTGCATCTTCTATAAAATCCGTTTGTTTTATATAATCAGCAACATCACTGGTGATTTTTCTTGCAATTGATTCTGCAAGTACCGCCAGTGTCTGGTTAGAGATATCCAGTGTTACGTTTTTGAGTTCATTTTCAACTTCTCTATTAACTTCATTTAAAACAGCAACAGGCAGCTCCTGCGGGTCTTGGAATTTTTGTTCGGTTGATGCATTGTCTTCAGAATGTATTATCTCTGCTTCTGATATGTTTTGTTGTTCTTTATTTTCTTCTTCACTTGGAATTTCTGATACTTCCACGGTCATATCAACAGGAGTAATGTCATCTTTGTTCATAACATTTATTTCGTGTTTAGGCTCTTTTTGTTTAATTCCGTTTCTGATTTTTTCCAGAGCCATTTCATCATAGAATTCTACTCCGTTTGCGTCTTCGTAAATCGGTTCGATTTTCCAATTTTTGATAAACGCCTCGAGAATAAAATTGTCTATGAACAAATCTTCACTGTTTAAGATTTCTATAATTTTTTCTTTATTAAACATTAAGACCTCAACAACGTGAATTTATATAAATGATAATATATTTTAAACAAAAAAGAAATACATTGTAACAAATGAGGAAACTTTTTTTTTGAGCTGTCGTCATGAAAATTAACAAGAGAGATTTATAAATATAAATTTTTTTAAGAGGAATTGGGAAATGTTAAATAATCTGACGCAAAATTTTGCTGTCGAAGATTTTGATGTACAAAATTTTGAAGAAAATCTTTTAAATAAAGAAGAAAATCAGAATTTACAGGATCTCGCTCAGAATATTGAATCAGAGACTATCGAAACCTTCAGTACAATCGTTAAAAAAAATGATATCCTGCAAAACTATCTTAAAGATATAGGACGCATAAAGCTTTTAAAAGCTGAAGATGAGAGAGAACTCGGCAGGCAAATTAGAGAGGGGAACGCAAAAGAGGCTGAGCTTGCTAAGAAAAAGCTTATACAGTCTAATTTAAGACTTGTTGTAAGTATTGCCAAAAAATATATAGGTCAGGGGGTGTTGTTTATGGATCTGGTGCAGGAAGGCTCTTTGGGATTAATGAAAGCGGCTGAAAAATTTGATTATAAAAAAGGTTTTAAATTCAGCACCTATGCAACGTGGTGGATAAAACAATCTATAGTAAGAGCAATTTCCAATCATTCCAGAACGATAAGAATTCCGGTGCATATGACCGATAAAATAAGACTTTATAAAAAAGCGTCTGCCGCTTTGACAAGCAAACTCGGAAGAGATCCCAGCGATGCGGAAATGAGTGCAAAGCTCGGTATATCAGAAAAGAAGCTGGAAAATATAAAAAATGCAATTTTTAAAGATCCGGTGAGCCTTGATACGCCAATAGCCGAAGATTTGGTTCTGGAAGATTATGTCGCAGATGACAGTTATCGTTCTCCTGATGCGACTACACAATCAATGTTTTTATACAAAGATGTTATGTCCGTGCTTAATTTTTTGAACCACAGAGAGAAAACTATATTGATAAACCGATTTGGCTTGGACGGAAATTCTAAACATACACTGGAAGAAATAGGGAAGATAATGGGGTTTTCAAAGGAAAGGATACGCCAGATTGAAAATATTGCCCTGCAAAAACTTAAAGCTAAACAGGAAATATTACACCTTAAAGAATATTTAAACTAAAAATCAGAAGTGCGAGGGTAACTGCAACTTTCAAAGGATACTTATAATTTCTGGTAAGAAATTGTATGGTCTTCTTTGGACATCTTAAACTCCTTAGTGACGCTATTTCAGCAAAATCCGGTTTCGGGTTTTGCTTTTTTTTGTCCTGTATTTACAAAACTTAATTCTATTTATTTAAATAATTAAAGAACGAATAGAAAATTGTCGATAAATTTGCTGTGAAGTTAACTCAACAGGGAATACTATGTCCGATCCGGTATTAATATCGCAAATAATAACGTCAATGGGCTTGTCCGGACAGGAAGCGGAAACCAAAAGACAGGAACTTGAACAACTCACAAACGATGAGCTTAATAAACTAATTGCAAATATTCTCCTGAATTTAAGCAAATGCTAGTCGATTTTGGTATGCCCGAGTGGATGTTCAAAATGGATGTGCAGCAGTAATATTTTTAGTGTATTTATTATATATGCGCAGGGGGAAATAGCCTGAAGCACATTGTCCGAAGGTATAATTCTTTTTAAAAAATTAACCTCAATTTTACAAATTTAACATATTGAAATAATCAAAATATAGAGGTATAATAATTGAGCCGAAGAAAGTATTATGGGAATGAGAAAGGAGATTAAAATGCGCGTCAGCTTAGCTACAAACACCATGTCATGCCAACCTTTGAGAAGTTTTGGAAAAGCTGAACAACCTCAGAAAAATTCTCCCGCAAACCCTGCGTTTGCTTCCAATAATACTGTTTCTAAAGAAGAATACGATAAGTTGAGCGCAAAATACGATCTTGCTTGCCGTATTGCCTGTGCACAGGCACAGCAGTACAACCAGCTTGCTGCTAAATACAGAGCTGTTGCTAAGTAAGTTTTGTTTTTTAATTTAAGCTCACATCTTTTAAATGTTCTATTTTAGGGGTGTCTTTCCCTAAAACAGATATTATATCTATACGGAATTTTTTGTATTCTTCTTCAGTTGTCTGCATATATGCCAGTCCGGCTTTAAAAATGTGTTCGAGCTTTTTGTGGTTAATTGCTTCAAAAGGGTGTCCGCAGTTTTCGTTTGTGCGTGTTTTAACCTCAACAAAGACAAGCGTGTCCTTGTCTTTTGCAATTATATCTATTTCCGCAAGTCTGGAATATCTGAAATTGCGCTCCAGTAGCTTGTATCCCTGTTTTTGCAAAAATTGGCATGCCAAATCTTCTCCGGATTTACCTATTATTTTATTGCTGAAAAATCTATGCATACAGGCTCTCCATATCTTCAATAAGCTGCAGCATATTTTCTTTCATTGCCTTGGGGTATAAAATTTCACAATTGTCATAGTATCTGATAAGTCGTCTTAGAATTAAATCTTTATCTTCAAGATTATTAGATACGATTATATAATCCATTCCATGTTCAATTATTGTTTCACCTTCTTTTAATTTGTAAGAATATGCAAGCCTGTTTTTTAGTTTAAAGGTGACGGAGCCTGACAAGTTTATTGTTGATACCTGAGGCATTTGGTGTGCTTCAATTATGTTTTTTAGCAAAAGTTCTTTATAAGAATTAGTGCCGTAATAATAACCTATTAAGGATGCGTTGCTGTTTTTGTATATGATTTTTACCGGTGCCAGGTTGTACTGCTCGATTTGTCCAGTGGTTTCATTTTTATATTTTAAACTTAATTTTAGCTTGTCTTTGCAAAATTTTTCGAATTTTTTAATATTTTCATCATATAAAGCAAGTTTAAAGTTTGTGATAAATGGTTTTATCTCTTTAGTTTGGATTAGATTGTCTGTATTTTGTGAAAAATTTTGCTCTATAATTTGTAAAGCTTCCTCAAGGTTTTGTTTTATCTCGGGGCTTTGAATTTGCGGTAGAGCGTTTTCTATTAACTTTAATACTGATAAATCATTTTCATTGAAGTCAATATTGTCAATGCCTCTTTGGATATAGTATTTATCTTTTTGTTTAACAACAGGAATATTTAGTAATTTTAATGTGTTCAGGTATTTGTTAATTAATTCTTTGCGGTAGCTGTTATCTGATGTATCTTCAACAATTGTTAGCAATTCATAGACATCCAGCGGCTTTTTCATCAGCTCTTTGAGTAATTCAATAAGCCTGTATCCTGCATTATTTATTTTATTGTCCTGCATTTTTATATCCTGTTTTTATTTTGTTTAAAATATTTAAAAGTTCTTTTTGTGCTGATTTTGGTGTCAGAATTTTGCAATCTGTTCCGAATGACAATATTCTTTGATAAAAGTTGAATTTGTTGCTTACATTTGCTGCAACTTTGATTGTGCATTCGCTTTTTTCTATAATTTCTTCATATTCATTGCAGACGAATGTTTGTAGACTGTTACCTTTGAGTATGTATTCAACTTTTAAAACTGGTTTTTCAAAGTGGTCTTCTGCTGCATTTTGCGCTTTATAAATAGGGGTAGCAATTTCTTTTATTTTATCAATTCTTAAATAACCGAAATTGTCATATTTTAGATTATGTCCCCATACATAAAGCTTTTGATTTTCGAAGGTAATATATTCGGGAGAAAATTCCAATTCTTCTGCTCCACTGCTCGGTGATGTATAGATAAAACGAGCTTTTTTTCCTGTTTTGATAAATAAAATTAAGTTATTTATTATATCTATATCGATATCTTTAAACGGGTGGTTGTTTTTAAGGGTTTCGGCAACACACTCTTCTTTTGTTAGTTTTGCTATTTTTGTGTATAAATTATTCAATAAAAAAACAAGACGCCAATTCCCGCTTGCAATTAGTCCTTCTCTAAAAGTTTGCAGTGCTTTTATATGCTGTGGAGACAAATAAATTATAAAAGGATGGGATTTTAAAACATATTTGTTTTGTGTTTTTTGTGATGGTCTGCTTATTATGCAACCGGCTTTGCGTAGAGTATTTATTGTATTAGTTATAGTATCTTTGGAAAAATCTTTGTTTAAAATCGGATTTTCTTCCAGTAGACCTATTAATTCATTTCGTGAAAGCGGTTGTTGTATAAGCTGTATAAGTAAAAACAACGCTCTATAACCTGTTTTGGTTATATTGTGGTTCTCGTTGAGCTCTTTGTTATACAAAAAATTCATTTTGAGTATTCTTTATTTTTTAGAAAATTTAACTTCCTTATCAGTAGTTTCTTTTACAACATCATTAATATGAATTTTATTAACAATGCTTGCACGTTTTTTGCGGAAGAGCATATCTGTAAAAGCTTCTATTCTGGTGATAAAACCTGCTTCACCTGTTTGTTCATCAACAGACAGATTTAAAATAGGTTTATTAAATTTTCTTGCTGCTCTGGAAATTCTTTCTACCATTATAGAATCCGGTCCGCAGCCAAAGGCATTTATTGTAATAAGGCCGTCTATATTGTTGTCTTGCAAGTAATGCCCTGCTGCACCTGTCATTTCATATTCATTTGCCCAGTATAGCTTAGAATCCATTGCAGAAATACCTTCTTTTAACTGTTCGATAGAAAGCTGTTCTGCAGTATAGGATTTGACATCCAATTTTTCAAGTTTATCAAAAATTTTCATTGATATACGGTCATCAAATAAATTATAGCTGTGAGCCAAAACAGCAACACTTATCGGATATGATTTTTGATTGTTAACAATTACAACTTGACCTTTTTTTGCATAATTTAATGCTTTTTCAAAAGGGATTCCGGAGTTGAGCATGATTTTAAAATTGTTTAGTACTTTCCAGCCTTCTTTTGACGCTTCTTTTATCCTTTTTTCATCAGTTATTCCAAAGGGTGCAACCGCTTCTTTTAAGAATGAGTACAAACCTCTGTTTTTTTCTGATTTATCTAATGTAGCATCGATAATGGTAAATTTCTTTTTAACAACATTTTTTATCAAATCAGGAAGTCCTCTGATTTTAGAACAGTTGTAAATTTTGTGGTCGATGGATTGAATAGAGGGGATGAAAATTTTATCAATACCCTTGTCCAAAAGGTTTAAAATGTGTCCTACATATACTTTTATCGGCAGGCATGTTTCTGATACAACAAGTGCCGAACCGTCAGACATTGTCTGTTTTGTTGTTTTGTCGGAAATTATTACTTTGATACCGAGATTTTCAAAAAAGCCATACCAGAATGGGAAGTAATTGTAATATGACATGGCTCTCGGAATCCCTATTTGCATTGTTTCGGACATCTAATTTTCCTTCTGTGACTTATCCTATACAGAATATATTATAAATCAAAAAAAAATTTTTTCAGAATCAGCAAATTTTTGTAAAATAAAAAAAATTGTTTTATTGTTTCTCAAACACTACATTGATAGCAGTTTGAGGCTTGTTCGGCTACTGCTACAATTTTAACATTACTTAATAAAACGCAAAAAATTAAGTGTAAAGGGTACACATATTTGTAAATATATGTTAATATGTTCGTTACAAAATAGCAATTTATTATTATGTTTTGCATTAAACATTCATGTGTGAAGACTTTGGCAGGGTTAAATGAAGTTACAGTCACTAAATTATACTAGACAACAAAACGTTAATACGGAGCATGGAAATTCAAAGGGTAACAAACCTTCATTTAAAGGTAATCCCATTGTTGGTTTTGCTACGTTTATTGAAAATAACGGTTTTTTGGGAGAGTTTTTGAGTATTGATACCTTTGGTATGATGGCTCCGAGAACAGCACAGGGATATTTGAGAAACCGTGAAGAACTTGGTCATTTAAACTATAAAGCCGGACGAGAAGAACTTGTCAGAGAATTGTTGTCAGGTCCTGCATTTTTCTATGTTCCGCTTTTGGTGATGACAGGAGTCGGTTTGTTGCGCGGTAAAGTTGCCAAAGTACAAGCAGGCGTTTTGGACAGCTTCAAACCTATTATGCAAAAGACAACAGCATCTATTAAGGATTCTGCTGCAATCAAAAAAGATTTTGTTAACAGTTTAACTCAAGAAGCCTTTAAAGGTTTTGACAAAGAAAAAGGTTTAATCACAGAGCTTTCAGATTTAATGTTAAAAGCTGTTGAGAAAACAGAACCCGCTAAAAAGCTTAGAGCTAAAGCTGTGGAATTAACCACAAAACTCAACAAAGCTAACGGTAAATATCTTGATAATGCTTCTACTGTTAAAGCAGGCGGCAAAGAGCAAGATGTATCTACGCTTTTCAAAGATATGACAAATTACCTTGATGATTTTACCAAAAAGGCAGCTAAAACATCTGAAGATAAAGAAACATTTGTTGATAAGTTCCACAAAAAGGCAAAAAATCTTCGATATGCAACCAATATCCTTGCTGTTGGTGCCCTGTCGGCTTTCTTATGCATAATTCCAAAACTCTATCAGACGGGTGATAAGTTCCCCGGAGTTGACGGACTTAACACGGGAGAAGATGCAAATGCCTCGGCTTCGCAACAACAAAATAAAACTGAAGCAAAGGGGGCTGTATAAATGAAAATAAACGGTTATTCATCAGCTGCACCCCGTGCATCTTATAAACAAAATACCAATAACCAGCCTTCTTTTGGAAACGGTGCTGCAAATCGTGCTTTTGAAGCACTTGGCAAGGCTTGTAATGTGGATTCAAACGGTTCGTTAACAAGAAGCATGTTCTTTATCGTTGCAACATTGTTTATG
The DNA here is from genome assembly GCA_944325555.1 of Candidatus Gastranaerophilales bacterium. GTDB lineage: Bacteria > Cyanobacteriota > Vampirovibrionia > Gastranaerophilales > Gastranaerophilaceae > Limenecus. The sequence goes on along the minus strand of CALVAN010000006.1, from coordinate 30,871 downwards.
TTGGGCGGAAGATTTTTTGAATCCCGCAGCAACGATGAAAAAAGAGAAGTTGTTACACGTGACGTACCTGCTGTAGCACTTTCGGTTGCAGGTGCGCCTATAATTAATAAAGCTGTTGCTTATGCTGTCACTAAGAAATCAGGTGTACCGATATCCGCAATGGGCAATGCTGACGACCCGATAATTTCAGTAGGTAAAGACAAATCCGGCAAACCTAAATTTACATTTGGTAAGCAGGGTAAAGTGTTCAGTTCTTCATTTGCTTCTCAAAAACAGATAATAGACTGGTATTCTGATTTTAACAATTTAGATAATCCGCTTGTTAATTTTTCGGAAACGGTAGACAAACACGGCGGTAAATTGGAAAAAGTATTCAACAAATTGGGCTTATCTGATATGTTGAAGGCTGTTACCGACAAAAAAGATAACAAAGGTATTTTAGATGCTATTAAAGAAGCAAAAGTCAATAATACCGAAGGCTTCCAAAATCTTGAAAACGCTTTGAAAAAAGTGCCGAAAGACAACAACCTTCTTAATTTTGCCAAAAAAGCGCATGCTTATGTAAAACTTGGCGGCATTGCATTTATGGCAGCTACTCTCGGTTATTTCTTACCGCATTTAAATATAATTACAACCAAAAAGAAATACCAGAAGAAACTTGATGAAGGAAAAATTTCACAGGCTGATTTTGATATCAGAATGCAAAGAACTTCACCGGTGTTCAGGGTTTCTTCCGGTATATTGAGTTTCCACCGTTCATCCGCTCAAAAAACTTTTAAAAATCTTTTGAGTATGATGGATAATGCCGGTTTATCCGAAACTAATAAGTAAAACGCATTTGTTGTATTTCGATATCATCTATATCGCACAGCTCGTTTGCGATATCAACGGCTGCTTTATCATCTATAATTTCAAGCAGTATTAACCCTTTGGGCGAACATTTGCCGTTGATTTCTTCATGCAGCCCTATTCTTGTTTTTATGATACAGCCGTATTTTGTCAAAATTTCCTGTACGGAAACGGCTGTTTCGAGCCGGTTGTTGATTTTTATACCTATAATTGTTGTCATTTTGTACCTTTCTTTGCTTTAAAAACCCGCTTTTTGCTTGCGAAGAAGCGGGTTATAAAAAAGATTATTTTACTTCCAGCTTTTTTGTTTCTTCAGTTGCTGATTTTAATTTAGGCAGGTCAAGACGCAGAATGCCGTTGTCCAAATGTGCCTGAGCTTCTGAGATATTGATTTCCTGCGGGAAATATATGGTTCTGCAATAATCCCCGTAGGCAAATTCTGTTTTGTGGTATTTTTTTGATTTTTCTTCCTTCTCTTCTTGTTTTTTTGCTGAGATAGTCATATAGGATTTGTTTAATTCGATATCAATGTCTTCTTTTTTTATGCCGGGGACTTCTACACGGATTCTGTATTCGTTGTCAAATTCTTTTATATCAACAGGTATGGTCAAACCTTTTGTTTCTTTTTCAAGTACATATTCAGGAAATACGGAATCAAAACTGCGTCGAAGTATTGAATTTATTTCTTCATTTAGCGTATTCATAAATGTATCGGGTTTTCTTATTAAATATTTCATACAGACTCCTTTTTTGTTGAGTAATAAAACGAAAATGTTTTACGTATATTTTGTACTGCAAACATAATTTACACATTGCAGAAAAGCAGTGTTTTATAAATATAAACTAATACTTTTATATAACTCAAAAATATTTTCACTGTCCGCAGGTAGGCTTTAGGCTACCTGAATAGTCGCCTTCCGCAGGCAAAAATTGTATTGTCATTCTGAAGCGTCAAACATTGAAGTTTTTTTCAATCGTTTGTGTTCAGAATTTTACCTGCGTAGTTTGATGTATTTTGCTGCTTTTGGATTCAGGATTTTGTTTTTTATTTGTTCATTTTCTTTCTTTTTTGCGATTAAAAGAAAGAAAATGAACCAAAAGAAAGAAAAGAACGCTAATCAAAAAACACTGTAAATTTTTAGAATAAATTTTGCATCCACTTCACTGCGTTGTGGTCTGTCAAAATTTACTCTAAAAATCAACAGTGTTTAGTCGTATTCCTGCGGCAGAGCCGCTTTACTGCTTACGCAGTTCAGTAGGGCAGACTTTAGTCTGCCGTTAACATACCGTCATCCGCAGGCAAAAAATGTATTGTCATTCTGAAGCGTCAAACATTGAAGTTTTTTTCAATCGTGTGTGTTCAGAATCTTTCCGGCGTTCTTGGTTGTTTTTCACTATTGGTAAGATCCTGTGCTCGCTCGCTTTGCTCGTTCCTCTGGATGACAACCTATTTTATTGTTTTTTTGCAGCATTTTATCCTTGTCAACCCTCACCCCCTGCCCTTCGTCAAGCCGTTAAGGTTTTCACACACTTTGTTTTTCCGGCTGTCAAATTTCTTTCAGAAATTTGTTCGTTGCGGAAAAAATTTTCCCGCAACAACGCCGGTATAGGACAGTTGCAACCTTACCGCCTTGACCTTCGTCAAGCCGTTAAGGTTTTCACACACTTTGTTTTTTTTCTGATAAAATTAAAGATAAATGAAATTTATTAAGTATAAGGGATAGAACTTATGTTGGATATGATTTTGGGACATTTGATTGCTTTTATTGAAGGAGTTATTGCAAAAACGGGCGCCTGGGGTATTATGCTTCTTATGGCGATTGAGTCATGTAACATACCTTTGCCGAGTGAAGCAATACTGCCTTTTGCCGGATATATGGTCACAAAAGGTGTGTTTAGTATTCACGTTGCCGCTTTTGCAGGGGCTTTGGGGTGTGTGCTCGGGTCTATACCTTCATATTATCTTGGATATTTCGGCGGACGTCCGTTTGTTGAAAAATACGGCAAATGGTTTTTAATCAGCAAAAAGGATCTTGAAGATGCTGACAAATGGGTGCAAAAATACGGCGACTGGGCGTTTTTTATATGCAGGATGCTGCCTGTGGTAAGAACCTTTATTTCTTTCCCCGCCGGGATATTGAGAGCAAAAAAGCGTATATTTTTTACATTAACGTTTTTAGGCTCGCTTGTATGGAGCTATTTCCTTGTATTTGTCGGGGTAAAAATGGGACAGAATCTCGAAGCTTTCAAGCACATCTGGCACAAGTTTGATATTGCTATAGTTTCGGTATGCTTTGTACTCGGTGTGGCTTATCTTTACAAACATTTTAAACATTTAAAAGAGTCATAAGAGTTTTAAAGTACAATAAAAAAGTTTATGGAAAAACCCCTCACAATATTGTGAGGGGTTTTGTTTTCAGTAATTGTTATTACTTGCTGCAAGAACAGCATTCGCTTCCGCAGCCGAAGTATTCTTTAACTTCTTCAACTCTTACTTTGATACGTCCGTCAACGGCAATGCCTTCGCCTGTTTTTTCAGAGATAAGCAGCGGGTTGATATCCAGCTCATCAATGAATTTGAAGTCATTAACCATTTGTGACAATCTGAGAAGAGTTTCCTGAATTTGTGCAATATCTGCAGGTTTAGTGCCTCTTGCACCTTTCAGAAGTTCATAAGCTTTAACTGACTTAATCATTTCGTCAGCGTCTATGTCTGTTAACGGAGCGATTCTGAAAGTAACGTCTTTCATAGTTTCAATGAATACGCCGCCTAAACCGAACATCATCATCGGGCCGTATTGCGGGTCTGTAGCAATACCGCAAACCATTTCACGGTTGCCTTTAACCATTTCCTGAATGATTACACCTTCAAGACCGTCAATAAGACCTTTTTCCGTTAATTTTGCGATTAAGTCTTTGTATTCGGCTCTTAATTGTTCTTCTGACTGGATGTTTACTCTTACACCGCCGACATCTGTTTTGTGAGATGTTGTTTTGGAAGTCATTTTCATAACAACAGGGTAACCTATAGAGTTGCCGAGGCTTACAACTTCTTCTTCATTAGTTGCAAGACCGTATTTGCAAGCTCTGATACCGTATGCGTTCAATACGTCGATGGATTCGAGCGTTGTTAATTGAGCACGTCCGTCAGCAACTGCAGCTTTGATAATTTTTTCAGCTTTAGCTTTGTCAACATCAAATACAGGAATTTTGCCTTCGGGTCTTTCCATCCATTTTCTCTGCTGGTTAAGTCTGTTAAATCCGTCAGCAGCTTCTTCAGCGTACATAAAGAACGGCATGTTAACATCCATGTTGGAAAGTTTTGTGAAGAATTCGCTCTTAGTCATGAAAATACCGATGATTGGTTTTTCAGGATATTTAGCTTTGATTTCCATTAATGCCTGAGCAACGTCAATGTCTTTCAAACCTAAGAAAGGTAAGTAAATAACACCGATCATATCCACGTTTTCGTCGGCAATAACTGTTTCAAGTGTTTGTTTGTAGTGTTCGATAGGAGCTGATGCAATCATATCTACCGGGTTTTTAACACTTGCTGCAGCAGGTAAGAAGCTTCTTAATTTTTCTTTTGTTGCGTCAGAAAGCTTAGCCATTTGCATACCGTATTCGCAAACAGCGTCTGTAGCCATGATACCGGGACCGCCTGAGTTTGTGATGATAGCTACTCTGTCACCTTTCGGTATCGGAGAAGTAGCAAATACTTTAGCTGTAGCAAAAAGGTTTTTCAAAGAGTATTCTCTGATAACACCTGACTGCTGCAATAAAGCGTTAGCAGCTTTATCCGCACCTGCTAAAGAACCTGTGTGAGAAGATGCTGCTGAAGCACCTGCAGCGGAACGTCCTGCTTTTAAAGCAAGGATAGGTTTTTTCTTGGTGATTCTTGTAGCTAATTTTCTGAAGTTAGCAGGGTTTTGGATAGATTCCATGTATAACAGGATTTGTTGTACATCGTCTTCGTTTTCCCAGTATTCGATAGCAGTTTCGGCATTAACATCAGCCTGGTTGCCGATAGAAATGAATTGAGCAAAACCGAGGTTGAGGTCTTTTAAGATGTTCAAAATACCGCCGCCTAAAGCACCTGATTGAGAAACAAAACCGATGTTTCCTCTTTCAGGGAGAGATTCTGCAAAGCAGCCGTCCATTCTGATGTCGGGGGCTGTGTTAACAACACCCAAGCAGTTAGGACCAACGCATCTCATGCCGTATTCTTTTAATTTTGCAACGAGTTCTCTTTCTGCTTGTGCACCTTCTTCGCCTGCTTCTTTGAAGCCTGCGGAAATGATACAAATACCTTTGATGCCTTTTTCGTGGCATTCGTCGATTGCGTTTAATACAAATTTTTGTGCAATAACAATGATTGCTAAATCCACATTGCCGGGAATTTCTTTAACGCTTGTGTAAGCTTTAAAACCTTGAATTTCTCCGCCTTTAGGGTTAACAGGATAAATATCACCCGCAAAATTATATTCTTTTAATCTTTTCATAATGTCGGAACCGATGGTATGGTCCTTTGTTGATGCACCGATAACAGCAATTGCTTTCGGGCGCATAATTTTGTCTAGTTGTTCTTTTAGCATGTGTTCACCTTTCTTTTGAATTTATGCCTGTTTTGTTATAATTTCACGATTAAAATTTTAAAAATCACGATTAGTTTATTTCCATCAATATAATTATCATACGAAAATAATTTTTGTACAAATACGCTCCCTGTCTAAATTATTGTAAAAATTTGTAAACTAAATTTGTCTTTTATGTTTAGTAAATATGAAAAAATATTCCCGTCGAAAAAACAATAAAATTAACTGTCATCCTGAGGAGCAAAGCGAGCTCAGGATCTTACAAATAGTGAAAAAACCAACAATACCGGTCAGATTCCGAACACGCAAAAACATTTTACCTATTGATTATTAATTTTAAAGTGTTTTAATAAACATGCAAATGCAAATCATTTGCATGAATGTTTGTACGATTATAAAAATTTAAGGATATGTAAAATGCCTGTATTACCTGTTTCAAGCTTAAAAAGCAATGCAAAAGTTTTTGGCAAATATCTCGATCAGCCTGCACTTGTAGAAAAACTTTATAATGTTATGCCTGCTGTATTGACGGGCACGGCCGCAGGTTATGGAATATATGATACTATGCGTACACCAAAGGAACAACGAAAAAGACGTGCGGTTAAAAATGCATCTGTGCTCGGCTTTACGGTTGCTTCAGCTTTGCTTGCAACAAGAGGTTTGAAAATAAAGGGAAAAGAAATTTTTGAAGGTATAATAGAGCTTCCCGAAAGCGATAAAGAAGGTATTGCACAGGTTCTTACTAAGCCTGTATCTAAAAAAGCAAAACAACTGGTAGAAAAGGTTAATGATGACAAGGTTCTTAAATTTAATGAAGTCAAAGAACTTATGAAAGAGTTTAAAGAAAAATTTAAAGACGACAAACTCATTTCAAAAGTTATCCCTGATGCTGAAAGTGAAGCTCCGTTTGCAGATCTTTTAAAATTATCATGGCTCGGGCTCATCCCAGTTTTAGGCGGTATCGCCGGCGGGGTGGTCGGTGACAAACTTGTTAAAGACGATTGGAAAAAACAGTTTCCTGACAAGGTAAAAGAAGGTACATATCAATACTTAAATAACATTGCACTTTGTAATGTCGGTGCGGGTCTTGGGGCTTTAACAATGAATGCATTTAATGTAAAATCAAAAACCGCAAGATTTGTTGCCATGTTAACAGGTGTTCTTGGCGTCGGATTGGTCGCTGGTAATGCTATAGCCAACTTTATAGGTAAAAATTATATCAATCCGTTGTTTGACAAAAACAAAAAGCCGGAACATAAGACATTTAAAGAAATGGTTAAAAATTTGAATTCCGAACGCCACCCTGAAGCCCTCGATGTAAGCTTGCACTTGGATGATGTGGCTTCTGTCGGTTTTGTTTCGGGTTTAAAATGGATAGGTCCGGTTTTGCCTATGTTGTATTCCGTATCGGCTTACCGTGCGGGTATAGGTTACCGTAACGGGCATTTGTCCCTGCAACAGCAGCAAAAGACGTCAGATATTCACTAAAACGGATGTATGGCATTGCTTTTATAAAAGTATTAAGTTTTTTAAACAAAAGTATAAATTTTGATGTTTTGCTATAAAGTTTTTTTACCGTCATGCCGATAATAAATATACGGAAGTTAATAGGATTCAGCCATGACAAAAGAGAACTATAATAAACCAGAAGAAAACGGAGTATCGGTCTTTTCAAGAAGTGCAGAGCTATTGGGGGATGATCCGTTAGAGGAAATTTTTGCGCTTAATTTGGGAGATTTTTTAACAGAACATTTGATATCCGACGAACTTGCTCAGAAGATAAGACAACATGATTCCAAAGATAAATCAGAAAGTTTAAAAAAACAATTAAAAGAACTTATTTCTATTTATTCAATAAACAATACTCTCAGTGTATTGGGCTTTACCAATAAAGAAGATTATGTAATTTATAATTCTATTGCAAAAACTATTGTTCAAATGATTGATGCAAAAGAGTGTCATATTTTTCTTGCAAATGAATATGCTACGGGAATGGAAAATGATTCAACAGGTGTGGTTTTAGTTGGCTCATCAGTTGATCCTGATAAGGTTATAGATTGTGACAATCCAAATCTTGTTCATATCTCAATGCACTATGGTGCTGAGAATGCCGGTGTAATTATGCTGCTTCCTCAAGAAGGGAAAACTATATCTGAGGAATTTATAACACTCATAAAAGTTACTTCACGACTTTTTGCCATTTCAATGATTTTGCAAAAACTTACTGATGAAACTTCTAAAGTAATGGAAGACCCGGAAGTAACAAGTACTGAATTACAGCATTATCGTGCGGAATTGACAGCTGTAATAGGCGATCTTGGTGCGGAACAGCAAAATTTTGTAGAAATGTTGGCTAAAGCTGTGGATGCAAAGAGTGAATATCACAATAATCATTCTCAGCATGTTGCAGATATGGCAAAAATGCTTTGCGAATATTTAGGCTTAAATGAAAAGACAAAAGATTTGATCTATTATGCAGGACTTTTACAAAATATAGGTAAAATTACCCTGCCTGAAGAACTATTCAACAAAAAAGAAAAACTTTCCAAAGAAGATTGGGAAGCATTGCAAAATCACCCGAATGTAGGTGTAAGTCTGCTTATGAGTATTAACTTTTTATCTGAAGTTATTCCGTATATCCATTATCACAAGGAACGTTGGGACGGCAGAGGCGAACCTGAAGGTTTAAGCGGAAACAGCATACCTCTTGGTTCAAGAATTATTGCTCTTGCTGATGCATATTGTGCATTGCGAGAAGACAGACCATACAGGAAAGCCATGAGCGAAGAAAAAGCCTTACAAATTATCAAGGAAGAATCCGAAAGTAAATGGGATCCTACTCTTGTTAATGCTTTGGAATGTCTGCTATCCAGATAGTTCCTGCCAAAAGAGAAGAGAATTTTAAAACTGACTATGATTAAAAAAATATTATCAATATTATTTGTTTTGGTGATGTTTACACCGTTAATTTCTTATGCGGCTGCAAAAAAGAAAGTTGCTTATGTAAACTTAACCTATGAAACTGATGACAATTTTGTTATAAAATCAAAACTTTATTACCCAAAACAAAAAGCAAAAGTTTATCCTGTTGTTGTTTTTTTACATTCAATAGGTTATTCAAGTGATGATTGGGGCAATCTTGTACAAAATTTTGTTGATGCAGGAACAGCCGCACTTGTTATTGATTTGAGAGGACATGGGCAAAGTGTGTATGATTCCGATTTCAGAATACGCTCCTGGAGATATTACTCAAATAATGAATATGCAAAATATCCGAAAGATATTACAGATATTTTAAAATATCTGGCAAGTAATTATAAAGATATTTCCACAACAAAATATGCTATTGTAGGGGCTGATATAGGCGCTAACACGGCTGTGCTAGTAAGTGAAAAAATGGTTAATAAACCCAAAGCTCTTGTTTTGATGTCCCCTACAAGCAGTTTTAAAGGCTTGTATATCCCTATATCAATGACAAATTTGGGCAGTATTCCCATCATGTCTATAGCAAGTAACAGGGACAATTATTCTAAAAAAGAAGCTAACACATTGAAAAAATTTGCACAGGCTGAATATAACCTGAAAATATATCCGCAAGGCGGTATGGGGATGATGATGCTTAAAGCTAATCCTTCAATGAGCAAAGATATTGTTAATTGGGTTATGCCAAAATTAAAATAATGCACAAGGGCAATTTTTCGGCTTTACATGTTTTAGCCGAGGTATGAGTCTTTTTATTAACAATATAAATAATTATCACAAGCAGAAACAATATAAAAACTGTTCCTTTAAAGGTTATGACGCAAGGCCGTTAAATGCTGTTGTGATGACGGTTAATGATGAGCCTGAATCTTTCGAGATAATTAAACAAATGTCTGAAATAGGTCAAAAAGAAGGTTTCAGGGTCTATTTTACCAACCAGACGAACAAATTGTATGCAAATTTGGATACTATAAAAAATTTTTTCAAGATATGTACTTCCGGATTTTCTAAATGGGCACAGGATATGGCTGTTTTAACTCCGGAAAATAAAGTCTTGCAGGATTCAATAAGTATAGATGCGGATTTTGCAAGAAGGGTTGCTAGTCTTACAAAAGGTAAATATACAGACTGTGACAATTTTATTGAAGGCGGAAATTTGTTTTTTGTAAAAAACGGGGATAAAGAAGAACTTTTTGTTGGAGAAAATGAATTGTTAAAAAACAATATTGACTCTTTAAAACAAAAATACGGAGTATCAAAAGTTATACCGCTCCCTCAGGCTGACTTTCATCTTGATATGTTTATAAGACCTTTGCAAGATAAAAAAGTTCTAGTAGCAGATGACAGATTGACAATACAAGCAATCAGAAGAGCTATAGAAAATTTGGGGAAATATAAAGCTTCAAAAAAATGCACAAAAGAAGAAACAAAAGAACTTGATGACGTAAAAAAAGGTTTAAAACTATTATTAAAAGATTTTGAAAAAGATGTTAAAAAAGGCAAAAATCCAAAAGCTGATGAAATTGCTGCTATTTTAAAAGATAACGGATATGCACCGATTTTTATTCCGGGGCGTGTATATTATGCAATACCTAATGTACATAAAGATGATTTGGTTCACTATCTCAATTATATGAATGCGGTGGTTCATCAAAAAGGAGACGGTTCAATTATATTTATTACAAACAAATCTAATTTAAACAAAGACTACGGATTGACTCCGGAAATTTCTCAAAAGATTGATTTTGATTTTGAAAAAATGCTGGTAAAAAGTCTTGAGCCATATATAGCAGAAGATAATATTTACTTTATAGAAGGAAATAAAGGCAAAATGGCGGAACTTTTAGAACATGAAGGCGGGGGGATTCATTGTATGTGTAATGAAATTCCTGCCGAATTTGTAAAGTAACATGACTTTTGAAAAAAAATCATTAATTTGGAGGAGAATAAAACTCTAAGTACGTGAAAGTGCATAGCAGAGGAAATCCTATCCTTTGCAAAAAGTCTTGAGCGTTTGAGAAGCACTCCTCTAAATGTATGAAAATTAAGCGAAATCGTGCATCAGGAGTTAACTTCTACCGTAATTGATAGTATAATCTAAATGAGGCAGGAAAAAACTATAGATGGATTTTCAAAAAATACTCGCAAATAAGCCATTACTGTATGGGATAATAGGGGGACTCGTAGTCGTTCTGGCACTGTTTATAACAGTGGGTATCGTTGTGTCTTCCAATAATTCCGGTGCCCCAAAAGCAGTAAAAGAAAAAGTTATAGACCAGCCTCTGGATCTTTTGACAACGGATAATCTCGGCAAAGCTATTGAAATTCAAGCACTCCTCGCTAGAGAAGGTATTACAGCCGACAGACGTATGGACGGTCAAAAATCCGTATTATATTTGAAAAAATATACAATGACGCAAAGGGACAGAGCACTTCTTGCCATTGTAAAAAGCGGTCTTGTTGATCAGAATATCGGTCTCGAAATATTTGATAAAGGTGACTTTACATCTACAAAAGAAGATAAGAGAATCCGTCTTACACGTGCTATCAACGGTGAATTGTCACGTTTGATAAGAAAAATTCCTCCTATAGAAAATGCCTCAGTCTTTGTTTCTATACCGGAACAGGTTATGTTTGAACAGGATCAAAAACCAATTACCGCAACAGTTCAAATCGTTATGCCCAGCGGTGACAAACTCGATAATATGAAGGTTAAAGCAATAAGAAACCTGTTATTGGGTTCCGTAAACGGTTTGGAAGCGGAAAATATTTCTATCACCGATACAAACGGTAACGTGTATGATTCTATAGCTTCTGCTGACGATGATATGCTTGCAAAACTTGAAGAAAATGACCAGTATATGCAGGCAAAAGTTAAAACACAGCTGGATAAATTGATTGGTAAGGGCAACTATGCCGTAACCGTCAGCACATATTTAAGACAGTCACCTATGCAAAAAGATGCGATAGATTTTGACCCGACAAAGAAAACTTCTTTAACCGAGCAAACTTTTTCTGAAGGTTTGGGAGATCAGACAAGAGATACAAACAAAGGAATAAGTGCGGTCAGTGTTTACCTGCCTAATGGCTTGCCTGCCAACAATGCTGATTCAGCACAGAACAGAAGCTATTCAAGAACGGCAAGAGAATCTCAGTATGGTGTACCTAAAATTCAAACAAGCGAACTTGTTAAACCCGGCACAATTGAAGATATTTCTATTGCCGTAACCCTTGAGGAAAGCGCTATTCCTGCCAATATGACTTTGGAGGAATTAAAAGAACTTATTGCAAAGGCAGCTTCTCCAAAGGCAAGACCAGAAAATGTCGAAATTGCATTCTCTGACTCTGTAGACCCGTTCCTTGCCGGAGATAAACCCGAATCTTTGCCTAAGCCGGATTCAACAGGCAACCCCTGGTGGATTGCAATTGCAATGATTCTAATAGGGCTTGGCGTAGGACTTAAATTCTTGTCCGACAGAGTTAAGGCTGCTCAACAAAAACAGAAAGAAGAAATTGAAATGCTCAGAGAAAAAACTCAAGATCAGGAAAAACAAATAAGAGATGTAAATCTTAAAGCAGCTGAGCTTATCGAAAGACAAACCCAGCTGGCACAGGGTATGCTTGAACAAAAACAGGCAAGACAAACAATACCCGAACTCAATTCAACTCTGGCTGACATCGCTGCAGAACTTGAAGGTTTAGAAAATGAAGATGTGGCAGATCATGTTAAAAGCTGGATTGAAAAAAGTTAATGTGTGATAAGATTTTGTGGCTTTCAAAATAGAAAGACATTAAAATCGGAAACATTAAAACCGCCGTTGCGCAGGTAATTTAGTACCGAAACGGACAAATTTATGATTTGATCGGCGGAAAAGTTAAAAATCAAAAGTGATATTTTAGCACTTTGCAATTCAATGATAAAAAACTAAAACTATGAAATATTAAACATTAAAAATTGCAGTATAATGCAATAATTTGCAAACACCAAACAGGGGGAGAATAAATTGCCAATAGAAGGTTTTGATTATAAAGAATTTGCTAAAAATATTTCGGCGGAAGTGGGACCTGCGCTGCCGCCTGATATTGCCGACCCCGACAGACAATATATTATTAACATTGTTCATAACTTTTGCTATATGGCTGGTGAAGCGCTTGCTAATGATACAACGATAACGCTTAATGCTCATCAGGCTTCGATTATTACACAATTTATTGGAGAGTGGTCGTTCCACAAAGCTATTGATATTATAAGAAGCAATATCGACCCTCAGTTTAGGGACGGCATTTTACAAAAGATTGCATTTACTATATTTGAAATAGCTAAAACCGCAACCATAAAAAATATGCCGCAGCCTGATATGATTGCAGTTGTCGAGTTTCAGGTTAAAAAAGCATATACGGAAGCTTTAGAGGAACTTAAAAACAGAGGCATATTAAACGATGAACAGGTTGCTGAAGCATTGAGCCATTCAAATATTGACGAAATGGCACAACAGGCAGCACAGGCAGAAGCACAGCAGCAGGCTCAACAGCAACAACAGCAGCAGCAAGCATCTGGCGGCGGACAATCTGCCGCTCCTGCGGATAATAGTTATGCCAACCAGTTGAGTGATGTAAAAATTCTTAAACTTGCAACTTTTGCAATTGTTTTAAGACACTTGCCACCTGACAAGCAACAGGGGCTTATAGAACGCTTTGACGAAAACGATGCGGCTATTTTGCGTGATTATGCGGCTATGGAGGATTTGGAAACTAAACTTGATCCTAATGTTATTGCAAAAGGACTCAAAGAGATAAAAAACTCGCTGCCTAAATCCAAAAAAATTAATCCGGCAAAGATTAACCAAAAATTATATAATATTGTAAAAAATTCGGATATTTCCAAAATTTCTAATATTATTGGAAGAGAACGCAAAGCAATAAAGGATTACATTGCTAACGTATCTTCAGGTAATAAAAATTCACCTATAACACCTCGTATTGCAGATATAATTTGCAACCATCTTGAAGAAAAACTAACACGTCGTTAATAGTACCTGCAGGATAAGTTAACGGATGATAATAAAAAAATATAATCAAAACAAAATTTTAAAACCAAAAACAAGGACCCCGCAGCCGGCTCCACCGCCTACGGAACCTGAGATAGCGGAACAATCCCCGCCGCAGGAAACGGCGGAAACTTCTGCTGCACAGGCTGCGAAAGCTCAAACGGTCGAGCCGGAACAGAAGGAAGATAAAACGGATATTTTTGCCGGCTTTAATTTTGATGAAATTGAATTCAATCAGCGTGCTGAAAGACGCAGAGGTGACAGAAGACGGGGATACCGACGTATAGATGACAGAAATTTAATTTCACGTGCTCAACAGGAAGCTATTGCAATTAAAGAGCAGGCCTCCAAAGAAGGCTACGAAAAAGGGCTTATTGAGGCTCATGCTTCTGTAAAAACCTTAAAACATGCTATTGAAGAATTTTTTGCGTATAAAGGTATAGTGTATAAAAAAATATCCGAAGACATTCTTGATATATCTTTGAAAGTTGCGGAAAAAATTATAAAAAAAGAAGTAGCAAGCGATAGAACAATTCTTGATAATATTGTTCAGGATGCATTAAAAAGCCTTGCTAAAGACGAAAATAAAATTATACTTAAGGTAAATCCTACTGATGTTGAATATACAAAAGATATTGTTCCTAATCTTTTGTCTTCCGGACAGCTTGAGGCTAAAATTTATGTAACGGGAGACAAGGATGTGGAAGAAGGTTCGGCAATTATCGAAACATCAAACGGAATTATCGATGCAAATATAAAAACACAGCTTGAATTAATCAAGGAGGCATTTAAACAAATCTAATGGCAGGTGCACAGGGCTCAAATACAATAACAGAATTATCATTGGCGATATTTGTTGTAGCGCTGATACTTATCCTGCTTATAGAAGTGCCGACCTGGATTATTAACTTTTCTATTTCATTGAATATTACACTCGGTATTGTACTTTTAATGATATCGCTGTATATCCAAAAACCGTTGGAGTTGGCGGCATTTCCATCAATTATTCTTATAGGTACAATGTTTCGCTTGGTTTTGAGTATTGCATCAACCAGACTTATTCTAGCCAAGGGTGAAGCCGGAGAAGTTATTCATGCTTTCGGTACTTTCGTAACCGGCGGTAACATGGTCGTAGGCGGTGTAATTTTTATCATTATTACAATTGTTCAGTTCATGGTTATTACCAAAGGTGCAGAACGTATCGCAGAAGTTTCTGCAAGGTTTGCTTTGGACGCTATGCCCGGTAAACAAATGACAATCGATGCGGATTTTAACGCCGGGTTAATTTCTCCTGATGAAGCCGTAAAAAGACGTGAAGATTTACAAAGAGAATCTGCTCTGTTCGGTTCAATGGATGGTGCCATGAAGTTTGTAAAAGGTGATACGATGGCAGGTATTATCATCGTTATTATCAACATAATCGGCGGTTTGTGTATCGGGGTTTTACAACAGGGGCTGCCTGTCGGAGATGCGGTTTCTAAATATACAATTCTTACTATAGGTGACGGTTTGTCATCACAGGTACCTTCCTTATTAATGGCTATTTCAGCCGGTATCGTAATGACACGTGCGTCAGCTGCCAGCCCGAGCTTGGCAACAGATGTTGCCGGACAAATTTTGAGCAAACCTATGAGTTTGTTCTGTGCGGTAGGATTTTTGCTTTTGATTGCGGTAACAAGCCATTGGACAGGTTTGCCTTGGTTCCCGTTTACTGTGTTTGCTATTATTATTACAATTGCTGCATTTTCGGTACTGGTTAATCAGGATGTACAGGCTCAACTCGGGCAGTTGGAAAATGTTAAACAAAATATGCAAGATCTTGTTAACCCGAATAAAATGTACGAGCGCTTGGGGGTTGATGTATTAAGCTTGCAAGTCGGCTCCGGCTTGCTGCCTATTGCCGATCCTGACCAAGAAGGTCAATTGCTTGCTAAGATTGCCGCATTACGTCAACGTGTGACTGATGAATTGGGCTATATTATACCTAATATAAGAATTATGGATTCATCAGCGCTGGATGCTAATGAATATTTGATTTCAATTCGCGGCAACAAAGTTGCCAACGGTTTTGTATACCCCGGCAAACTTATGGTCATTGCCGATCAGTGGGATGCTACGGGAAAACCTGCTCCTGCTGATACAATTGTAAATATTGATCCTACCTATCAGGCAAATGCTTATTGGGTTGATCCTTCACAAATTGATGAAAACGATCATCTTACTGCAGTTGATTCAGTCGACGTAATAGTTACTCACCTGCAAGAGTGCGTAAGAAAATATGTTGACGAGGTTATGACCAAAACAGATGTTCTTAAGCTTATGGAACTTGTAAAATCTCAAGACCCGACACTTGTTAACGACCTTGTTCCTGCAATTATTTCTACAAGTGATTTGAGAAAAATCTTTGTTAACTTAATCAGAGAAAAAGTTTCAATAAAAGATATTATCTTTATATTTGAAAGACTTTGCGATTACGCAAGATTTTCTAAAGAACCTGATATATTGTCTGAACGTATCAGAGCAGCATTAGGACGCCAGATTTGTTTATCCAACTGTACGGAAGATAAAGTTTTGTATGCTTTGACACTTTCGAGTGAATGGGAAAAAACTCTTGATGACAGCTGTCAAAGAACTGAGCTGGGTACAATGTTTTTGCTAAATCCTATGCAAGTACAGGAACTTATAGAAACAACCGCATCAACTCTTATGCGGGCCCACCAGACTGTTGGCAGACAGCCTGTTATACTTTGTTCACCGAGAATCAGGCTGCCATTGTATCAATTGCTTGAAAGACATATCCCTACAATTGTTGTTATTTCATACAGTGAATTGATTACGGATATCAGAGTTGAAGCTGTTGACACAATTGGAGAAATGTATTCACCTGATTATCAATAAGGATAAAAATTATGCTTGAACAATCAACCGAACGTTCAATTGAATATATGAAAAAACGAGCCTATGAAATAATAGACTCTACACCGATGTATCAATATAAAGGTTCTGTATCAAAGCTTTTGGGGCTAACTGTTGAGGTCAAGCTTCCGGGGTTGAAAATAGGCGATTTGTGTTTTATTGAAACATACACGGGTGAAAAAAAACCTGCCGAGGTAGTCGCTTTTAAAGGTGATACTGCACAGTTGCTTTTGCTGTATGACGGTGCCGGAATAGGTCAGGGGAGCCTTGTTCAGACTGCGGGAGCACCTATTATGCTGCCTGTAGGGGATTTTTTGCTAGGCAGATTGATTAGCCCCATGGGAGAACCTATTGACGGAAAACCGCTTGATACATCTAATGCAACATTTGTTTCTATTGACGGACCTGCGCCGAGTCCTTTTGACAGACCTATTATCAATACAATGTTTTCAACAGGTGTAAGAGCAATAGATGCAACTTTAACAATGGGTGCCGGACAACGTATGGGGCTGTTCGCAGGTTCCGGAGTAGGTAAAAGTACAATGCTCGGTATGATTGCAAGAAACTCTGATGCGGATGTAAACGTTGTTGCACTGATTGGAGAACGTGGCAGAGAGGTAAAAGAGTTTATTGAAGATTCTCTCGGCGAAGAGGGGATGAAAAAATCCGTTCTGGTATGTTCAACAGGGGATCAGCCGCCATTGATTCGTCAAAAATGTTTACAGGCAGCAACTTCTGTTTGTGAATACTTTAGAGATCAGGGTAAAAAAGTTTTCTTGATGACTGATACGGTTACACGTTGTGCAATGGCAGGCCGTGAAGTCGGGCTGTCAATCGGTGAGCCGCCAACAATGAAAGGTTATCCGCCTTCGATTTTCTCATGGCTTCAAAAAGTACTCGAGCGTGCGGGCAACAGTCCAAAGGGTTCTATCACCGCACTTTATACGGTGCTTATGGAAGGTGATGATATCAATGACCCTATTGTTGATACGGTGCGTGGTATAACCGACGGACACATTTTCTTGAGCCGTAAAGTTGCGGAGATGAATCATTATCCCGCTATTGATATATTGGGAAGTATTTCTCGTCTTATGTCTGCTATTGCAACACCTGAACACAAAGAGGCTGCGGCAAAAATGCGTCGTGCAATGGCTTTATATCGTGAAAATAAAGACTTAATCGATGTAGGTATGTACGTTGCCGGTTCTAATCCGAGGTTGGATATCGCAATTGAGATGATGCCTCAGATTAATGCCTTTTTGCAGCAAAGAGTTTCCGATTCCGTTTCAATGGAAACAACAATCAGCACGCTTATACAAATGATGGCGCCGGTGGATATTTAACAAATTATCTGCACATATATATTTCTTGCTCTCGGTTTGTTGTCGAAGTCAATAAGTACAATCTGCTGCCACGTGCCCAATAACAATGCTCCATCTATTAAAGGAACGCTTATTGAACTGCCGAACATTGCAGCCCTTATATGTGCGTACCCGTTGCCGTCATGCCAGGTGTCATCGTGATGGTAATCTTTGTCCATCGGGGCAATTTCATCCAACACTGCCGGAAGGTCTTTTATAAGCCCGGGTTCATACTCTATTGTCGTTATGGAAGCTGTACTGCCGGCTAAGGCAACAACAACATTTCCTGCTTTAAGGTTATGCTGGTAAACTGCTGCTTTTACTTTTTCCGTAATGTCTATTATATCTGTGAAACCATGTGTATTTATTAAAAAATGTTCTGTATAAACTGTCATTTTTTATTACCTACTTGATTTCTCCCTGATATTTGTATAGGGACATATCTTTTACTCTGAGTGCAAAGTATGGCATTTGTTTGTCTTTTTCTTTCATAAATAAAACAAATGTGTTGTTAAAGAAGAAGTTTCTGCCGTTTTCGGCTACTGTTATCGGCATAGACATAGTCATGATGCTCATAACAGCTTCGCTTTTGAGTTTTACTCCTGTGTTATTCATATTGAATTGTACTGTTTGTAATGCTTTGTCGATATACAGTTTGTCTGTATTTTCTATAATTTTTCCGCATAAAACGTCATAAGACGTATCCTGCTTAATACTCATATAAGGTACTTTGAGTCGGTCGCCTGCAACAAATTCTTTTTTGCCTTTATATTTTTGCGATTTTTTATTAAGCGTGTTATACAAATCAGCAAAATTTTTGTGTGAATTTGTTCTGTATAAAATAACTTCATCCTTGTCGGAGTTTAGGGCAACCGCATAGTCCCACGGGTTGTTGTAAAAAAGTACTCTTACATTTTTATACAGTCTGTCACTGCTTCTTTTATCGATACCAAAATAAGGTATTGTTTCATTATCTTTGCCGAATTTTTCCTGTGCAAGGATATCGAATCTTGCAGGGTATTCAAAGTTTTTAACAAGCATTGCATATAAAAGATATGCTCTGTTCGGGCTTGTCCAGTTGATTTTATCTAAGAGGTCGCTTTTTTCATTAAATTTTTGCATAATTGCATCTTCGATTTGTTTTTTGAGTGCAAGATCTGTTTTTCCGTAAGCTGTATAATAAGATTCTTCGGAGAGCATTGCTTTGCTAAATTCCTGCTTGTTTAATAAGTCGGCAAGCTGAGATTTGTAATGTTTAAATTTTATCGGACCTTTTACAATGTTGTTTTGAAATTCGTTCCATACCATCTGAAAAGTGCCGACCCATAAAGAATTTTGTTCTGCCTGCTTTTGTGAAAATGCAGCGAGCATTTCAACACTTTGGTCTTTTGCTTGGGCAGTTGCAAAGCTGCTTATCAATATTATTGAAAGTAATGCCGTAAATAGTTTTTTCATATAAATTTGCTCCTCTTAATGTTTTGTATATAAGTATAAATCAAATATAAAAACTTTAGGATGTGCAGTTTTGGGCGAGGGATAAAAAAGTTTACAAAATCTCGGGCAATTTTTTTGGAAAAAAATACTTTATAAAAATAAGGTTAGTTTATAAGGATAGGTTTATGATTAATATAGCGAAAACTGCCATGGCACTTGGTAAAACTGTCTATACAACAAGAACGGCAGGTGCAAGAACAACTACAATGTTTGATTCTTTTTGTAAGACAATGAGCAGACCGGATGTCGCTGCACAGCGTGCTTCAAGAATAGTAGCTGATACAGAAAAACGAAGTGCCGAACTGCAAGAAATCGCAAATAAGATATTATCAAATTCTGGTGTAGATGCAAAGATAAGTGCAAGAGTCAAGGGTATTGATTCTACGGCAAGTAAAATTAAAAAGAAATTTACAGGTTTTCAGGAAAAAGGTTATGAATCCGTAAAAGAACAAATATACAATGTTATACTTGGCAAAGGCACAGGTGAACTTGTTGGCGATTCTTACGGTTTTAGATATATCTTAAATAAAGAAAAAACGGGTACACAAGACAGTGCCGTAAAACTTTATGAAAGTATTCTTAATTATCAAAAAAAGAATCACAAAACTTTTGATTTGACGAGTTTTGAAGATTATTACGGGAAAGAGATAAAACCCTACGGCAATACAGAGATAAGGGACAAATTTGCATTGCTTAAATACAAAACTTCTTTAGGCAAAACTAAAGAAACGATAGCAGCCTTTACTGAAAAACCTGCGGGGTACACAAGAACAAATATTAACGGACGTATTAACGGTGTTAATGTGGAAATTCAAGTTGGAGGCAAACATACAACCAAATGGGGTGATGTTGAACATATTCTTTATGATATGAGACAGGGCAAACCTCTTGATATGTCTAAATATACTCCGGAGCAGATAGAACTTGCCAAAAAGATACAAAAAGCTTATTCAGAGGTTTTGAGCAGAAAAAATGTTAATACTGCAGACGAATTCTCCAAAAAATACTTAAATAAACTTTGGGATTCTTTTAGAGACGCCGAAGTTAAAAATCTTGATAACCCGGTATATCCGGAATTTCCGCAAGGATATCCCGAGATATTAAGGGTCGAAAATCTTTTAAAGTTGGCTCATGATTAATATATGTTACAATTTGCAATTTAAAGTCAAAAAAATATGTTTACGGGTATTAAAATAATCAAATAAAAGGAATTTAATATGAACGGCATACAAATTAACGATAATAAAATCAATTTTAAAGCAACACCGGAAGAAATAAAAAGCATACAAAAAGCTTGTTTTAATCTTGCCAACAAAACCGTAAAAAATAATTTAAAAGAGCCGGTTGATGTTGCTGAAATAGGTAATAAAGCTTATATATCCCGTCTTAACAAAGACGGACAGTCAGTGGTTAAAATTGAATTAAATAATGATAAAGGTGCAAATGCCTATACGCTGCTTAAAACCGGCAGTGAAGAAGCAACTAAAAAGTTTTTTAATATGCCCAAAAATTTAGAAAAAATTGCGGATATTCTTGATGATTTAAAAGAAACAGTTAAAAGAACAACGGAAAGAGACTTTTAATTTATTTTTTCTCCGGAGTAGTGGCCAGTTTAGGTGTCGGCACATAAGAAGCATTTATTGAAAGTTCTTCTTTTTTGTTAAACCACAAGAATTTTTTCTTCTTTTTCTGCTCGATTTTTTCCTGTTTTGCAGGGACGCTCTCTTGTGACAAAGTTGTTTGCGGAGGCGGCGCAGGCGTAAATGCATTTGTCAGCAGAACATCAGTGTATTTTTTGTCTAAGTGTGCATAGTCAAACAATACTATACCAGCAGTTTTGAGCTTTCTGCTTTCGTGTATCTGACGCAGCAAATCATCTGGGTTTCCATTCATAAATGTGACAAACAGTCCCGGATAAATTTTGGTATTTTGTTTTGAATTTATTTTTATATCGTTAATTAAATAAACAGCGGTATCTTTATCACAGGTTAAAATCAGCGGAGTAAAACCATTGATATAGTTATTATCAGACCAGGTTTTCCAATCCTGCATTTTTACTTCCATGCTTTTGTATCTGTCGGGGAATATTACCGCAGTAAGTGGTATATTATATTTTGATGTAAGCTGTTTGGATTTAAATACAAAACTGGTGACTTTGTTTTGGCGGTATTTTGCCCAGGCATCCCACATAGGGGTTCCGTATTTTATATCAATCGGGTCAATATTCATTGCCTGTTTGAATTCATTTCTTGCATATTCGGTATAACCCCAGTTAGAAAGCTCGTAGCCTGAAAATTTTGCGCTTATGCTCTGCGGATATCTTATGTAATCAAGGTTTATACCGTCGGGTTTGTAGCGGGTGATGATTTCTTCAAGCAGTGTCAGAAGATATGTTTGTACTTCCGGGTTTGCAGGGTCTATAAAATATCCGTTATGTTCCGACAATGAAGCAACCGGAGTCGGTGAATTGTACTTCATTTTTGTGACGTTTGCCCATTTAGGATAAACGGAAATAACGTTCATCGGATTATTCATCGGGTTTTCCGGCCCTGCATAATAGGTTTGGAACCATACATATATTTTGAGTCCTCTTTTGTGTGCTTCTTCCACCCAAATTTTTAGGGGGTCAAAGCCGATGAATTCCGGACGCTGCGGCTGCACACCATATTTTGCAAGAGTTTCCGAGGGGAAAATGGTTTTACCCTGATAGTAAGTTTCTAAAAATATAGTTTCTATTCCGTATTTTTTGACTTTATCTAATGTTTTTTCGATTTCTGCCGGTGTCTTTTCGGTAGGTCTGAGCCATACACCTTTAAATTCATCTTTATAATATGGCAGAGCATATTGCATTGCTTTATTTGCGGAATTTATTGCCATTGATGAATATTTTTGTGTATCATCGGGGTGTTTGTTTGCACGTTTAAGGTTGTCCAGCGCTTTTGTTATATAGTTGTGGGCAACGGAATCATCGTAATAGATGTCGTTATCTTTGTAATAACGCATCATCTGATCAATTTCTTTTATTTTTTCTTTTGTTGCATATATGAAGCTGTCGTTTGTCAGATATGCGTTAATCATCATGTTTCTGTAATCAATATAAATTTTTGTACCGACAGTAAGATTCAAATTCATCCAGGTTTTTGCTTTGCCATGCCCGCTGATTACGAATCCGCCTTTGGGAATAATTGAGTCTGCTCCGCTGATTCTTACTACTGTCCCGTTTACAACAATAGCTTCGGCGCCGAATTCATTTGTTCCTGTTCTGGGGCCGATTCTGTGAGTATAAATGACCAGCTGGTTTGCCCCGCGTCCGCCCGGATAAAAACCGCCGTTTTTGGCAACTCCGGAAATCGGGTCTATAGCACTGATACGATACGAAGACTGTGATAATATTCCTTCAGGAATAGGAACCGGACTAGATAATACTTCTTCTTCCTGTTTTGTTAGTGCTTGTTTATTGCTTGTTGTTTTTTCTTCTTTTTGCGGTTCTTTACGCTTTTTTCCCCATAGTCCGGCTTCGGCACTAAGCCCGTTAGACAACAGGCATGCAATAATTAAAACTATAGAAAATTTTGATAGGAAATTTTTCATAAGCTTATTAAAAATTATGTAGTCGACAAATATATTATCGACAATTTTTAGAATAACTTTATTAATAAATAATTAAAATCAACTAATTAGAGCATATTTTGTATTATCATGATGATATATATGAATAAAAATCATAATAACGGAGATATAAATCAAATATGGAATATAAAGATTATTATGAAATACTCGGTGTAAAAAGGGATGCTTCGCAAGCAGAGATAAAATCCGCTTACAGAAAACTTGCCAAAAAGTATCACCCTGATGTAAACAAAACGCCCGAAGCTTCTGCAAAATTTAAGGATATAAATGAAGCTTTTGAAGTATTATCAGATAAGGATAAAAGAGCCCGTTATGACAGCCTTGGCTCAAACTGGCAGGCTGGGGCAAATTATACTCCGCCTCCGGGGTTTGAAAACTTTAATTTTGGTGGCGGTAACGGATACTATAGTTCTTCAGGCATAAATTTTGAAGATTTAGGCGGTTTTTCCGATTTCTTTAACAGTTTATTCGGCGGCGGTTTTAGTTCGTCTTCTACACGTTCAAGAGGCGGTGCAAGCTCGTTTTACGAAGATTTAGGCGGTTTTTCTTCCCGTGCCGGAAGAACCTCAGCAAAACAACAAAAGGCACCTGCCGATTTAAATATTACACAGGAAATAAAAGTCAGCGCAAAAGATATTTTTAGCCAGAAGCCCGTAAGCGTAAGAATCAACAATCTTGAAAAATGCACCAACTGCTCGGGTGTCGGCTCGATGTGCAGCCAGTGCCACGGTACGGGGTTTGTTACGTTTTCAAAAACTTTAAACGTAAAAATTCCGCCCGAGGTCAAAGAAGGTCAAAAAATCAGGCTCAAAGGCGAGGGAAAATCAGCCTCTAACGGTATGAAGGGCGATCTGTTCCTTGTTGTCAAATTTGCTGATAAGGAATACACCATAAACGGTACTGATTTAACTAAAACCATAGAGGTAACTCCGGCAGAAGCTGTTGTCGGAACAAAAAAAGAGATACAAACACTCCACGGCAATATCAATATTAAAATCCCGCCAAGAACTTCTTGCGGAGCGGTATTGAGATTAAAAGAGCTCGGTCTGCCTAAAAAATCCGGCGGTTATGGTAACTTGAATGTAAAGATAAACCTTGCCGTACCTAAAAATTTAACGGATGAACAGGTTAAGTTATATGAGCAGCTTTTGAAACTTGAAAGTAAATAATAAAAAAACAAGCTGATATAGCTTGTTTTTTTATTTATATTATTGTGAAAATAATTTTAATTATTACTTGTCTGTAAACTATTTTCCGTGTTTGTTTCTTCTGTTTCTGAACCCGTTGTTGAATCATTTATGTCAGCGGCTTGTCCCGTTGTTATGCCTTCTTCATCTTCTTGTGTCGGTGTAACGATTTCTACACCTAAATTTTTTAATGCTTGAGTCGCTTTAGGGGCGAGTGCTGTGTCAGGGAAGTTTTCTAAAATTGTTTGATAACACTCGATTGCTTCCTTTTTATATTCACGTGCAAGATAAAGGTTGCCGGCTTTGTAATAAAGAGGAGCCAGTGCCAAATCAGGTGATACAAGCATTTGATTATCGAGTTTTATTTTAACTTCTATCATTTTTGAGTTATCTTCAGGTGAAAATAAGGAATTTGAATAGACCTTGCGTGTAAGATTGTCAATAGTTACTGTCATTGCGTTTATGTCATCCTGAGTGACAACGGCGGCAGACTTTTTTGATTTTCTTGCGGCTTGAGAATCCTTTGCAGCCATGGAAAATACAATCATTCCGATTATCAACAATATTAAAGTCTTTTTCATATTTTAATATACTCCCCCTGATTATATTGTATTATAAATATTTTTTTTGAACTCGACCATATGGTTAATTATGTGTAAATTAGTGGAAACGTGTAAAATAATATTTTATAATAAATTGTAATGCATCTTACAGTTTTATGTCGGGGAAATTAAATGTCAACAGCTAATTTGGGTTCATCCGAAAAATCGGAAAAAATTTACAGAAATATTTTATTATTTTTGCAAAACAAAACTCAGGATTATGAAAACCGTATTGCACTCGGGATAAAAAATGCTCAGGGCTGGAATGAATATACTTACAAAGGGATTGGTGAATTGTCCCGTAAAGTCGGATGTTATCTGATAAAAAATATAGGCGTTACTAAAGGTGAACGGCTTGCTATTTTATCTGAATCAAGACCCGAGTTCGGGGCGGGGGTTTTTGCCTCCGTACTTGCAGGTATGATTACCGTTCCGCTGGATATAAAACTTACCAAATATGAGCTTAAATCAATACTTGAGGACTGTAATCCCACAGTAATTATCGTATCGGGACAATTTTTGCAAACCGCCAAAGGGCTGTTAAGCGAAGTTGAATCTTTAAAACACATTATTTGTCTGGATGATACTAATGAGGAAAATATTGTATCCATAAATACGCTTCCGCATGATTATGAAGCAAAATGGCGACACAGAAGTTCAAAATCAACGGCGCTAATTATTTATACTTCAGGTACAACAGGGGCACCAAAAGGTGTTGAAATTTCTTTTAATAATATGCTCACGCAACTGAGTGATTTGTCGGATTTATACAGAAAATTTTTCGGTAATAAACAAATCAGCTCTTTGTTATCGATTCTGCCTATGAATCATCTTTTTGAATTAACGGTAGGTTTTTCAATGATTTTGAGCTGGGGACTTTCAATATATTATACAAAAAGTCTTAAGCCTAAAGATATACTCTCAATTATGCAGGAGAAAAACATTAATTTTATGATAGTTGTGCCTGCATTTTTGAAACTTTTAAAAACCGGGATAGAAACGGAAATAAAAGCTTCGCCGAAACATGTCCAGATTTTGTTCAAACTCATGTATGCTTTAACAAAATTTATTCCTTCTTACACCATAAGAAAGCTGATGTTTTATAAAATTCATAAAAAATTCGGCGGAAAGTTCTATGGCTGTATATCAGGCGGAGCCCCTCTCGATGTGTCGGTCGGAGAATTTTTTGAAAGAATCGGGATAAGAGTTTTTCAAGGCTACGGGCTTACGGAAACAAGCCCTGTTGTCAGCGTAAATTATGACAAATGCTCTGATATTGCTTCTGTCGGCAGACCGCTTAACAGTGTTCAGGCAAAAGTTGACCCTGCTACGGGAGAACTTCTTTTAAAGGGCGGTTCTGTTATGAAAGGGTATTACAATCGTCCGGAACTTACGGCTGAGGTTTTTACTAAAGACGGATGGCTGCATACGGGTGATATAGCGGATATTGATAAAGACGGGCATATACATATTACCGGCAGAATAAAAAACATGATTGTACTCTCGGGCGGCAAGAAGGTATTCCCCGAAGAGGTTGAATCTGTTCTGGAAAAAAGCGACAAATTTGCGGAGGTGTGCGTATTCGGAGCATCAAGAAAGTCCGGTACCAAAGAGGGAACTGAGGACATAGTTGCGGTCATTGTTCCTGCAGAAGCCTTTAAGGCTCAATATTCTGATGAAGAATTGCAAGAGAAGGTCAGACAGGAGGTTAAAATTTTATCGATGCGTCTTGCTCCTTACAAAAGACCCGTTAATATTATTGTCCAAAAAGAGCCTCTGCCAAAAACCACTACCCGCAAAATTAAACGCAAAGCGGTAAAAGAGCTTGTTAATATATAAATAAAAAAGGTTGAAGTTTTGGCTTCAACCTTTTTTATTTATGTTATTTGTTTAATTAGTCATCGC
This sequence comes from Candidatus Gastranaerophilales bacterium, assembly GCA_944325555.1. GTDB lineage: Bacteria > Cyanobacteriota > Vampirovibrionia > Gastranaerophilales > Gastranaerophilaceae > Limenecus. The sequence continues at coordinate 4,302 of CALVAN010000006.1, read as the reverse complement.
CGTTAATTGCGCTGATACAATCCTGACAAATGCTGCCCTGCGGTCCGATGTTGATAAGTTTTCTGTACTTCCAGCATCTGTCGCATTTTTCACCGTGGGCATGGGTTACATAAATTGTATAACCGTCTTCTTCCAACTTGTTCAGCACTTTTTCAGGTGCGCTGTCCGTAAGTTCAGCCTGAGATGTGATGAAGATATTGGCGAGTTCTTTTTCGTATTTGTTTAACAGTTCAGCGTCGCCGCCTTGTACGTATACTGCAACTTCAAGAGAACTGCCTATTACTTTATCGGCTCTTAACGGTTCAATGGCTTTTGTTACTATTTCTCTGAGTTTAAGAATTTTGGTGAATTCTTCTTCAATATTATTATTGACCCATTTAACGTTAGTGTTTGGCCAATCCGTTAAAAGAACGCTCTTTATACCGCCTCTTTGCTTTTCCGGCATGTTCTGCCAGATGTCTTCTGCCTGATGCGGCATAACAGGTGCCAGCATTCTTGTTAATGCCTGTGATATTTCATACAAAACAGTCTGGCAGGCACGTCTTGAGAGTGACTTTTTACCTGCGGTGTAGAGTCTGTCTTTTACAATATCAAGATAGAAAGAGCTCAAATCCGCTGCCGCAAAGTTTTGCAGGTGCTGGAAGTATTTGTAAAATTCATAATTGTCAAACGCTTCCGTTACGTTTTTGATGAGTGTGTTTAATTTGTGTAAAGCAAATTTGTCTATTGCTTTTAAGTCTTTGTAATAAACATAATCAGCCTCGGGATCAAAGTCATAGAGGTTGCCTAGCAAAAATCTTGAGGTGTTTCTCATCTTTTTGAAGATTTCAACCATCTGTCTGATAGCGGTTTCGCCGATTCTTACGTCATTTCTGTAATCTACCGACGCCGCCCAGAGTCTGAGTACGTCTGCGCCGAATACTTTAATGATATCCTGCGGAGCAATTGTGTTGCCTAAAGATTTGCTCATCTTTCTGCCTTCACCGTCCAGTACAAAACCGTGGGTTAATACTGTTTGATACGGAGCTTTGCCGCTAGTGGCGACTGCTGTTAAAAGTGAAGACTGGAACCAGCCTCTGTGCTGGTCTGAACCTTCTAAGTACAATTCAACAGGCAGGTGGCCAAGTTCTTTTGAACGTTTTTCCACAACTGCACGGTGTGTAATACCCGAGTCAAACCATACGTCCATGATGTCTTTTTCTTTGGTGAAGTTTCTGCTGCCGCAGTTAGGACATTTGAACGCTGTGGGCATAAGATATTTAGGTCCTTCTTTAAGCCAGATGTCGGAAGAACTTTCTTCAAAAAGCTTTGCGAGTTTTTCGATGGTTGCACGTGTAACAATTGGTTCACCGCAGTCTTTGCAGTAGAACACGGGTATTGGCACGCCCCAGATTCTTTGCCTTGAAATACACCAGTCGGAGCGGGATGCCACCATGTTGGCTATTCTTTGTTCGCCTGATGCAGGAATCCATTCAACGTTGTGAATTTCTTCAAGAGCTTTATCTCTGAATCTGTCGACTTTAACAAACCATTGAGGAGTTGCTCTGTAAATAACGGGATGTTTGCATCTCCAGCAATGAGGATAGCTGTGGGTGATTGTTTTGTGCGATAACAATGCGCCTGCTTTATCCAATTTTTGTATAACTATGTCGTTGCCTTCTTCATAATAGATGCCTTGCATATCCGGAACTTCTTCCGTCCAGTATCCTTTTGCATCAAGCGGAGAAAGTACGTCAATATTGTATTTCTGACAGACTTCCCAGTCTTCAAGACCATGCCCCGGTGCTGTATGAACGCAGCCTGTACCGGCGTCTAACGTAACGTGGTCTCCGAGAAGTATGGGAGAATATCTTTCATAAAGCGGATGAACGGTTCTCATACCTTCAAGGTCGCTGCCTTTTACGGAACCGAGAATTTTTATATCTTTTTCTTCAAACTCGTTGTCTTTTACAAAAGCGTCCACAAGGTCGGAAGCTATAACAAAAATGTCGCCGAAGTAGTTAACAAGCGAATATTCAAATCTTGAGTTAAGACATATAGCAAGGTTTGACGGAATTGTCCACGGGGTTGTTGTCCAGATAACCGCATATATCGGGTCTTTGGATTCGATTCCAGAAATTTCTCTGATTTTTTGTTGTGCTTTTTCTTCAAACTCAAATTTTACATAAATTGCGGTTGAAGTGTGATCAGCGTATTCAACTTCCGCTTCGGCAAGTGCTGTTTCGCATTTCGGACACCAGTAAACCGGTTTTAAGCCCTTTTCGATATAGCCTTTTTCATACATTTCGCCAAAAATTCTGACCTGTTCCGCTTCAACTTCCGGAGAAATTGTGATGTAAGGGTTGTCCCAGTTGCCCCATACACCAAGACGGCGGAAGTCCTCCTCCTGACCTCTGAGGTTTTGCATAGCAAAATCTCTGCACATTTGTCTAAGTTGATATTTTGTAATATCGCTTTTGTCTTTGATGTTTTTAAGTACGGCATTTTCAATAGGCAGACCGTGTCCGTCGTATCCCGGAACATACGGTGCATAGTAGCCGCTTTGAGCTTTGTATTTTGTAACAATGTCTTTAAGAATTTTGTTTAAAGCAGTACCGATGTGAATTTTAGGTGAGCTTAAATACGGCGGCCCGTCATGCAGCACAAATTTGTTTTCGATATCTCTTTGGGCAAGATTTTTTTCGTAAATTTTTTCTATATCCCAAAAATCCTGAATTTCTAATTCTCTTACAGGTGCGTTGGCACGCATTGCAAGTGTTGTTCTCGGCAAGTTCAGTGTGTCTTTAAACTCAAATTCTTTCTCTGACATTTCATATCCTCAATTCTTAAATGTTTATATATTAATAATTTTATACAAAAAAGATTTATTAGCAAAGTTTGAGTGAGAGATGTATGTGTTATGTAATTTTGTGACTAAAATGTCTGAGTGGGACCTCGCTTGTAGGAGTGGTACACACTCTGCCGAGCAAACAATCCAGTGAATTGTTTGTGAGAGGTAGCGAGAGGCGCAAAATCCAAGATTTTACGGAAGTGACCCCATGCACTTCCCTCCATTCGTAACGTGCCACCGGCACCTTCCGAACGGAGTCCTTGGGTACCCTTGTTGTATATCCAATATTGTACTTGTTTATTGTACCCGTTCAATAAGTTGTCGGGGTCAGTTGACTATATGAAATTATGTTACCTGAGGACAATGCACCCTAAAGGGTATAGTTCATTTTTAATTTTATACTGTACGTTGAGGCTTTGCTTTTGACTTAGCTCTCTCCTAAAAGCAACATTTAGTTGCTTTTCTTTGGTAGACTTTTTGCTGTTGGAACGAAAACCAAACCCACAACTGCGTAGCAGTAAAGCGGGTCTGCCACAGGAACTAAATAAAAAATCCGACCTTTGTAAGAACTCTGTGTAAAAGGTGCCAGTGGCACGTTTTACATAGAGGCAGGCTAAGCCAGATACGTAGTATCTGCGTGCCGTATAACAATTAAGAAAGTGTCTTGGAATACGAACGCTCCGGCGGAGTAACGTCCGCCTTCGCATGGGGCAAAGCCCCGTTCGATTCCGCCACAAACAACAACAAGCGAGGTCTGTTTGAGGGCTATGTAATTATAACAAATACTTTAATACATCAAAGGAGAGCAATTTATATAGCCCGAGTTGCCGAGCACAGGTTTGTGTTACTTTCTGTATGAACGGAACAGTAGGTCGGGAGTTTGCCTTCTTTTTCGGCTGAGCTTGAGCGAAGCCTGAAAAATGGCTTCACGATAACTAAAGGATAAAACAAATACATCATTGTCTTTTAATAGTGAACTTGGGCGCCACAATTACTATACGGCACGCAAAAGCTACGCTTTTGACTTATTACCTCTCACAAAACAATACTCAATTGTTTTGTTCGGCAGAGTCTCTATTCAAAATGATACTCAATCATTTTGAACAGAGTTCTTTCCAAAGAATGGGTGGAACATAAAGCAAAAATTTATGTCTTTATTTTTTTATGTTCATTTCTTTTTAATTTTTATACTGCACGCAGATACTGCGTATCTGACTTAGCATACCTCCGTTCAAAACTTGACATTTAGTCAACTTTTGAACGGAGTCCCTAGGCAAAAGAAAAGAAACGAACCATACTCTACGAGCATCCTGATTCGTACGGCTCGTACCTCACCTACGACTCAAGTAAGAAAAGAAAACCGGCGCTTATCAAAAGAAACAGTAAAGTGTTTTGTCAGTAATTTTTCAGCGACAAGCTGCTGTAAAAATTACCTCAAAACACAACTGTTTCTAATCCAACTTCCGTCAGGG
>CALVAN010000005.1 GCA_944325555.1 Candidatus Gastranaerophilales bacterium | reverse complement strand
GCATTTTTTATTTAATTTTATGCTTATCCGAACCTTTGCGACCTGCGGTCGCAGGATAATTCTAAAAAATCGCAAGCCAGGGCTTGCTAACAATAGCGTGCGTCGAAATGCTAATTCTTAGCAAATTCCTTTTGTATTATTTCAACAATTCTTTTGCTTGCAAGTCCGTCACCGTAAGGATTTATCGATTCAGACATTTTTTTGTACTCTTCGGGGTTATCAAGCAGGTTCTGCACCTCATTAACAATTTTTTGAGTGTCTGTGCCTACGAGTTTAACAGTACCGTACTCTACAGCTTCAGGACGTTCCGTTGTTGTTCTGAGAACAAGTACAGGTTTTCCTAAAGACGGAGCCTCCTCCTGCACCCCGCCTGAATCAGTCATAATAATATGAGACTCCTTCATCAGAGTACAAAACGGAGCATACTCCATAGGCTCTATCAAATGTATGCGTTCTTTACCTGCTAACAGCTCATTTACCGGCTGTTGCACGTTAGGGTTGAGGTGAACAGGATATACTACCTGAATATCCTTATTTTTTTCAACAAGTTCTAATACAGCTTTACAAATATTTCTTATCGGTTCACCAAAATTTTCTCGTCTGTGAGAAGTCAACAGAATAGTCTTTAACTCCGGCTTCAAGCCTATATAACTCAAATCTGCCTTGTTATTTTCAACAGTATGCAATAACGCATCTATAACGGTATTGCCTGTTTTGTATATGTGTTCATTGTTAATAGACGAATTTATCAGGTTTTGTACACTTGTATCAGTAGGAGCAAAGTGATAAGAACTTAGCGCATCGGCAAAGACTCTGTTTATTTCTTCAGGAAAAGGATAAAATTTATTAAAGGTCCTTAAACCAGCTTCAACATGTCCTACCGGGATTTTTGCATAAAAAGCAGATAAAGCTGCGGCCATAGATGTGGTAGTATCACCATGAACAAGGACAATATCAGGTTTGCTTTTGTCAAAGACTTCCTTCATCAGCATCAAAACTTCCGTTGTTATGCTCCAGAGGTCTTGATTTGGTTTCATTATATTCAGATCATAATCGGGATATATATGAAACAGTTTCAGTACCTGATCCAGCATTTGGCGATGTTGTGCTGTAACACATACGATACTTTTAAAGATATCAGAGTGTTTTTCAAACTCTTTTACAAGCGGAGCCATTTTTATTGCCTCGGGTCGTGTTCCGAATACCGTTAAAACTCTAATTTTAGACATACAATGAATTATCCTTAGCCGTAATATTTATCCGTTTTTATTATGCTGTACTGATATTAGCTAAAGATATTATAGTTCAAACTTTTTATTTTGTAACCGTTATTTTGATACAGTACTGTCTTTCAACGTTAAAGCTTTTTTGTCACTGCGATTTTGGAACCAGTCTTTAACTTTTACGCCGGTCACGGCAGACAGCCCTGTAATAAGAGTTGCTAACAGTATCCTTGCAGAATTAACTCCCTCTTGTGCATACGAAGCCTGTGCAATCTCTTTAGAAGCGTACTTACGTGCAATATTAGCAGCTCTGGCAGAATTACTGATATTCATCAGCAATGCAGGAGCAAACGCAGCCATAGACAGTTTACCGGCATTATTTCTTACAAAGTTTGTAAATTTGTCGAATTTTTCTTTTTTATTGAGTTGTTGCCCCTCAGGTATATTTTTATTTCTGCTGCAAACACCTATAAGTATTATCGGAAGTGTAAGATGTTTCAGACCGTTATAAAGCGGGATTTTCGCAGCTTGCAGTTTAGGAAATTTTTTAGCAGCAATAGCCAACTCCTTGAAAATTTCCAAGCCTGCACCTTTTTTATTAAATAAAAGAGCTCTTGATTTTGGAATATATAATGCAGAAGCAGAAAAGCCCTTTAAACCAAAAGACACCACATCAGCCATTGTTGCAAGAAAGGTACTATTATTGCGCAGAGATTTATTATACAAAAATTTGCCCAAAAAGTTACGCCCTTCATATACTACTGATTTAAGCTTTTGTTGTTCTTCAAGGGGCATGTCCTTTGATACTTTAATAACATTTAAGCCCTTTTCTTTTAATTTCTTATCATCGATAAATTTATCAGCAATATTAACAATTGATTCTAAATTTTCTTTTCCCAATTCTTCTCTTATATTACCTGTTATTTCTGCAGAATATATAATTAAAGGTTCTTTTAGAGAAGATGAAAGAGCAGTAGCAGCAGTGTAGCCTAAAACACCACCTATTATAGAACTTTTTGTATTTATAGAAGACTTGTCTTTTGTGTTTGATGATGCAGTTGAGTATTTTTGTAATATACCTGCAGAAAGCTGTTGTAAATTCATTTTATTATCCTTGTTTTTCTATTGTTATTGACACATAAACAAAAGAATTTAGCCATATATATTCAAAAATTTTTAACTTATATTACGACGGTAGTGTTTCTTAAAAATAGAAATATAAAAGAGTTTAAACTATAATTATTCTATGAACGATAATAAAAAAACAAAAGTTGCAGTTGCTCTTTCAGGCGGTTTGGACAGCAGTGTAACCTGTTATCTTTTAAAACAGCAGGGTTATGACGTATGCGCAATAACAGTAAAAATGGTTGACGACGAAAAATTCGACACTATAGTGAACAACGCAAAAAATGTTGCACAAAAGTTAGATGTACCACATTATGTTTTAAATTTAAGCAAAGAATTTAAACACGATGTAATAGATTATTTTGAAAATTCATACAAAAACGGAAAAACGCCAAATCCCTGTATATTATGCAATCGCACAATAAAATGGGGAAGGCTATTCGATTATGCAACGGATACACTCGGCTGCGACTACGTTGCCTCAGGTCACTATGCACGCATTATTGATGATAACGGAATAAAAAAAATGTATCCTGCCCGTGATGAAAAAAAAGACCAGCAATACTATTTGTTTGAACTTGATCAGAGACATTTAAACAAAATTTTATTTCCGCTCAGTGATTATGTAAAAGAAGAAATAAGGCAAATAGCAATTGATAACGACCTGCCTTCCAAATCCTCAAAAGAAAGTCAGGATATTTGTTTTATAACAAAACCTATGACTACAAAAAAATATCTGTTAGACAGATTCGGAACAAAAAAAGGCGATTTTATTTACATAAAAGACGGCAGAAAACTCGGTGTGCACGAAGGCTTTTGGCAATACACTATCGGACAGAGAAAAGGCATTGGCATAGCATTTGAAGAGCCTTTGTATGTTGTAAAGCTTGATGCTGCAAATAATATCGTGTATGTCGGAACAAAAGAGGATTTATACAGCGGCTCTGTTGTCGTTAAAGAGGTAAAATTCCAATATCCTTTTGATAAAAGCACATTTAAAGCAATGGTGAAGATTCGCTACAACATGCAGGCACAGCCGGCACAAATTAATTATGACAAAGAAACAAAAACAGCTGCGGTTAATTTTTCAGCTCCGGTTGCCTCAGTAACCCCAGGTCAGGCTGTTGTTTTTTACGATGTTAATGACAAACACTTAATCGGCGGAGGTTGGATTGACTGACCTTGTTAATGTTATAAAAAATGCACAAAGTACGCATTCTTTGAGTGAGTCGGAAATTGTTGAAATATTAAAGAATGACACTGTAAATGAGTTGTTGTTTGATACTGCCGATAAAGTGCGCAAACAATATGTCGGGGATGAGGTTCATCTTAGAGGTTTGATTGAATTCTCCAATATATGCAGATGCAACTGCTTTTACTGCGGGTTAAGAAAAGACAACACGGCTGTACAACGCTACAGAATGGCTTTGGAAGAGATTATTTTGCTTGCACAAAAAGCAAAAGATTTCGGCTACAAAACAGTGGTTTTACAATCAGGTGAAGATGCTTATTTTGATACTGACAAAATGTGCAGAATAATACAAGAAATAAAAGAACTCGACTTGGCTCTTACTCTCAGTATCGGAGAAAAGTCTTATGAAGAATACAAAGCATACAAAGACGCCGGCGCTGACAGGTATCTTTTGCGTATAGAAACAACAGACAGGGAACTTTATAAAAAACTCCACCCCTCAATGAGTTTTGAAAACAGAGTAAGGTGTCTTAATGACCTAAAAACTCTAGGGTTTGAAGTCGGTACGGGCTGTCTTGTCGGGCTGCCTCATCAGAGTGATGAATCCTTGGCTCGAGATATACTGTTTTTTAAAAATATCGATGCTGATATGATAGGATTGGGCCCGTTTATTCCCAGCCCCCAAACTCCTTTGCAAAATGAAAACGGCGGCACACTGATAAAAGCATTAAAGGTCATGGCGTTAACAAGGCTGCTTCTCCCTGATATAAATATACCCGCAACTACAGCAATGGAAACTTTGCAGGAAAACGGGCGCATGCTTGCGTTAAAAAGCGGGGCAAATGTTGTTATGCCTAATGTTACCGATGAAGAGTGCAAACAGAAATATACAATATACCCCGGCAAAGCAAGCTTGAACAACACCGCACAAGAATATAGAAACAGCATTGTTAAAAAGATAGAAGCTATCGGACGTACAATCTCAAACGGCTACGGCTTTCATAAAAAGACCGTTTAATTAATAAGCCTTAGTGATTTTATGCCGATTTTTTATGCGGCTGGATTTTTTCGCTAATCCAGTTTGCAAACGGGGTAACGACTACAGGACCGACAAATCTGTAGATTGTCGTAAAGATTACTATAGGTCCTAAGAGTCTGATACCGATTAATTTATTATTCAATGTTTTATTTGCTTCTTTGAGGGGCTTGTATTTGTCAACCTTAGCCAGTTTTTCTAAAATTTCCGGATTGTTTGCATAACGTTTTAACAAACCTTCATAAAGGTTAGATTTTCTAACCATATCTGGGTTCATTCTTTTATATACTTCTTTATATTTGTTGAGTTTATCGTTTATTACACCGTCAAGTTTGTAGGCACCCCAGGTACATAAAGCAGCGGTAATACCCTGATTCAATATCATAGGCAGTTTCTGGTCTTTTTCAATTGTTTTGGATTTTGCTGTTTGCTGCATATAAAAACCAGACAGCCATAAGCTTTCACCTGCAATCAAATGAGGGAACCAGTTTTTCTGGTCTTTAAACCATAAAATAAACTTTTTAAACTTGTTTGTATCAGCGAGTTTTCCAACACCTTTTGCAATACCTTCAGTTACCAAAGAGCCTGCACCTTTAAATGACGGAGTTGCATTGTTTGCCTTAGCAATTCTGTCAGAAGCTTTATCATAACTGGATTTTACTTTTGCAAAGCCCTTAAAGGATTTTGAATCAGCGCCTTTAAAGCTCATAAATGAATAATCAACTTTAGCCTTGTCTGAAGGTTTAACCTCTTTAACAGTTTTGGACAAACCGAACATCTTGAGTATCGGCGGAACAATAGCAATTGTTAACGCAGCTCTTAACGGTAAGAAAATAGGTTGATGGAGCCTGCCTGCTGTTTCTTTAAAGACTCTTGCATTTTCTTTAATGTAAGATGCATCCTTTTTCATGTATTTAGCAGGATTGTTCATTAACTTTTTAACACCACGCTTAACCGGCTCTGCTACCGCAAATGTTGTGGCAAGTCCCAAAACACCTGTTGCGACTGAATGCGCAACCTGATAATTATTCTTTTTCTTTTCATGCGGATCTTTTGTAGGGATAATATAGATTGATGCAGGTCTTGCGATAGTTGTTAAACCTAACGCAATAAGTGCATCAGCTATAAGAGAATTGTCGGCAAGAATATCAAGAAATTTATTAAACCATTTGTTTACCGCAAATTTTTCGCCGATAGTTTTTGCAACAACCTGTGAAGCGGGGGAGTTTTCTCTTAACACTCTTGCAACCGTTTGGACAGGTGCGCCTTTAAAACTCAAACGACCGCTCGGATTTTGTCCTGCGGTCGTTTTTGTCACACTTTTATTCATTTCAAAATTGTCATACCCGTACGCATTCTTCCCTCTGAACACAGGTCTTGAGTTCACGGTAGTTATCTGCTCTCGCATTTTGCCCTTCGGGGTTTTTGTGGACTGAAAATTTTGAATATTATATACTAGATTTTCGGTTTTCATAGGTTTTCCAATCTATTTTTTTATTTTACTAAGTCTTGGCAAATGCTTTAAGTTGGTAAATTTTATTATTTGCTAATTATAAACAAAAATCATCACAAAAGTAAAGTTTTTTTACAATTCTTAATAAAGTGTACAAAAGACAATTAATAAACAGGCACAATGCAGCTATAATCAAACAACACTGTGCCTGCTAATTATTATGCGCTTAGATTTATATACTTAGCACTTTCAATTCCGTCAATACCCGAGATTTCGTTAAGAGTTTTTTCAGCAACCTCACTGCCCGTATTTATTATCATCATGGATATGTTGTCAGACTGAGAACGATTCTGAGCAACATTCATTCTCGTAATGTTAATATTTTTGTCGCCAAGAACAGTTGCAACTTTAGCAACCATTGCCGGTTTATTTTCGTGAGGCACAAGAATCATGTGCTTTTCGGGTTCGATACTTGTGTTGTAACCGTTAATTTTTACGATTCTTGGCATGTCAGCGGCGATAAGCGCACCGGAAACAGTATTTGTTTCTTTATCAGTAACAAGCTTGAGAGTAATTGAACCCGTATAATCGGTTGTTGTATTTGATTTTGTAGTTGCAACATCTATACCTTTTGCCTTTGCTATAATAGGTGCGTTTACAAAGTTTACGGAATTCATAAACGAAGAAAATACCCCTTTAAGAACGGCTGTTTCAAGAGGAGAAACATCCAAATCCGCAAGGCTTCCTTTTACCGTAACGTAAACTCCTTTCAGGCTTCCTTTAGACATCTGCATAGCAAGTTCTCCAATGTTTTGTGCAAGCTGCATATAGTCTTTGACGGGTTCAAGTTTGTCAGGTTTTAAAGACGGTATATTTACTGCAGAACGAGCAGAGCCGCCTGCCAAAACATCTCTTATCTGTTGAGCTACGTCTTCTGCAACCTTTAATTGAGCCTCTTCCGTACTAGCTCCCAAATGAGGTGTAAGCAAGATGTCGCCGTTTGTTTTCACAAGAGGAGAATTTACAATATCAGGTTCTGTTTCAAAAACATCAACGGCTGCCTGTGCAACCTGACCTGATTCAAGAGCTTCTGCAAGTGCTGTTTCATCAATAATTCCGCCACGTGCACAATTAATTAAGCGCACTCCTTTTTTCATTTTTGCAATTGTATCTTTGTTAATCATATGGAGAGTTTCTTTAGTTTTTGGCACATGCACAGTGATATAGTCGCATTCACCCCACAATTCATCCAATGATTCAACATATTTTGCACCGAATTTTTCCACAACTTCTTTTGTTGTATAAGGATCCGAAACCAAAATTTTCATCCCTAGAGCCTTTGCAGTTTGTGCAACATGGTGTCCTATTTTGCCAAAACCAATAATACCCAGTGTTTTGCCAAAAACCTCGTGTCCGGTAAATTTGGAACGTTCCCACAATCCTTGTTTAGTAGACATTGCAGCCTTAGCAATATTTCTCGACATAGCAAGCATTAAAGCAACTGTATGTTCTGCGGCAGCATTAGTGTTACCGTCAGGGGAGTTTACAACGATAATACCATTTGAGGTAGCGGCATCCAGATCAATATTATCTACGCCTACGCCTGCTCTGCCTATAATTTTAAGTTTTTTTCCTGCTTCTATAACTTTTGCTGTTACTTTAGTTTGGCTGCGCACCATTAATGCATCATAATCGCCTATTACTTTACATAACTCTTCTTCACTCATTGTGGGCAAGATAACGCCTTCTGCAGCCTCATCCACAATTTGTTTTGCTGTTTCATTAATTTTGTCTGTAATTAAAACTTTCATTTAAAACTCCCCTTGTTTTTTACGGCTTTTCTGTAAGCCAACTTATGAATTATACAATATTTTCAGCAGTATAAATTTTTCTGTTAACTTTTGTTAACACGATTTTGGCAAGTAAAAACAATTTTTTCGCAAATAAAGTTTTTATATATACATAGTATATATTTAAGAAATTTATGATAGAGAGAACTAATGAGTGAATACACGGTAAAAAGAGGTGACAATCTCTGGAATATTTGTAAGAGAGAATTTAACCTTCAGAGTAATAGAGATATTGCCAACAAAGTAAATGAAGTCATTAAAGCAAATGGAATAACCAATCCTAAATTGCTGCAAATCGGGCAAAAAATAAAAATTGATTTTTCAAAATCAACAGTGGAACAGAAACAATACTCACAAGAGGTTAATCAGGCTGTTACCGACAAAATAAATTTTAACAATATACAGACATACGCCGATATACAAAGACTGGAGAATTCTTCAGTTTCAATATTCAGCACAAATACAATTTCTCAGGGGCAACAAAATGAAGCATATACAGATTACAGTGAAAAATTGCTTTTAGAATATTATGATATCGACAAAGATGGAAAAGTTACAGCAGAAGAATTTGCCAAAAAAGAACAACAAGGCAGTGAAAAAGCAAATGAACTAACACTTGATAAAATTGCCGATGACACAAGAGCAATGGACGCAGAACCAACAGAAATTACTGAAGAAGAAATGCAGCAGTACAAGACAATTTCACAAAGAAGTGCAAATCTGTTTGCACAAAACCTCGATTTTAACGGAAACGGGCAAATTGATGCACAAGAACTTGCATTTTTTAATAAAATGGCTGACGGAATAGACGGAAAAGAAGACGGAGTCATAACAGCAGCAGCAGAATCTTCAATGTTTCAATCCGTTACCGGTATGAATGCTGAAAACAAAGAATACAACGCAGTTATAAATAAATATCTTCAAGGACAAACTCTCACTGCAGATGAACAAAAAATACTTGAAGAATCTCAACAAGCAATCCGAACATCAATGAGAAAAGCTTCAGGCTTGAATTTTGAAGGATAATTATTATTTTATATAAATTTCTTCAAGGTTATGTACTGCACCGCCTAAGGCAGTCGGGTTAATATTGCCGAATTTATTCCTTATTGCGATAATTCTTACCGGTGAATAAAGGTATATCAATGGTTTTTGGTCATATACAACCTGCTGGTACTGTTCATAAAGCTGCTTGCGTTTATTAAAGTCAAGTTCAAGCGAAGCTTTATCAAAAAGCTCATTGATCTGATGTTCCCAAGGATAAAGGTCTTTGTTCTCCTGCGGAGTTTTACGCATATTAAACACATGCAAGGTTCCGTTAGAGTACCAAACATTTTTGCCGCCGTATGGCTCAAGAGGACTTCCTGTAAAGCCCATAATCACAGAGTCAAAATCGTTGGTATTAACAAGTTTACTCACAAGTGTATTGAACTCTATAGGCTTAAAGTTAACGGTCATACCAAGCTCTTCCAAATCCTGCTTAACCATAACGCCTATAGACTCACGTTCAGTGTTGCCTGCATTTGTATATAAGTCAAATTCAACTTTGTTGCCGTACTTATCGTATAGTTTACCTTTTTTCCAGTAAAAACCGGAGTTTCGAAGATATTCTTTAGCCTTTTGCATATCCTGAGGGTGCCCATTTGCAATTTTTTCGTTTAGATAAATAGAGGCAAGAGGCTCAGGTGTAAATAGAGGAGCTGCAACGCCGCTTGCAATATTGAAAACCATATTTTCTCTGTCCAGTGCGTAATCAACAGCTTTTCTAAAGTTTACATCGTTAAACCATTTTTGTTTTACCGGGTCAACATAGTATTTTCCTTTATCGTTTTTACGTGTATTCAAATTAAAAGAAAAATACATTGTACCAGTATCAGGTCCCAGGTTGTATATTTTGTAGTCGGAATTTTTTTCCTGCTCCTTAAACATTGCCACATTGGTGCCCCGTAGTCCAACAGTATCAAGTTCACCTGCCTTAAACTTCAAAAGTTCATTATTTAAATCACCTACTATCAAAATAATATATTTGTCAAGGTAAGGAAGTTTCTGTCCCTTTTCGTCAATCATGTAATAGTTAGGGTTACGTTCATAAACAAGGCGTTGTGCAGGAACATATTCTTTAAGTTTAAACGCACCGCTTGTGACAAAGTCTGATGGTTTTGTGTTGGAACTCCAAAAAGAGGCGAAAGCTCTTTTTCCCTGTTTGGTAACAGGTTCCAGAACATGTTTCGGTGCAATTGGCACGCTCAATTGTCTTAAAAACGGTGAAAAAGGTTTTGGGGTAGTAAACTTAACAGTATATTTATCGAGTTTTTCAATTTTCGGAAGTTCTCGACCTATATACATTGCATCTCTTGTGCTGGTATTACCAAAACCGCCAAAGATAATAGTATTCCAAGTAAAATATACATCATCAGCAGTAATTTCTTTTCCGTCAGACCACTTTAAGCCATGCCGGAGCTCAATAATATATGTTTTTTTGTCAGGCAGAATTTTTATGATTTTGGCCATTTTTGGAATAACCTCACCCGTATAAGGGTCGGTTGTAACAAGTGCATCAAACATAATATCCGCAGCAAGAGAAGACGTTGCATCCATTGAGTTCCAAGAGTTAAAAGTTTTTGGTCCTTCACCTATTGTACTGGTAACAAGGATCCCGCCGTATTTACCGGCAGGGCTGCGTGACAAGAGATAATCAACTCCGTTAATTGTTTCTGTTTTTACCGGATAGGGAGTATAGTTCTGCCTTAATTCAAAGCCGGTATTTTCATTTTGTACTGTTTCTTCTGCATCAGGCTTATCAGCTCTTATACAGCTTGCCAGAACAAGGATAACAAATAGCAAAAGAGATATTAAATAGATGATTTTTTTGTTCATAAAAACAATTTAGCACAAATTTGAAATTTTAATATAGCCGTTACGATGTATAAAAAAACAGGACCTGATAAAAAGTCCTGTTTTTTATGTTTATTTATACGACTAAATTTTAGTCATCATCTTTGTCGTCGCCCTTTTCTTCACTTTCTTCCTTTTCAGGCTTTACTTCAGGTTTGTCTTCAGCTTTTGCATCCTGTTTTACTTCTTGTTTGGAATTTTCAGGTGCTGATGCAGGCTCTTTTTTGTCATCGGCAGTTTTTTCGGGTTTATTTTTTGTATCTTTATCTGCAGCCTTAGTTAAGCTAATACTTGCAGCAAGACCTACCGCAGCCATAATAATTGTATTAATTGTTTTAAATAAACCACTTTTTGCACTGTGTAAACCGGCTATAGCAGAGCTTAATGTCAAAACTCCGATAGCTACCTTATGTGATGTTTTCATGTCCTTAATGCTGACAATATCATTTTTTAAAGCAGACGGAATAAATTCTTTTTTAACTTTTTTAGAAGCTGCAGCACTTTGTTGAGTCTGTGCAGATGCTGTAGAGTTGATTGATTGTACTGGCATATAATATACTCCTTAACCTGTGACCACATGTGTTTATGTGTAACCAAAATATCATAAATAAAAATTTTTGTTAGTATTTGTATAATTTTTTTACTTAACTTAATGTTGTTAAAAACACAGGTTGTTCCAACTGCAAGCAACCTGTGTTTTTTATTGAAGATATTTAGCATTCGTGTTCTATTTCTTCTTTTTTCATCATTTTGCGCATTTGTTCAACACTGACGGTATCAGGTGCTTGAGCTTTAGGTTCCAGCCCTTTTTCGAGCAGGTCTGCCTGTATGTCTTTTAATTTCTTATCTGCAATTACTAAATCACGTTCCTTTGCAGTTGTAATTATCTGAATAACCATTTCTGTAGGAGAGCCGTACTCTCCTGTTGCCTGCTGGACTTTATAGCTTTTCCAGTCATCGGGCAGTTTATTGATTTCTGTATAATCCATGCCTTCATTAGACAATCTTTTTTGAATTTGTGTTTCCAGTATTTTTGTAACATATTCTTTTTGCGACTTAAATCTGTTTGGTATAACGACTTTTGTGCCGATTACTTCTTCAGGGTCACGTTTTTCGTATTTTTTAAACAAATCAGCCGCAATTTTAAGGTGTCCGATTTCATATTCCAAAAACATTTCCCAGATTCTTTTTATACGTTCATCAACCTCGTCTTCTACACAGGTGTAGTAGTTGCACACTTCCGTAAATTCGTGTAAAAGAAGCTTTTCTAACCAGCTTTCGCTCGGATCTATCAAAGATTCATACATTGTAACGTGTTCTTCTTCCACGTCTTTAATTTCCGCATAAGTTTCTCTGATACATTGATTACCATACTCCATTCCATGTTCTGCATAGTAATTATGGGTTTGCTGTTCACCCGAAACCAGTGTATAGATATTTACCTTTGTTTGCGGTGATGCTGTTGATTTGTCATAAGGCTTTCTCAGTCTTAGTGTGTTGTCATTGTGATGGTTCTGTGTCGGACGACTGAGCATAATATCAGTTTGTCCCTGCACAATTTCATTGGGACTGATGCCATGTTCTAAATACGCCCACTGGCTATATCTGTACAGGTGGTCAAAATCTTCTAAAAGTCCAAAATCAAAAGTTTCTTTAACATAAGGGTCAGGCTCGTTTTGTGCCATCCATGCCGTTAAATCAACAGCTACCTGTTCATAGCCCAAAGTTGTTTCTAAAACAGATTGATCCGATGGCGTTAGCCAGTTAACTGTAGTTTGCTGCATATCCTCGATACGCCTTGTCATTGCGATAAACTTATTAACCTCAGGTTCAGTACAATTTCTTGCAAAATTGTGTTTAAAGTTCCACGCCTCAACCTCGATACCGTTCATAAGTATCTGACGTGTTCTTGTATAACAATCAACTTCTGTTTTATTAAAAGGTTTTTTGGCTATTTCATGCCAGCTTCTTATTTGTTTTTCAACGGGTATTCCTTTTTCTTGCAGGGGATTAAATGTCATTTTTTTTACCTTTCTTATCTTCTTCATAACTAAAAAGCATATTTAAGCTTTTTAACAACATAAACTCAACCCATTGATTTTTTATCGCCCAATATGTTACATTTGTAACAGAGTAAAAAGTTATGAAAATACGACAAAACGGCAATTGCCATCTTAAACAAAATTTTAAAGCACTTATGCCAATATCTAAAAAAGCATACAAAATAGGCGGTCAAGCCCTGAAAGAATCCGTTGCAGACCTTATTAATGCAGGCAATGATGTAGATATCGAGGTTATAGGCAAAAAAGGTCCATTGTCTAAAGTAAAAAGTCTTATATTTTTTGTAACCAAAATCGGGAACAAGAAGGGCGAATGGGCAACATTATCCATAGACCCAAAAGGTTATATGCCAACAGAGCATCGTTATAAAACTGTAGACAAATTTACAAAAGAAGATATTCTTAGCTCTGTAGATGCAGCAAAGAAAAGGTTATTTAAAAAGAATTCCGAATTACCAAGACCTTTTTTGTGTGCAGATGCAATTCTATTGGCAAAATTTGTGAATAAATTCAAAAAAGAATGCTCAATATAAAAAAACAAACAACAAAAAAGGCGGATACCAAATATCCGCCTTTTTATATTTATCCGTATAACCCGAATTATACAGAAGCCAGTGCTGCTTCTCTTTCGAGTTTAAGAGTTTGTGTCGTGATGTCGCAAACTTCCGACGGACCCCAGTACTGGATTGAACCGGGGAAAATATATTCGTCATTCATTGCCCAGTTTTCTCTGTTTGCTTCTAGTTTTTTGAATACAGGACCGTCCAGTCTTACGAGTGCTTTTTGGATAACAGGTTTCATGTGACCGTGACGTTTTTCCATATTCATCATCATTGTAAGAGGTACACCGCCTGCTACCCAATCCGTAGAAGGAGCAGTAAGGTTTCTTACTGATGACAGATATCCTGTCAAACCTGCTTGAATCAGTGCATAAGCGTTAAAGCCCAATGCATAGCAGTAGTTTGCATCAAAGTTAGACGGAAAAGCACATCTGCCTTCGTAGCCGAAGAAATGGCACTGGTCGGAGAATTTGCCCATAAATTCACCTTGCGCCTTCATTTCTGCGAGTTTTACTTTAATCATTTCAATTAAGAGTTTTTCTGTTTCGATTTTGGAAACCTGAACATTACCGTGCGGATCTCTATCCATAAGTAATTGAGCTTTGATTAAAACAGGAAGAGATTCAAAAACAGCAGCATTTTCAGGTTCAAGTCTGCTTTCAATAAAGTCAAATCTGTCAGCCGGTACGGTCAACTTGTTGTAAGAAGCATCCTGTTCCAGTGTAGACATAACATCATTGAGGTTAGCAATCATTGTTTTCATTTCGGGGATAAATTCAATTAACCCTTCAGGAATCAAGGCAACACCGAAGTTTTTGCCGTCATTAGCACGTCTTGCAATGATGTCAGCCATGTAATTAACGATTTGTTTTAATGACATTTTCTTTTCTTCAACTTCTTCAGAAATCAAAGTGATGTTAGGCTGAGTCTGCAAAGCAACTTCCAAAGCAACGTGAGTAGCGCTTCTACCCATAACTTTAACAAAATGCCAGTATTTTTTAGCAGAGTTAACATCTCTTTGGATATTGCCGACGAGTTCTGCATAAGTTTTTGTTGCAGTATCAAAACCGAAAGATATTTCAATCTGTTCGTTTTTCAAGTCACCGTCAATTGTTTTCGGGCAGCCGATAACCTGAATGCCGGCATTTTTGGAAACAAACCATTCTGCAAGCATTGCAGCGTTTGTATTAGAGTCGTCACCACCAATGATAACGATACCTGTGATGTTCAATTTTTTACAGTTTTCAAGAGCTTTTTCAAACTGTTCTTCTGTTTCAAGTTTTGTTCTGCCTGAACCGATAATATCAAAACCGCCGGTGTTTCTGTAAGCATCGATAATTTCGTCAGTCAATTCAATGTATTCGCCGTCGATAATACCTGACGGACCGCCTAAGAAACCGTACAATTTGCTTTCAGGGTTAGCCTGTTTTAGTGCGTCGTACAGACCTGCAACAACATTGTGTCCTCCGGGAGCCTGACCACCGGAAAGTATTACCCCAACGTTTCTTGCAGAAAATTCATGTTCATTACCTGATTTAAATGTAACTGTGCATTTTCCGTATGTGTTTTCAAAAAGTTTTTTAATTTGTTCTTGATCTTTTACACACTCAGTTTTTTCGCCTTCAATAACTTCTACTTTTTTAATGCCTGCAGCAAGTGTAGAAGGAAGAACCGGTTTAAAAGCCAATCTCGCTTTTTGCAAAGGTGAAAGTTCAACCATAGTCGTTTATCCTCATGTTTCTCTATAAATAATACATGTGAGATTTTAGCACAAAAACAACCTTGCAGACATTCAAGCTAAAAAAGCCCGTTTTTACACAATTTTTAGGATTAATATTAAGATTTGTTAACAAAATTCTTATAAATTTTAATTTAAAAGTCAATTTTTGATTGAAGAAATACTTTATATATATACAGGAACGAGGAATTTATATAGACGCAATAAGTCTATCGTTTTTTAAGAGGAATTACAAAGAAAGATATTAGGGGATACTAAAATGGGCGACGGATTGAACATCGGAACAACTTGGACGGTTAATGTACCTGCAAATTCGGGAAGAACTGTAAGTCCTAACTTGTGGCAATACAGCTTGTTTCCGATGGGAACAACACCCAGCATCATGTACCCAAGCGACGGACTTTCTAATTTTAACGACTCTCAATTAATGAATTTTGATTACGGTGTTTCTTCATTAATGGACACTTCAACAAATCTTTATATGCAGATTATGCCTATGATGAAACAATGGATGGCTCAACAGGCTGAAATGTATAAAAAGATTATGGAAAATCTCCACAGCAACACTAATGTAACAGTAAATAATTCAAACAATGATGATAACAGCAAAATTGACGGTACAAAAATCATCAAAGAATCTCAAATCAATAACGTATTAAACAAAATAGCTACTGATCCTGCAAACAAGGATAGATTCAACAAAGAAATAACTATCACAAATAAAGACGGTAAAGAAGAAAAAACTACACTGCTTCGCAGATTAATCGACTTGTCTAAACAATATCAAGACGATCCGACAACCGCTGAAATCAGTGAAGAAAACTACAAACTTCTCTGGGATATAGCAGGCAAATATGCTAAAACAGGCGAATTGTCAACAGAAGACTACGGCAAACTTCTTGAAATCGCTAAGAACCCCGGCGGCCCCGGTGCTCACGTAGAAGATGAAGAAGACAAAGAAAGCGAAAACAAGGCTGAAAGACCTGCTAAAAATAAAGAAGTATTGGCAGCAGCAGAAGCCGGTTCACCTGACAATTACAAATCGCTTGCAAAAGAATATGTTAAAGCTTTGTATGAAGCCTGGGGTACAGACACAGATACATTGTACGAACTCAGCAGCGAAAAACATATGAACGAATACAATGTTCTTGAAGTTTACAATGAATTTGCTCAATTAGGCGAAGCAAGAAAATACAACGAAACTCTTGTTGATGCAATCTTCGCAGACTGCGAAGGATGGGGCAGCGGAGAAGCCTTCTGGGGCTTAGGTTCTAACGATGCTAAACCGCATATCGAAGCTATAGACAAAGCATTTGTTGCAAGAGCAAAACATTTTGCACAAAACAACCCTGAAGTTGCTGCAAAATACGGATTCTTAACAGAAGTAGCGAATCCGACAGACGAACAAAAAGAAAACTTAATTGAAGTTGGCGGAAAATATTACGATCCTAAAAAAGTTAATGTACCTTCTACATTGATTGATGCAAAAGAACGTAAAGTAACATCCGACAATATCAAAGCCTTCGCTGAAAGACTCACAAAGGCAGAAAAAGAAGCTTACGGCGAAGAATAGAAACAACTTAAAATACAATCACACTTCACACACAATATAATTTTATTCCTCGGTTTATAATAGGTATGGTAGGTTTTCAAGGGCACAATAAGTGCCCTTTTGTTTTATTTATAAGTGTATATTAATATTTGTTGACCATAATAGCTGAGAACTATTCACCCTCAAATTGAACCATCGAAAATACATCCAGGTCTTTCAATTTTTCTCTGCCTTTAAGATCTGTTAATTCGATAATAAACGCAGCACCAACAACATTGGCACCTGCTTTTTTAAGCAATTTTGCAGCTGCATCAACAGTTCCGCCTGTTGCAAGAAGGTCGTCTATTATAAGAACTTTTTTACCAGGTTCCACAGCATCAGCATGCATTTCTATCTTATCTGTACCATATTCAAGCTCATATTCCTGCGAAATTGTTTCGGCAGGAAGCTTGCCCGGTTTTCTAATCACAATAAACCCTGCACCAAGTTTGTATGCAAGAGCAGCACCAAAAATAAAGCCTCTGGATTCAATACCTGCAACATAGTCTATTCTCTCATCTTTATATCTTTCAGTGAGGTAATCTATCATATACCTCATTGCCTGCGGGTCTTTTACGGCTGTCGTAATATCACGAAATATTATTCCTTTTTTAGGAAAATCGACTATAGCTCTAATCTTTGATTGAACGTATTCTTGCATTTTACTAACTTCCTTTTCTAACTTAATTAAAAAAATCAGGGCAAAGCCTGTTCGATATCTTCAATTATATCATCAACATCCTCAAGACCAACAGAAAGGCGCATAAAATCATCAGATATACC
This sequence comes from Candidatus Gastranaerophilales bacterium, assembly GCA_944325555.1. Taxonomy (GTDB): domain Bacteria; phylum Cyanobacteriota; class Vampirovibrionia; order Gastranaerophilales; family Gastranaerophilaceae; genus Limenecus. The sequence continues at coordinate 102,015 of CALVAN010000005.1, read as the reverse complement.
GCAAGCCTTTAACTGTTCATCATTTAGCTGCCTGTGAGTCGTCAAACAAGGGTAAGTAATTATGGAGCGAGAATCGCCTATATTTGTTGCATGGATTAGCAGTTTTACATTTTCAATAAAATGCCTTCCCGCATCTCTTCCGCTCATTTCATTACTTTTTACGCCAAAACTTATTATGGAAGAAGCACCTTTTGGCATGTATTTTTGCACAAGCGGGTAATACTCGTTTTCTTCTAATCCCGGATAATTTACCCAGGCTATTTTTGGATTGTTTTTAAGGTATTTGGCAATCTTTAGAGCAGTATCACTCACCCTTTGCATTCTCAAATGCAAAGTTTCCAGCCCCAAAAGTGTCAAATAAGAGTTAAACGGGCTTATACACGTACCCAAATCTCTTAACAGCTGCCCTCTTGCTTTAATTATAAAAGCACTATTCCCAAAATCTTTTGTATAGCTTAAACCGTGATAACTCTCATCCGGTTCTACAAGTTCACTGAATTTTCCAGAGGCTTCCCAATCAAAGTTGCCTGAATCAACAATCATTCCGCCCATAGAATTACCATGCCCCGAGATATACTTTGTGAGAGAATGTACAACAATATCTGCTCCCCATTTTATCGGATTGCACAGATACGGAGAAGGCACTGTATTATCAACAATAAGCGGTATTTTATGAGCACGAGCAACCTTTGCAATCGGTTCAATATCTGCTACATTTAATTTAGGATTGCCTATCATCTCAATAAAAATACATTTTGTTTTATCAGTGATAAGCTTCTCATAATCAGAAGCCTTCTCTCCTTTGGCAAAAACTGTATTTATACCCAGTTTTCTTAAAGTTGCATTTAAAAGATTAAACGTACCGCCATACAATGTTGATGAAGCGACAACTTCATCACCGGCTTTTGCAATGTTTAATACAGCCAGAGTCGAAGCCGCCTGACCAGAAGAAACAGCAAGAGCTCCTACTCCACCTTCCAAAGCAGCTACACGCTCTTCCAAAACCTGTGTTGTAGGATTAGAAATTCTTGTATATATATCCCCCTGAGCTTTTAAATCGAACAAATCAGCAGCATATTGCACGCTATCAAAATCAAAAGCAGTTGTCTGATAAATAGGTACAGGTATGCAATGCCTGTTATTTGCAGCTCTGTGAGCGAATTGAACAGTAATTGTATCAAATTTCATTTTACCAACTCTCCAACTACAATTTTGTCTTCGTAATTTAATATTACCCCCGCAAGTTTTCTTTTATGATTTCAGAAACCCAGGGTACATAACTGTCTTTACCACAAATTGAACTTACAACAAGATAAAGAACAAAAAGAGTATATATAAGGGTTACAATTGAAAACCCGAGAAAAATCGGTGTATTAAGCAAAAACGTAATCATACCGAGTATATTTCTCAATATCGGAATATAGCTCAACAAATTCATTGCAAAACCAAGCCCGGAGATAATTAACCATAAAGCAAATGCAATAAATATTGACTGAAAAATATGATATTTTAAAAACAGACGTAAATCCCTTTTTGCTAAATATGCAATTATAAAAAAAGCCAGACCTATCAGCGGCATTATGTATGAACCCGCAGCTACCAATCTTTCCAAAACAGAAGGTGATGTATTTCTAACGTATGACAATTTTTTTCCCCCGTAATATGGCTATTACTATGCAAATAGATTAAACAATTGCATTTTTTTGTTTTTTATTTATATATTCCTGCAAAATTTCAATATAAACAAGTTTGTTTTCTATAGATTTTTCATCATACTGCAGAGCTTTTCTGTAGGTATAAATAGCATTCGGCAAATCCTCGAGCATAAAATAAGTATTGCCGATAAAGGAATAAATTTTTGCATCCTTGGGGCATATATCCGAAGCTTTTTTATAGCAATCAATTGCTTCTTTATACATTTTACGGTCAACATAAATGTTACCGAGCAATATGTAGGCATTCGGCATATTAGGAGCTACAGAAATAGCCTCTTTATACTTGCTGATTGCCATATCTATTCTGTTTGCATCGGAATATGCAATTGCATGGCAAACATATACCTGATATGCTTTATCATCAATTCCGTAGCACTTTTCAAAATACTTATCTGCACTTGAAAAATCTTTCAATGAAGCATAACAATTCGCTATACATATTGTTGCCTTCAAGTTGGAAGGTTCTAGTTCAACGGCATGTTTTAAGGACTTTATTGCCTCTTTGTACATATGCATAGACATTTGTGCACTTGCTTTATTAATATATGTTTCAGAATCGTTGGCATCAGCTTTTATAGCTTTGTCATAATAAACAATAGCTGTTAAATAATCTTTTCTATCCTGAAACAACAACCCGATTGCATTGTACAAAGCTGCACTGTTGGGTTCAAGCTCCAAAGCTTTTTCATAATTTTTCATTGCTGGTTCAAACTGCCCGAGTTCTGCATAAGCATTACCCAAATTCATATAAATAGAAAAGCTTTTGGATTCAATTTCCGAAGCTCTTGAGTAGTAATCTATGGATTTATTAATATTTCGGTAATAGAAATGCAGACTTCCAGCATTAATGAGAGCCTGAGAGTTAAGCGGATTAACTTTTAACAGAGATTCATATACCCCCAGAGCATTTTCATAATCAGTTTCCGCAATATATATTTTGCCCAGTTCTATATAATTATTTTCATCTGAAGGGTTCTGGGCAATTTTTTCTATCAACTCGTCTTTTATATCTTTATCTTTTTTATTTTTAATATCCATAATACGTTCAATTCTGTTTTTGATTCGTTATACGGAAATATTTTACTACAATATTGCAAAAAGTGGAATTGTCTTTACGTTTAGATTGCTAACCAACATTTTGACTTAACAAAACTTACGGCATATCATATGTTTATGAATCTATTTGATGCCATGGAAAACGCAAATAAGCAAGTGCCTCTGGCAGAGCTTCTGCGGCCAAAGACGCTTGAAGAATATCTCGGACAGAATCAAATTGTCGGAGATAATGCTGCATTTATAAACCTGCTGCGCTCGGGCAGACTGTTTTCCTGCATTTTCTGGGGACCGCCGGGCTGCGGAAAGACAACACTCGCAAGGCTCATTGCAACAAACACAAATAGCGAATTTATCGAGATAAGTGCCGTAAATTCAGGAATTAAAGACATAAAAGATTGCGTTGAAAAAGCAAAAGATAACCTGCGATACAACAAAAAGACCATTTTATTTATAGACGAAATCCACAGATACAGTAAAACTCAACAGGATGCATTGCTTCCGTATCTGGAAAACGGAACGTTCTATTTAATAGGTTCAACAACGGAAAATCCTTCATTTCAAGTTGTACCGGCACTAATATCACGTGTACAGGTGCTTATGCTGCAGCCTATAGATGAAGAAAATATGTATTCTATAGTACAAAAAGGGTTTACATATCTTTCTGAGAAACACGGTCCGATTGTGTTAAAACAGCAGGTTATAGACTTTATAGTCAAATACTCCGGCGGCGACGCAAGACTGGCATTAAACCTTGTGGAAAACTCTTATTTTGCAGCGGATTACAAAGATAACAAAAGGAGCCTTTCTATAGAAATACTTGAAAGCCTTGCGCAGGAAAAGACCATCAAATATTCACGGCAGGAACACTATGACATGGCATCGGCTTTTCAAAAAAGTATGAGAGGTTCCGACAAAGACGCAGCCATATACTGGCTTGCAAAAATGATAGCCGGCGGCGAAGACCCGAGGTTTATTGCAAGAAGAATGATAGTCTGCGCAGCAGAGGATGTGGGGCTTGCTGACCCTAATGCGTTTAATATAGCAACAAATGCCTACAAATCAGTTGAGCTGCTTGGTATGCCAGAAGGGCGTATTCCGCTGGCATTAGCCGTTGCATACATTTGCGATGCACCAAAATCGAACAAAGCAATTTGTGCCGTTGATGCAGCGCTTTCCGACATTATGAGCGGCTTAGACTACGCACCGCCAATGCATTTAAGGGATGCTCATTATAAAGATGCAAAAAAATACGGATTTGGCAAAGGTTATGTTTACACACACGACAATCCTGATTACAAACAGCAGTTTATGCCCGATGAGCTTGTTGATAAAAAATATTTTGATTAAGTAAAAAGCCAAATTCATTTTTTTTGAATTTGGCTTTATTTTTGGTGTATTTGTGATTATTAAAATTATTATGCGAACTTCGGTGCGGCGTTGTCGATTGCTTTTTCTTCTGCCTTTTCGACGCTTTCCAGTTCTTTTTGAGCTGCCGCTAGTTGAGTTTCCAAAGATTTTCTTTCCAGCTCTATCTGGTTTTCCATCTCTTTTATCTGCCTCATCTTGCTTTCGTTTATAGCATTCAGCGATTGATTCATCATATTTAAACCAATACCCATCGGTGTACTCATAAAGTTTGCACCACCGTTTAAAAGACTTCCCATAGAAGCAAGAGCACTTTGAACCCCTGCGCTGTTCATATCTCCGCCGCTTTCTTGTAGCGATTTCATCAAACTTGCGCTCATAGCCTGCTGCTGCATTGTGAAGCTCATTTGGAACGCATTACCAATATTAGAAAAGAGGTTCCGCGTATTGGCTAATGCGCGTTCCAACCGTCCGGCGTTGTCGGACAAGGTCTGTTGTTGTTGGCTCAACTGCATTATCCTCATTTGAAGTTGGTTAACGCGGTTGGTCAACATCAATTTTCTTGCTGTGAAAATTGCATAACCCATTGTTGGTTTCCTCTCGTGTTTAGTAATTAATTCCTCGTATATAAATAAAAACATTTAGCATTCAAGAATTGCCTATTTTTTTTGTTTTTTGTAAAGAATTCTTAACATTTGATAATTAAACAGCTTTAAGAATTACCGCAATTACGCACTGTGGTTACATCTTGGGGAGTTATAGTCCAAACTTTAATTTTATATTTTTCTGCAACATTTTTAAGACGAATAAGATATTTAACGTCTTTTTGACCATTTTCCATTATCAAAACGACTCCAGCCTGTTTACCGGTACAAGAAGCATAATAGAGAGATTGGCCGATAGCCTCAGCCCATTTATATGCAAAATCAAATTCTATGGCATATTCATCAGTAAGGCAATCTACTCTCGTCCTATCAGAAAATCTTACTTCTGTTTTACCGTTATTTGCGGAGCACCATTGATTTTGATAATCTTTTTCACGATATACATGTGAAGATACAGGAGCAACAAACCCAAGGGATACCAGTAACAGTACAACTATTTTTTTCATCAATTACAAGTACAAGACGGACTGTAGCTTCCATCACAACACACCGCACGACCATTACTACAGCCGCACACTCCGCCATGATGGGAACAACACCCGCTACGCTGTACAAAATTGTTTGCAATTGCAAATCCTGCACCTGCAGTACATATTAATAACAGAAAAACAACAAATAACTTTTTCATAATATCCCTCTATAGTTTGATAGAGAATTATATATCTATAAATTTACACAAGTATTACTTTTATGCAATGAGAAAATTTACTTTAAAAAAAATATTATTAAAAAAATAATATGCACAGAACACTCAAAAATATTAATGTAGACATTCAGTTTGTAGATGGCAGGTATTCGGAAAAAGAAAGCACAGCTGTTTATCAGCAACTTTTTGACCTATTGTGTATGATTGGGAGAAGCACGCCAAATCAAAACTTTTTAGAAAATCCCAATATATAAAAAGCCAGAGTACAACCTTTTGATAATTGGTGTCAATTAATACTTATACAGTTGGTAGGCGTCATACACAAGTCCTACGGGAAAAGTATGAGCAGATTTTTCTGAAATTCAAGCCGCACCCGGCTGCGTAGAATTTGAAAAAGCGGCTGAGGCTCAGACTCAAAACAAAAAAAGACTCCTCACGGAGTCTTTTGAATGGTGGGCGTTGAGAGGCTCGAACTCCCGACATCTTCCTTGTAAGGGAAGCGCTCTACCAACTGAGCTAAACGCCCGCACCATATATTTTGTTTTCACTGCGCTTCCCGAGGGAAGCTTTATTTAAAATCGTGAGGTAAACCTCACTTGGCAACTGAGCTAAACGCCAGCACCATATATTTTGTTTTCACTGCGCTTCCCAAGGGAAGCTTTATTTAAAATCGTGAGGTAAACCTCACTTGGCAACTGAGCTAAACGCCCGCACCATATATTTTGTTTTCACTGCGCTTCCCGAGGGAAGCTTTATTTAAAATTGTGAGGTAACCTCACTTGGCAACTGAGCTAAACGCCCAGACCTTTTTTTTAATGAGCCGGCTCTTACCAACCCTACAGCTCTCTCGCTGTATTATTAATTATACATGCGCATTTTTTGATTTCAAGTACTTTTTTTATTTTTTTGAGAAAAATCCCAAGATTTTATCCAAAAAGCCTTCGTCTTCTGCCATTTCGCCTGTAGAAAGCAAATCAACTTTCTTTTTGATAGCTTCTTTTTCGTCAGAACTCGGCGCAAATTTTAAATACTTTTGGTAATAATCTATTGCATCATCAATTTTTCTGTTACTTTCGGCATGTTTAGCTAGTTTCAAAAATGTAGAATAGTCCTTAGTATTTATTTCAGCTAGAGCATGCAAATATTCCATAACCTTATCTTCATACCCCTGCTCTTCATAGAATTTTACCAGTCTTTTCAATGTTGCAACATCATCCTTGTCAATCGCAACCAACTTTTCACAGAATTCAGCACAGGCATAATTATCATTTAATACTGAATAAAGGTTAATCAATGCTTTAATAATATCAGTATTTTTAGGCTGAATATTGTAAGCTTTTAAATACTCATCCAGTGCAAGATCATACTGGTTTTTCTTAATATAATACTTACCCCAATTATAGTGAGCTTCAAAATCATTGTTATCTTTTTCATAAACAAGAGCTCTCATCTGACTTGCAAGAGGTGAGTCAGGATTCTGGTTTTCAAGTGCATCTATCCAGCTCAGTGCATTTTCACTATCGTCAATATTATAATAATACTCCGCCATCAAAGCTTTATAGCTTATATCTTGTTTGTCTTTATTAGTAAGAGTTTCCAATAATTCCCATGCCTGCTCATTCTTTTCCTGCATAAGCATTGCTTTAATTTTATTTAATACGTTTACGGCATACTCTTCCGCTTTTTCGTAATTGCCTTTTGCAAGGTAAACTTTACAAAGGCACTCTCTTATTGGAACACTGTCAGGATAATCATTTATTGCCTGCAACAACAAGTGTAATGCAGCATCTTTATCTTCACTGTAATAAAGATTTGCAAGTGAAATATACACAGCCTCATTTTTATCATGGTCTAGAATTTTTAAATACTCATCGATAGCAGCCGTTGATTTGTTTAAAATTTCATAGGTCTGAGCAAGCAGATATCTTGCATTTAAAATTTCTTTTTCATCATTAGTATTGGCAATCGCTTTTTTATAATCATCAGTTGCTTGAGGAAGCCTGTGTTCAAGTGTTTTTAGCTTTGCACGGGTCATATAGTACTCGTAATTATTGTTTTGATAATACAAATCTAACAGCTGATTATACGAAAGGGGATCTTCCGGCTTAAGACGCATATACAAATTCCAACCGTTAATCGCATCTTCATCAAGATTGAGCATTTGAGCGGCAGTAGCGAGTTTTTGAATAACTTCCGTATCATTTTTATCAATATTATGAGCATATTTATAACATTCGTATGCTTCTTCGAATTTATCTTCGTCTTCAAACTGTTGTGCTTTTATCAGCGCTTCTGCAATTGTTCTGTTGCTCATATCCTCATCCCTTTTGTTTTATATTCTTTGATTATACATAAGACACATACACATAACAAGCACAATAGGATAATTTTTGAATAATACAATAGTAGAAAAACCGCAGCGCCGAAAATAAATTCGAGGCTGCGGTTCTTTTATTAAGTATAAATTATATAATTCCCTGAGCAATCATTGCTTTTGATAGTTTCTCAAAAGCGGCAATATTTGCACCTGCAACATAATTTTTGCCCATACCATATTCATCAGCTGATTTTTTGCAAGCCTTGAATATATTAGTCATAATATTGTCAAGCTTTGCATCAACTTCTTCAAATGTCCAACTGTATCTCATACTGTTTTGGCTCATTTCTAAAGCGGATGTAGCAACGCCGCCTGCGTTAGCAGCCTTAGCCGGTGCAAGCAATACTCCATTTGAAAGGAAATATTCAATAGCCTCGAGATTGGTAGGCATATTTGCACCTTCACCCACTGCAAATACACCATTAGCAACGAGTGTTTTTGCATCATCAAGATTTATTTCGTTTTGAGTAGCGCAGGGCAGAGCAATATCAGCCTTGATTTTCCAGATAGGTCTTTCTTCTCCCTTACTTTCGGTATAAACAGAACCTGTTACACGGTTTGCATATTCTTTAATTCTTCCTCTTTCAACTTCTTTAATCTGTTTCACAACGTCAAGCTTGATACCGTCCGGATCATAGATGCATCCGTTTGAATCACTCATCGCTACGACTTTAGCACCATATTGTGCAGCTTTTTCACAAGCATAAATAGCAACGTTTCCGGAACCGGAAATAATGACAGTCTTTCCTTTTAAATCTTTTCCGTCAGCTTTAAGCATTTCTCTCATAAAATAAATCAAACCGTATCCGGTAGCCTCTGTTCTTGCTAAAGATCCGCCGTATTCGAGGCCTTTGCCTGTTAAAACGCCTGCTTCGTAGGCATTTCTTAACTTTCTGTACTGACCGAACAAATATCCGATTTCTCTACCGCCAACGCCAATGTCTCCTGCCGGTACATCAACATCTTGACCTATGTGTTTATACAATTCAGACATAAAACTCTGGCAAAAACGCATAATCTCCATATCTGATTTACCTTTTGGGTCAAAGTCGCTTCCCCCCTTGCCGCCGCCTATTGGCAATCCTGTCAAAGCGTTTTTAAAGCATTGTTCAAAAGCTAAAAATTTCATTATACTTTGATTTACGCTCGGGTGGAATCTTAAACCGCCTTTATAAGGTCCGATTGCACCGTTAAATTGCACTCTAAAACCTCTGTTCACCTGTACCTGACCTTTATCATCAACCCAGGGGACTCTGAAAGTTATCAATCTTTCAGGCTCGGTAATTCTTTCCAAAAGCGCCTGCTGTTTGTATTCAGGATGTTTTTCAATAACAGATTTTAATGTTGTCAGTACTTCATAAGTTGCCTGTAAAAATTCAGGTTCATTTGTGTTTTTAGTTTGCAGTTTGTTCAGTACTTCGTTTAAGTATTCCATTTTGCTTACTCCTCGACCAAATTTGGTCTTATTCTATTGTGACAAAAATTATAACATATTTTTTTTAAATGACTTGAGATGTAAATATTTTCTTTATATCAGATATAAAAAAAATAATTTTTAAGGTAAAATTTTTTTGTATGACTCAAATAAAAAGGTGGAATTGCTAAATGAATGTATCATCTAATTACAATGTTGCTATCGTTGGTGCCGGTCCGGCAGGGATTTTTGCAGCTTTAGAAATAATGAAGTTAAAACCCGAATGGAAAGTTGTCATTGTTGAAAAAGGTTTAAAAATTGAAGAAAGAAAATGTTTTCTAAGAGAAGGTGTGAAAAAATGCCTTAACTGTAAAACATGTGGCTTGCTGTGCGGATGGGGCGGAGCAGGAGCATTTTCAGACGGTAAACTTACACTAACTCCTGATGTAGGCGGTCACTTACTCGATTATATGGATAGAAAACAGGTAGAAGAATTAATTAAATATACTGACGATATTTATCTTAAATTTGGTGCAACCGAAGAGGTTTTTGGTACAAACAGAGATGATTTTGCAGAAATAGAAAGAGCAGCAACACTTGCAGAACTTAAACTTGTTCACTCACCAGTACGCCACCTCGGGACAGAAAGAAGCCTTGGTGTGCTGAAAAATATGCAAGACTACCTTAGTGAAAATGTAACAATTTTAAACAAAAAAGCAGCAGCCAGCCTGATTGTAGAAAATGAACAGGTCAAAGGCTTTATTACTACAGACGGTGAAGAAATTCGTGCACAATATTTAATTATTGCACCTGGTAGAGAAGGTGCAGACTGGCTGACAAAAGAATTTGAAAAGAACAAAATAGGTATGGTAAACAATGCGGTAGATGTCGGCGTAAGGGTAGAACTGCCGGCTCCGGTGTTCTCACATATCACAGATAAATTGTATGAGTCAAAACTTGTTTATCACTCAAAAACCTTTGGTGATGAGGTAAGAACCTTCTGTATGAACCCGTACGGCGAAGTTGTTGCCGAAAACTACAGCGGTATTGCTACGGTTAACGGACACAGCTATGCGGAAAAAAGAACACAAAACACAAACTTTGCGCTTCTTGTTAGCGAAAAATTTACTGAGCCGTTCAAAGAACCGATTGCATACGGTCAGCACGTGGCAAGACTTGCAAATATGTTATCCGGCGGCATTTTAGTTCAGCGTTTCGGTGATTTATTGGACGGCAGACGTTCCACTCCGGACAGAATCAAGGCCAGCATAATTACGCCTACGCTGCAATGTGCCACTCCAGGAGATTTAAGCCTTGTATTGCCTTACCGACAAATGACCGCAATTATCGAAATGCTTCAAGCACTTGATAAAATTGCTCCGGGTGTTGCTTCCAGATACACACTGCTTTACGGTATAGAAGTTAAATTCTACTCGGGACGTGTAAAACTTACAAAAGAGCTTGAAACGGAACAGGTTAAGAATCTCTTTACTATCGGAGACGGTGCAGGAGTTACAAGAGGATTAATACAGGCCTCAGCCTCCGGCGTGCATGCAGCAAGAATAATCTGCAGCAGATAATTAATAAAGCAATAAATACCTTCCTTTTGTTTTAATATAAATAAGGAAGGTATTTTTGTGCAGGTCAACAATAATATAATAATTCCAATAGCGACGACACCGCCTCAACCGCCTCAGCGCACCGAGGTCGTTACCAGCGTGCCTTCTTCGATACAGCAAACAGAAGTTTGTTCATCACAAGCTTCAAAAGCAGCAGCCGACAAAACAAAAATACTTTTTAACATTCGTACTAATGACATAAACCAAGCCAAAAAAGATCTGCTTGAACTTGCTAAGTTTTGCAACGAAGATACCAACCTAAAAACAATCACCGGCGGACTTCTGGAAGAAATAAGCGATATCGATGAATTTTTAGAACCTTTTAAGGAGATGAAATATATTCCTGATTTTAATCCGTCTAAAAGATATCCTGCACTAAAAGAGCTTTCGCAATTTATATCAGACGAATCAAACAGATCAATTATAGAAAAAGCCGGCGATAGTATGCTTGCGGATATCATTGTTAACGGAAAAAATCCAATTAGACAAATATCGCCAAGATCACTTAATAATTTACGTTTAATTATAGAAAATCCGGATTTTAAAGATTTCGCAGAAAATATAACAGAAGACAAGATTTCAGAGGTTTTGATGTCTAAAACTCCGGAATCGGTTGTGGAAAGGAATATCTCACTGCTTGCCGATGCATATAAAAACGGAAATTACCTGCAAAAAACAGAAATTAAGGATCCATCATTATTTTTATACAACGGAGACCTGCAAAAACTGCTGCAAACAATAAAAGCAAGAGTACAGAGTCTTAAAGAAAATGAAAAACTGACATTTGATTATGATTATACAACCGGTGAAACAAGAATACATACCGCTTATGAAGCTGGAGAAGATTTAATCATACAACATATCGATTACTATGACGGAAACCTGAAACAAACAGGCGAACTATCAAGCGTTGAAGGTCGCAATGCAAATGGTGTAAAAACCCACAACTCAAAATTTAAAGATTTTGCAACAGGAGTTGACTACTATTCTAAAAGTTTTTACGAGGAAGACGAAAAAAAATGGTACTTAGAACAAAGCAGCCGAATAAAAAAAGATACAAACGGAAAAGTTGTTGAAATTGAAGTAACAAAACCGTCAGCAATAGATGGGGTAATGAACGTTAAAACAATGGATGCCAACGGGAAAATACACACCAAAATTTCTACGAAAAGAACATCAAAAGACACACGGGTTGTAAAAAACCTTGTAAGTCCTGACGGCACAGTAACAAAGGTCAGATATATTTTATCAAATGATTTAAAAAATGAAGCTTTCGGCTATCAGGTTTCAGACAAAGACGGAAACATACTTGCGCAAAAAACCGATTACAAAACCAGAATCTCCGACAACCTGACCAGAGAGAATATCAACGGGCATTATTACAGAATAAGCAGTACACCGGAATCGATAAGGGTATATGATGAACTTACGCACGAACTTACCGTTCTTGATATGAAAAAATTAGCACAAAACGATAAAGCGGATTTTATCAATTTCCTTAAAAAGCTTTCAGCCCCTGAGTTAATTGCATTGAATAAAAATGTAAAAGCTCTTGAGAAAAGTGAATTTGCAGATTCTGCATATAGTACCTACGAAAAAATTATAAAAAGCGACTACGATACATTTTGTTTTGAACATGAACTTGGACACGCAAAAGATAGGGTAACTACCGAGTCAATGTTTAAAATGCTATCTCTTGATAAAAGTGACATGCAATATCAAATCAGTAATGATAAAGAGTTGCAAAGAATTTTTAATGAAGAAAAAAGAATATACGACAAAACTTATCCGTTGCATATTCGAAAAAAAACTCAATACTTTACAGGCAATACCCCATTAAACGGGGACAATCTCAACAGAATGAGAGAAGCTGTAGCAGAGGCTAACAGCCTCACACAAGGGATTCATATTTCGAAATGGGTAACAGAAAGAGCTATGCTGCTTCAGGAGAACTTTCCAAGAACCATTGCCTATCTTATGCAGCACAAATTTTAACAAATAAATATAAAAGCACCCCGTAACGGGGTGCCTAAAAAGTTGTTGTTTCTGAATTAAGCTTCAGCAGGAGCTTCTGCATTTTCAGCTTTTTCTTCTTTTTTAGAATTAATCATAGTTTGGATTTTTTCCATAATATCGTCGCCTTTTTTCTGCATATCGGAAACGATATCCTCAGCTTTACCCTGAATTTCTTTAACAGTTTTTTCTGCTTTGTTTTTCAATTCTTCAGAGTTTCTTGCAAGCATTTCTCTGGTTTCTTCACCTGACTGAGGAGCCAAAAGTAAGCCTGCAATAGCACCTACTACACCGCCTACTATGAAACCTGCTAAAAATTTTCCTGTTGACATAATTTTTCTCCTTTGGACTTATGTACGTGAGAGAATTATTAAAAACAATTCTCACCATTATATATATAAAATACCCAAATTTGCATCATTCTAAACATTTATAAGGGTGTATATTATACAATTTTTACAAATTATAACATTTGGATATAAAATTACTTCTTTCTAAACAGCGCTAATGCAGCCAGAAAGCCTTTCATGAAGCTTCCGGAAAGAAACTTAAATTTTCCTGCAAATAGAGCAATTGCTCCAACGACAGTAGAGATAAGTTTTCTAACGGTTGTAATCTGTTCATCAGCGTTTTGTGCGAAGGAATTTACGTGTTTTAAAGTAGTAGAAAGCTCACCCAGTATAGGTTCTACATCTTTTTTAACCATTAAAGTTGTTTCGTTTATATTTCTTGTCAGTATAGTCAATTCAATAAGGAACTTAACAACATATATTACAAGTGCAATAATAGCTGCAATTATAACAAATACAAGTAATATAAGGCTTGCGGTCAGTGCTGTAGACATATTAATCTCCTAGTTTTCTAATTCGGTATAATCGTAAGAACGGTCTTCCATTCTTTTGGCTTTAGCCATTTGTTTTGCTTTTATGTGATCATTTATTTTATTGTATTGTTTTTCAAGTTTATACTTCATCATATCAAGAGATTCCAACGCCTGTTTTTTAGCCTCTTTAATCTCGGGTGCGTGTTTTTGAGCAAAGTCATTAACAAAAACCTTTAGCTCTTCTCTTGTCTCTTTTCCGGATTTTGGTGCATAAAGTATTGCGGCAACAAGACCACCGACAACACCGGCAAGCAGCCCCATACCAAAAATTATGGAATTATCGTCTTTTGACATAGATTTCTCCTTTTTATTTAACTATAGCAAACAGTATATCATTTTTTAAGAAATTTTACACTAGTTCTTTAGTACAAAACAACTGTTATACTATTTTAGCCCAAAAGAGGTTAAAATTTCTTTAAATTTGCACTTTTAAAGGCAATTATTTTTTAGCAGCTGACTTTATTATGCTAAGTGATTATTTTGTGGAACAGGAAGTGCAATGATAAACAAGCTAAACTATTTATCTGGTATAAATTCAAACAAAGATACCAATGTGGCAAAACAGCCCCAAAGTCAACAGCCGGAACAACAAAAAGCGCATGAGGATACAGTAAGTATTCCTGCTGAAACATACAGAGCATACAGCAATATAAGCTTTAAAGGCAAGCCAAATGACAACAGCGATATGCTGTCGACAGCTGAAGCAATATTAGCTGCTGTTGGAAATACGTCACCAACAGACACTGTTTCAACTAAAGAAGCTATTGAAATTTTAAAGCCTTTAAAGTTAACGGAGAAAAAGCTATTGGACTATCTCATGGCTTGTTCTTATGATTCTCACGACGAAAATGTAGAAATTAACAGACACGCTCTTTATTATACAATTCTTCTGCACAATGATTTCAGAACAGTTCCATATTCTAAAATTCCAAACGTTATAGCAAGCAGCCTTGATAATGAAAACAAATGTTTTTCCGAAAACAAATTCAATTCATTGTTTGACATGACCGGACGACTGCGTTTAAGCAAAAGAAATTCACTTAAAAGAATAAGAGAAGACTGCTATACAAATGCAAGAAAATTTGCACTTATGCATAAATCCAAGCTCGTTGCCGAGATTTCTTCCATATTGAAAGAACAGCCTGTTCAAAATGATTACAATTTTGACGTTGAAAGCATCTTCTCCGTTGATATGAATAAGGAAAAGCATAGTCTTTCGGAGACAATAAACGACTTAAAAAATAACGGTCAGCTTTCACAAGGTGCTGCAGAAGCAATGCAAAATGCTATAAATCAAAATAACTTTGATTTGAAACGTGCTTTTTCGGACTATTATTCTCTGCTAAATGATTGCAAAACTCTGGAAGAAGCTAAAGAACTTTATCCAGAATTGCAAATCCCTGAATTAAACTTTCAAAATGATGGTTTCAAGAGACATTTAAAAAGCCGCCTAGCCCGTGAAGATATGGACAAGGTCGGTTTGGATATATTAAAAAAAGTATATGTTGAGTTAAAACCTGTTTCTTCAATTATAGTTGAGTTAGAAAACAGCTATCCGACAACATATCAATCAATGATTAATGGCGGTACCGGTTTTGGAAAGTTAGGCGGAAACATAACTGCATTATTCGAAAAAACAGAACGTCTTATGCACCAGTTCAACGGAATTAATGAAATATCCGATAAAGAGCTGGAATTTTTAATAAGAAAAAATGCATCAAAACAAAGCCGTGTTTGGGCTGAATATATGGGAATTACAAACAAATACTGGCACACAGTAAGAGCGATTGCCCACAAACAAAAACACCCGTTAACCTCTTATTACCAGACAGACAAGCTTGTTAACGGATATTTATTCTATCTATACAAATATCAAAACAAAGCTGTTCCGTCAGAAAACCCGTTTGAACAATACGCAGACGGCAAGCCCTTTAACAAAGAGAAAAAAGCTGCGCTGGAAAAAATTTATTTCTTATACAGAAACAACTATAACGAAGAAATAAAAAGCCCTGAGTTCCGTGCCTTCAAGGAAAACTTTGATACGGAAGCTATGGCAAAATCATTAACAAAACTAGAACGCCATTACAAAAACACTTTCTCAAACTGGTTTATGACACCGGAACGCAGAAAAAGATACGAAACTGCAATAGAGGATTCTTACAGACTTGTGTTTGAAAAAATGGATATAGCTAAAAATGCTCACAAAATGCAGAATATCAGTGTTTCCGATGTTGTTGAAGACAAATTAACGAATGAAGAACTCGTTGACTACATTGCAGAAACAGAACCTGATGAAACAGAAACAATAAAAGAAGACTTTAAACGTCTTAGAAATATTGTCAACGGTGCCAACAATCAAGAATTAACAAACCTTTTCAACCAATATGTAGGCTCTAACTCTGCTGATATAGATTGCGATAACTTCTTGCAATATAAAAACCTTATTGAAAATTGCATAAAAAATAACGAAATTGATAACCCAAAAGAACTGATTGCAATGTTCAAACTACGCAATTTGTATATGAATTATTTGTTCAATACCTCCAACAATCCTCTGTCATTTGAAGATTACACACAAAATGCAGAAGCAAAATACAAAGATAACGACGGAACTGTTAATTATGAACAAATGATAAAAGATATGAATGCCGAAGAAGAATACGTGCAAATCACGGGTTTTCAAACCAATAAAGAAAAAACGGCATTAATAAGTCTTTTGGAAAACAAATTTATATCAAATGACAAAAACAATTACAAACCTGCAATTGAAGTACTTACAATGTATGACTCACTGCCGGATATTTTTAAAAGCAGGTTCTACACTCTTGCAGCTGACACAGATAAAATAAACAATGATACTTTTATGCATCAACTAAAAGAGCTATATAACAAGGTTGCGTCTTGGAATCTTGATGATGCGGAAATTATCACAATGGATGCAGATAAAATTCCACAGAAAATAGTTATAACTTCTAAAGCAAAATATGAACTTCTGGAAGATTGTAGCGGAAACATTGAACGTTTCGACACAATACTGAATAAATTCTACGGCGCAGCTACCAAAAGAGTAGGAGACAGACAAGGTCAAGGAGTGAAAGTCCTCGGTGACAACGTTAAATACGCAGCAGAATTAAAGATACAGGGCTCTCAGGCAATAGGAAGCAAAAGACTGTATGCACGTACCCCACAGCCTGAAGACATACAAAAATACGGCAATGTGAAATATGTTTTTGACACACTCGATGAACATTTATAAGGAATAAAATGAGAATAAACGATTATACCGCTGTAAATAACATATATACAACCAAAAAACTCTCGTTTAAATCAAATTCAAGAAAATACTTACAGTGGAATGAAGACAAAATGTATTGCATAAGCAAAATGTTCCGCAATGATTTAGACTGGAATGCATTAAGCAATTTTTTACTTAAAAATTTCAAAGATAAAGATAATGTAAAAACAGTTATGTTTGCGGCATCTGACGGGTCAGAAGCTTATTCTTTAATAATTTCTTTACTGGAACACTCCTCTCATCAGAATAAAACCGCTCAAAAATTTTTCCCTATTATGGCTTATGATATAGACAATGAAATTGTCAAAGCTGCAAGAAGCGGGTATATAAATACAACAAGAAGCGACAGAATAGATTTGCAAATAAGATGTGATGACTATTCAAACTATCTTACAGAGACAGATAAAGAATTGCTCATTGAAAACGATCCCACCAGTATTCTTAAAACAGATTATGTAAAAACAATGAAAGCAAAAAGAATTTTGACGGACAATG
Source organism: Candidatus Gastranaerophilales bacterium (assembly GCA_944325555.1). Lineage (GTDB taxonomy): Bacteria > Cyanobacteriota > Vampirovibrionia > Gastranaerophilales > Gastranaerophilaceae > Limenecus. Next base: position 84,472 of record CALVAN010000005.1, on the reverse strand, counting down.
TATTATTTAATCAAGCGGATATGTTTGCCAAAATTAAAGAACTTAATGATAATTCAAACACTGTATTAATGTGCAGAAACGTACTCGGGTATTTTGAAAATGATAAAATAGAAGAGTTTGTAAAACTTGCCTCACAAAAACTGAAAAGCGGAAGCGTTTTTGTTATTGGCAATCATGATTTTGTGTTGTTCAATATTGACGACTGCTTAAAAAAATACGGTTTTGAAAAAGTCATGAACAATGTTTATAAAAAAGCTTGAAAAAAGATTATTATTTGATATATTTTTATTACGTCAAATATAAAATTGAGTAATCAAATACAGTGCATGGCGCAATGGCTGGCATCATCAAGTGGTCAAGACCTCGCCACATTGAGATTACGGTTCCGATAATCGAGGAACAATGAAAAATTTAAAACTGAATATTTCAACATGGCGGGTATCGTCAAGTGGTCAAGACCTCGGATTGTGGTTCCGATATGCATGGGTTCGAATCCCATTACCCGCCCCATTTTTAGACTCCTTTGGGAGTCTTTTTTAATGGGATTATCTCCGATAATTTTCAGCCTAGTCTACAATTTTTAGCAGACAAATGTATAATTTTATTAAGAATAATTCTTATTAGGATCAAAATTAAAAAAAATTATGTAAAAATATAAAAAAAGAAGGAGGTAAAGATGAAAAAAATATTTATACTCATTGCTGTTTTGTTTATTTCAGCACCGGCGTTTGCTTCTATTGATACCTGGTTTAACACAAACCCGTACAAACAATATGATAAAGCAATTACATTGCAAAAAATGTATAATGATGTTTATGACAAAGACGGTATAAAAATAGAAAAAAATATGTTCAAGTTTGAATATTCATACAAAGAAGGGGTTCCGTATGAATACATAATAACGAACAATACTGATGACGATTTATTGCTAAAAGGGGTTGATTCCGACTACCACGCAAACAAAAACATAACCAGAAAAAGCCACTGGACAAGAGTAAATGTACGAAATCTTAAATACTGGCAGACATATGTGCCTTTTATTGACGATTATTACGGACTCAAAAGTACAATAGAGCAAAACCCATTCCTGCTGGATTTTCCAAAGGATTACAAAATTAAAAAAGGAGAAACACTGAGAATTCTTGCAATGGGGCTACGCATGAATGCCATACAAAACTTGACTTTTATCTTTGAAGGAAACGCTGCTACCGATATAAAAATAAACTTTTAATTTTAAAACCATAAATAAAAAATTAACGAGGCATTTTCCTGTAAAAAGTCTCGTTAATTTATTTATTTTTTTGTCAATTTTATTTATCCTAATGTTTTATAAACATTGCAAATAAATTCAGATTCAAAGTTATGGGAATATTAATTAATACATTTAATAGGGCTGTTCTCGCTCTCAGAGAAAAAAAACAATCTGTTATAAAAACAATTAGGACGTCAGCGGTTGATGCAATTGATGCAGTCATAACAAACGGAAAGCGTCCAAATGCTGAACGCACCAGACAACAATACTGCTCACCTGCTTTTGAAATCATCGAAAAACCTTTATCCCCCACAGAATTTTCTTTCTATTCCCAAAACATAAAAAATGCTGATTTTAATGATATAGAGCAAAGCATTGGAGAAATAACAAAATTTAAGGATAGATTCGGCAACAATCTGTTTTTAAAAGAGCTCGGTCACGAAAGGAGTTATAATACTCAAGCATTACTCGCTACAAAATATAACAACCCTGAACATTACAAAGAGATTTTGACCCTGCTACGGTTGTCCGCTCAAGGAAAAATCAAATATATACCTCGTTTTATCATGCCGGAGGGAAAATTAAATCCGCTGGTAAAAAAGGATATGGAAGCAATCCTAAACAGAAAAAATTACTTTGAACACTTTGATAAAACAGCAAAAAACTTTGAAATTTTATCAAAAACGCAAGAAGGCGATGTATTTTCAATAGGTGAGCAGATGTTTGTGCGAACAAACAACAATTATGAAAAACTTAATATGGATAAGGACACATACAAGTTATTGTTCCCGCCTGTAGACAGATATGCTATTGCACAAGGACATTCCCAAAACTGCGGTCCGCTTGCAGTTATAAATAATATGATACAAATCCCGACAAACAGAGTAAAGCTATATAAATTGTTTGAACAAAAAGGGAATAGTATTATTGTGCATTCACAGGGAAATATTTTTAACCGCAGTATTTTTAATCTTGACGAGCTATACAAACTGAGTGACGGGATACTTTCTCAAACTTGTTATGGCATAAAAATGTTAGAAAAGCATGCTAATAAAAATAATGACATAGCAACATACGGACTTATGAAACCGCAGTATGGAGATCAATATTTTTGCAAAAATCTTGTTGCAGAAAAAGGCACAGTTTTTATGGATATCAGAGATGTTAATCTGGCATTAATGAACCATTCAAAACCTGATATTGATCGTTTGAAAGCTCAAATCAGAACAATCGGACAGACAACAACAATGATATGTGGCGGAGAAGGATCATATAAATACGGAACAGGTAAACAACACTATATTTCCGTATTTGACTGCACAGACGATATTGTTAAATATTCAAACCCTTGCGGCACTGCAGAATACAGAGAAATTTCACTGGAAAATTTTATTTTAAGAATATATAATAATGTTTTTTATCACAAAATTTAAAACTCAAAGCTCCGTTATTAACACGGAGCTTTGAGTTATTAGGTGTAGGTTTTACTTAACAAAATATGATGCATTAAGGTTTGCAAAAAGTTTTATAACACCACCTTGAATCGGACTTGCACTTTCGACGGAAGCATCAGCCGATGCACCTGCAAAAGATGCGTTTTTAGCGAGCAATCTGTATTGAGGTCTTATAGCTTCGCTTGTCGAGCAGCTGCCGTTTATGTTTTTAATACCTGCAAGAGTATTACCTGCACTTGTTGCTAGCAAGCCTGCTCTTTTATAAGCTTTCTTGGCTGCTATAGAAAGCAACTCATCACACTGTTTGTCATATGATGAAATAGAAAAGGTTATATCATTGATATTTGTAGCGCCTGAAGCGATAGCCTTATCAATCATTTTACCTGCATCTTTGATATTTTTAGTATGTACAATTACATTATTTGAGACTTCATATTTAATAAGATTTTTTTTATCATTTTTGTAGCTGTAAACAGGTGCAGCGTTAAAATTTGCCGTTTTAACATAATCACCGTTCTGCTTATTAATCATTGCAGACAACTCATTGTAAACTTTATCCGAAATAGCTTTGTTTTCGTCAGTAGCCTTTTGCAAAGATTTTGCATCTTCTGTTTGGACAGCAATGTTAATTTCAACAATATCAGGCGGAAGCTCTGTATTTGCTGATGTTGAAACAGAAACAAAACCTCTTTCAACAGCCTCAGCTGTTGCTTTTAAAGCTCCTGACGAAATAAAACCAACTGTCATTGCAACAACAAGTGCAGCTGTAAAATATTTTTTCATAATTTCTCCTTCTCAAAAATATACCTACATGATTATAAACGATAAGGGAGAAAAAAAGTTCATATTAATTATTAATGTTTGTAGGGAACAGTCCTACAAACCTTTGGATCATTAAAATATTTGAGGTATGTAACATCTTCATTTTTGCCAACAACAGGCATGCCGTTTACAAGAACAGAGCCCTGTTTATCCGGATTCAGCATTGCATTTAAGTATTCTCTTTGCTTTTTTGTATCAAAATAGCAGGTGGTGACATTAGTTCCACGCAGCCAACTGTTTGTCTCTACATAAATACATTTGCCACTTCCGTCAGGAGCATAGCCTTTTATCTCATAAGTACTGTTGGAATTATAAGCCGTATTGAATTTTGATTCACTGTAAGGTATGCATTGATAAAAATTTTGTATAAATTTTTGTGAATACTTGGATTTTGCCTCTGCCTTTGGAGCAAAAAACGAGGTAAGCACAAATATTCCAAAGACAAGTATCATTACCAGTATAACACTTAAACAGCCCCACAAAATTCTGTTAGCTATTTTTTCTGAGTTTTTTAGTGCTTCATCTTCTCGCATTTTTAAGTCAAAGTTATACTTTTCAGGGGTAAGTGACGGGTTTAGCTCTTTTTGTTTTTCATATCTTATAACATAAGTTGAAAACAACTCTTTTCCGATAGTTACAGTGCCTCTTAGTCTGTAGTAATTTAGCAGCATTTTTATCTCATAACTCATGTTTCTTATTGAACAATTAGCATCAAAACTTTTTTGCTGCTTTTTTACGAGTCTGTAATCCATATCCTCACACAAAAAATCAAAGAAACACCAACTGTCGTCTTCATAGAACCATTCTCTTTTGTTTTGAGGTTCAAAAATAACTTTCATACAGTTAAGAGAGTTGCATTTTTCTATAGAAGCAAAATATTGCTCAATGATATCGGAATTATTTTCATTCATCCTATTGTTATAGCATAAATCATGGAATTTTTAATATAGTCAACAAGAGTGAACTTTTAATATATTTGCACCACAAAAATTAATATCCCCCCTGCAAAAAGATGTATAGCAGAAGGGATATATTCAGTTGCGTTTGCATAATATCCAATTATTTTAAAAAGCCCTGAGTCTCGCTATAAATATAGGCTTTTATATCTGAAACCGATGTAGCATCGGCAATCAATGACGAAAAATCAAGACTAGAATAGTAAGCATCAAGTTTAGAAGCAAGCTGAGGATACTGCGCTTTTAAACTGGCAATATATGATTGAGCAGTTGAACGTGCAGTATCTTCAGTCACTTGTGTAGTAGAAGTATTTTCAGAAGTAGTGTTTTGTTGATTATTATATGAATATAGACCGTCCTCTTGAGCTTTTTTCTTTTTTTTCTCTTCTTCGCTCAGCTGAGAAGTAGTTGTAGATTGCACACCGGATGTTGAATATGAGCTGATAGAATTAACCATTTCTTTTCTCCTTTGCATATAATAATGATATCAATTTTATTATATCAATCAGCTACACTCGTTGCATAACTCTAAAGAGCCTGATTTAAAATTGTGTTTTTGCTTTTTTATAATAAGATTAAAATATGGGTCAAGATTTAAAAAGGACATTATCACTCCCCGATGCAATATCAATAGTAGCAGGCTCAATGATAGGCTGTGGAATTTTTATTGTATCAGCAGATATTGCAAGACAGGTTAATTCCGGACTTTTATTAATAATAGTCTGGCTTATTGCCGGTTTTATTACAATGTGCGGCGGATTGTCCTTGTGTGAGCTTGCGTCAAATATTACAGAAGAAGGCGGGCAATACGTCTATTTAAAAAAGATTTTTAACGAACAAATAGCATTTCTATATGGATGGACCCTGTTTCTTGTAATACAAACAGGGACTATTGCAGCTGTTTGTGTAGCCTTTTCTAAATTTTTCGGGATACTTGTGCCCTTTATAAATACTGAAAATTTGTTACTCCATATCGGTTTTATAAAACTCTCGACCCAGCAGCTTTTTGCCATTTGTACAGTAATATTTTTGAGCTATCTTAACTCAAGGGGAATAAAATATGGCGTAATAACCCAGAATATTTTCACAATAACAAAAGTTCTTTCTATGGCAGGACTAATAATAGTTGGATTATTGTTTGGCTTTAATGCACATGTACTGCAAACCAATTTTCACATGCCGGTGGCCTTTAGCTATAGCACAATTAATACTATAGCTGTTGCTATTGTCGGTGCATTGTTTGCCTCAATAACCTGGAATAATATAACGTTTATAGCAGGTGAAGTAAAACATCCGAACAGAAACATTCCTAAAGCTATGATTTACGGAGTTATACTTGTAGTTGCTTTGTATTTTTTGATGAATATGATTTATCTTGGCGTACTGCCATTTGATGCAATACAAAACGCACCGCAAGACATTGTTGCGGCACGTACAATGAGCGAAATTTTCGGAACAATAGGTAAAGATATAATTGCTTTAATTATTATGATATCTGCCTTCGGATGTGCAAACGGAATGATACTAACCGGCTCAAGAGTCTATTATAAAATGGCTAAAGACAGGGCTTTTTTTAGACCGCTTGCACTTATTAACAGAAAAACAAAAGTACCGGTAAACTCTCTCTGGGCACAATGTATTTGGATTTGCATATTGATTTTGTGGGGCAATTATTCCGAGCTATTGGATTTTGTAATTTATGCATCTTTAATATTTTACATATTGGTTACTACAGGTGTTTTTGTTTACAGAAAAAAATTTCCTAACGAAAATACAAAATTTAAAATCCATAATTTTTTCCCTGTAACATTTTTAATTCTCGCATCATACATTGTTATATGTTTGTCAATATACAAACCCCTATACACAATACCGGGATTGCTAATCACAATCGCCGGCATACCTGTGTTTCATATATGGAAAAAGCTAAAATCAGCAAAAGACTAAGGAATATAAGCGTCTGTTAAATCCCATTTACCTGTGTTATCAGTATAAAAGTCATCATTGTCGCTCATATAGTATGTTCGACAGTTTTTTATATAATCAACCGTATCTCTTGTCATAAGTTTTATTTTGTCAACAAGAGTATCAACATCAATGCCTTTTTTTACATCATCAATAACATCTACTGACATTAATGTATTTTCACGGCTTCTGTTTTTCGTTCTTATCATAAAACCGACTTCTTCGGGAAAAAGGTATTCCTTTGAAAACCAGGATTTTTTTTCCTTATTCGGACTGTAATGTAAATTTATATCCGCATCCAAATTTTCCAGATAATCTCTGCTTTGTTTGTAAGCTTCCAGTATCAGTTTTTTTTCTGAATCTTTTAATGGTGAATTTAAAACACTGTTGATATCTTCTTTTGTTGTAACATCTCTTTTAAAAGACGTGTTTTTAGATTTGTTTGTACTACTATAATACGGATGTAAAATGGGAGATATTTTCATTTTTTAATCCTCACGAAAAATTATATAACGTTAACGTTTATTTTTTTAAAAACTGTTCAAAACCTTTAAAAGTTTCTCTCGCATTATCAGTTTGCTGTTGCGGCGGAACATTTTGTGTTTTTACAGTTTGCTGTGGTTGCTGGGGAACAGAGTTGTTTGTCTTTTGTTGCTGTTCGGAAACTACATTTGTATTTTCACCTTTTTTTCTGGCCTCACGTTTATCAAGCTGTTTTTTGAACACACCTGCTAACGGGGTAGATAAGAATGGAACGATTACACGTTTTGCAATAATTTGGGTTACAATCAATACAGCAATAACACCGAAACCGCCTTTTGCGATTTTGTTTGTTTTCTTAATTGCTGATTTTATATCAGCTTCGGAACAACTGATATTTTCCGTCAATACTGATTTTTTAAGATAATTGTTTACCTTGTCTGTATAATCACTTATCTTTTCTTTAGTCGGAACAAATCCACCATTGAATATTCTTTCATATAACTTGTCCGACCACTTGTTGATGCACAATCCCAAAGTCAATTGAGTTATAACATTTAATATACCGTTAGAAAGGTCAATACCCGCAACGAATTTTCTTTTATCTTCAGGTATTCTCTTATTATTATAACTTTGTGTTGTGTAATAATAACAGTTAACGGCATCTTTTGTTGTTGTTGAAATTAAAGCAAGTAATTTTGCAATATCCGTAGGATTCTCGGGCATAAGAGTATTTGCAATTTTGGTATCCATTGCTTTGGAAGAAACTCTGTTTGCAAAATCAATTGTTTTGTCAGCGTATCTTAGAGCTAAATTTTTAACAGATGAGATGTTCATTATTTAGCCTCCTTTGCCGCATGCGCCTGTTTTTTGGCATCGCATAACCCGGGGAAGAATTTTTCCATAAACCTTGGATAAGCCCAGTTAAGCAGACCGCAAGTAAACGGAAGAATTGCAAGCCCAAAGATAAGACCGCTTAATTTTTTAAAGTTTTTAAATACACCTTCACGTCTGTTGATTTCTGCTCTGAGCCATTTTTTAACTTTAACGCTGGTTTCAACTTCTTCCATTGTAGAACCGTGAAGTCTTATTTCATTAATTTTTTTATTTTTAATTTTATCAACGGCACGTACTAATGTTTTTCTAGCAGCATCGTCTGTTTCTTTGTCATTTATTCTTTGCTCGAGATTAGCAACTTTCTGTGCTATTAATTTTTTCTCTGCTTCAAGAATATGTGCCTCTTTTTGCTCAACAGGGATACTAGTATCATCAAAAACACGTTTTTTCTCTATTGCAAATTTATTTACTAATTCGTTAAAAGCTTTTGAGGTCTCGAACTTAACTCTGGTTTCTTCTGCAAGTTCATTTTTTACTTTTGCAATAGCCTCATTTTCTGCGGTTTGTTCTAATTTTGTCTTAAAGTCAGAATACTTAGTTCCCGCTTTTTTCAAAGCTCTTTTAACAGCTGATTTTTTATAATCTTTTAAAGATTCAGTGACCGGAATTTCACCTGATTTCATTTTTTTATGCTTATCAAGTGCATTTTTATCTTCCCAGTCTATTTTTATATTAAACAATTTTTTATCATCAGGATTTACGCCAAACTCCTTAAGTACCTGTGCGTAAACATCTTTGCGTGCTTTATCAAGTTCATCTGGTTTAACAAACTCAATATCTTTTATCTCACTCAATTTTGTAGGATGAAACCAGTCTTTAACCTTACCGTTTTCATCACGCAGCACTGAGGTTGTTATCGGTAAATCTTCCTTAGCAAGCCTACGCATTTTATCCCTTTGCGCATAAAAAATATTGTTTCTTGCTTCCTGAATAATATCTTCTATATATTGTTGCTTGTTACGTCCTTTATAGAAATTTTTCTCCAAATCGTCAACGGAATTTCCTGCTGCCAAGAATTCCCTTAGTTCTTGATTATATCTTGATTTTGCATACGATCTGAGAACAGCTTCAGGTGGTTTTGCACTTAAATCAATTCTTCGTACTTTACCTGAGGTTGCCCATTTGTCTAACAAATAGTTATAAGCAGTCATAACAGGCAGCTGAACCCCAAGAGCAAGAACTGCCGACAATGGCTGTCTTAATGCGGAATACGCTTTTACTTTAGGATCTTCATCAGATAAAGGATTAAATCTGATAAATATCGGTGCTACGCCGGCTGTACCAACTGCAGTAACTGTATTGTTTAAATTTTCCCCGTTATTTTTGCCTAATGCATAAAATGTCTTAATATCCTTTGGAACAAGTACCCCGACTGCCCTGCCTATCCGTTTATCTATTACATAGTTTCCGAAAGCAGGTTTCCCTTTATCAGGAATGTAATGACTGTAATTTGTCTGGACTTTCATTTTTTCTACCTTAATCACACTTCTACATATACTAAAAACCGTAAAAATAAAAATTGCGCTTATAAATGCAATTTATTAAGAAATGTAAACATTAACGCCATACAGCAAAATAGGCAGTATAATTGAGATTTAGCTCACACATTTTTTAATCTTTCTTTTGTTTTTTACGATTTTATAAAAATACCCCTTAGAATGGCATGGAGCATGCCTTAATTAATTATTAGACCATTACTTATACAAAAATATTAATACCAACAAGAAAATTTTTCAAAAATTTTAACTTATATTAAAAAAAAATATTAAAAAAACGTAAATTTCTTTACTATTTAATTTTTTTAAAATACTATTTATATTAAGTTATGGGAAAAAGAACCTTTTCCGTTAAAAAAAAGTTTAGATTGAAAGAGGTCAAATAAGTGGAAAATTTCGGACCAGATATCTTCGGTAGAAGAGACAAAGAACAGGACATGGAAACTCCATCCGTATCTAGCGTTGCGGATATTAAGGTTATCGGAGCCGGAGGCGGCGGCGGTAACGCTGTAAATAGAATGATTAAAGCCGGTTTGACAGGCGTTGATTTCTGGGCAATGAATACAGATGCTCAAGTTTTAAAAATGTCACTGGCTGACAATAAAATCCAATTGGGCGGCAAATTGACGGAAGGTCTTGGCGCCGGCGGCGATCCTTCTGTTGGTGAAAAAGCAGCAGAAGAAACAAGAGATCAAATAGTACAGGCTCTTGACGGTGCAGATATGGTATTTGTTACTGCAGGCATGGGCGGCGGTACGGGTACAGGTGCGGCTCCGGTTATTGCAAAAATTGCTAAAGAACTCGGTGCATTAACTATCGGTGTTGTTACAAAACCGTTCAGTTTTGAAGGTAAACGCCGTATGAATCAGGCAATGCAAGGTCTGGAAAAATTAAAAGAAACCGTTGATGCGTTAATTGTTATACCTAACGACAAACTTCTTGAAGTAGTTGAAAGAAGAACAACAATGAAAGAAGCTTTTCAGGTTGTTGATGAAGTTCTCTTAAGAGGTGTTCAGGGTATTTCCGATATCATTACAGTTCCCGGTTTGATTAACGTTGACTTTGCTGATGTTAAAGCTGTTATGCAGTCCAGCGGTTCTGCATTGATGGGTATCGGCAGAGGTACAGGCGAAGGCAGAGCTATGGAAGCTGCTAAACTTGCTATTAATTCACCATTGCTCGAAACTTCTATCAACGGTGCTTCCGGTATTATTATGAATGTAACAGGCGGTTCGGATATGACATTGCATGAAGTTACAGAAGCTGCTCAGGTTATACACGATGCGGTTGCTGAAGATGCAATTGTTACTTTTGGTTCCGTAATTGATGACAGAATCCAAGGTGAAATCCAAATCACAGTTATTGCAACAGGTTTTGAAATGAAAGGTGTTGAACCTGCCCCCAAAAAAGAGGCTGTAAAATCTTTGAGCGCTGCAGATTTCTTCTCAGGTTCCTTCAATACCGGTTCTTCAATGAACGCTGCACCGGCTCCGGCTGTTGCAGGCAATATTCAACAACCAAAACCTGCTATTTCACCTCAAAAATCACAAAATGATTTGATGAGTATTATAGATATTCCTCCGTTTTTACAAAAATAACGGTTGATTATAAGAACTAAAAAAGCTCTGAGATATAATCAGAGCTTTTTTTATATATTTTCATTTATATTTTACATGAGCTGACCTGCTTAAATAAACAATCAAAATCGCTTTTTTTACGATTAGGTCTTTCTAGTTTTTTTAGTGTTATTTGTGTTTTATCTTTGAGTGTTATAACAGGATAGTACCAGATATCTGGAATTCTTCTTCTGTTAGGGGGGATAGGTGGTCTGTATTTTTTTAACTCTATAAATTTTATATCTGCAATCTTTATATTTTGTACAATTTCCTTTTTGCCATAACTCTTTTCTTTGTATGTACAGATAGTATCATTACAAACAAAAGAAACTTGTGAACCTCCGTATTTTAGCCAGAACGCAAATATAGTACAGAAAACAAGTAACACAACGGCTTTTTGAACAAACAAATCATCATTTAAGAAAGACATATAACCACCAATTAATAATAACTATAAAAGTTTATAAAATTTCTGGCTAACTTTTAATCCTTTATATTAATGATTTTAATAATTAATATAAAAAATAGACGAACAATAAGTCAAATATACATTAAAATGATGATTTATATTTTTCGACAATTTCCTATACTTTAGTAGGATATAAAAAGAGGGATATAATTTTGGCAGTTAAAAAAAGTAATTTAAAGGCAAAACCTCAGGCAAAACCCAATTTGCATGTAGCACAGACGCCTAAACAACCTTTAACAAAACCGTATAATGATATTGATTTAAACAACTGGAAGGAATATCCTCACATTCTGACGGATACTTTGTGGGAGTTTCAAGCACGTGATAAAACCAACGGTCATTCATATGACTATCACGGAAACTATATTCCGCAAATTGCTCAGCAATTATATGAACGTTTTACAAAAAAAGGTGATATTGTCCTTGATATGTTTTTTGGCTCGGGTACATCAGGAATCGAGGCTGTTAACATGCAAAGACGCTGCATTGGTGTTGAACTAAAACAAGAATTGGTGGATTATGTTAGCCAAAAATTTGACGCCAAAACTCTCGTAACAGATATAAATATTATCTGCGGAGATAGCGCTTCCTCAGATATCGGCGTAAAAATCCAGGACAGACTTGCCGTAATGGGGTCGGAAAAAGCACAATTTCTTATATTGCACCCGCCGTATGACGACATTATTAAATTTTCGGATAAAAAAGAAGACCTTTCTAACTGTGCAACAACAGAAGATTTTTATGACCTGTTTGAGGAAGTTGCAAGAAATGGCTACGAACAGTTAGAAAAAGGCAGATTTGCTGCGCTTATTATCGGTGATAAATATGCCAAAGGCGAGTATTATCCGCTAAGCTTCGGCTGTCTTGAAAGAATGAACCGTGCCGGGTTCAAGACAAAAGCTATAATTGTTAAGAACATAGAAGGCAATGAAAAGGCTAAGGGTAAAAATGCTAATTTATGGCGTTATCGAGCACTCTACGGCGGATTTTACATTTTCAAGCATGAATATATTATGCTATTTCAAAAAGTATAAAATTTTCTAAGCCAAACGGATAACAAGTCTTAACAGTTAATATAAAATTTTGCGCAATAATTTTAACACCTGTGTTTTATTATAAACACAGGTGTTAAAGTTAGCGCAGGTTTTTATATGAATATTAATACGGCAAAAAATGTTTTAAAGAAAGTCAACTCAAAAGGTGCATCATTAATAAGAAAAGAAACCGGACTTGATATATCAAAAGCGGCAAAAGAAGGCTTGAGGGTTCCTGAAGGTGCAAAAACTTACGATGCTGTAAGAGTAGGAAGAAATTTTAAACCTGAGGAATTCTACACTGATGTGTTTACCTTCCGTGACAAAAACGGGAAAATTATCAGCCGATACACAAAAAAAATAGACGAACAAAATGTTACAGAAACAAAGAAATGGTTTGAAGAGCTCTTCCCGTGGGAAAAGGATCTTGATGAATGCGGAAATGAAATTATGGAAATACAAGCCCGAAAAGTCCGCTCATATTCAAGAGAAAATGGCAAAATATCTAAAATAACAAATGAGGTTTACGCACTGACAGATGAACAAAAACCTTATCTGACCCATTTTAGAAGAGAAATAACCCCGGCGGCAGAACCTCACTGCACAAGAACCAACAGAGAAAAAATATTGTTAGAAGAAAGACGCAATGGCAGCTCACCAAAAATTATAGAAAATGAATATACGGTAGATAAATATAATTCCGGTTCTTTCTCACTGAAAAAGTCTAAAACAACGTCTCCTGAGCTGAGAGAGATAGCCCAAAACAACTACTTTTTGCCATATATAAGTCCCCACAACAAATTTGTAACAAGAATGGCTGATGCCTGTGTACAAGATGCAAAATTTATTGTTGATCCGGAAATTGCTATATATAAAAATGCATCTAACGTAAACGGATATTTTTCAAACGATGGGGCAGTAAATATAAATTTAAAAAGTTCAAAAGATCTGAGAAGAACGAGAGAATCTTTGACAGAAACTATCGGCCACGAGGTAGCACACGCAAAGTGGGATGAAAAATGTATGTTTTATGACTTTTATAAAGCAGGAATTGATAACGGTGATTTTTTAAAGAATTATTCGATACGTGAAATTCCAAATATAGAACGTTATAAGTACTCAAGTGAACACTATATCCCGCCTTATGCAAATAAAACACTGTATTACAACCAATTCTGTGAAAAAGTTGCCAGGGAAGAAGGTACAAATGCAGTAAAAAAATACATTGATCTGGAAAAAAAGATTAAAGAGCAATTTTCAAATTGTCACGGATTCCAATTTTATGAAGCCAACATAATGGAAGATGACTTACAGGGATTTATGAGCCTGCTTAGAGCATGGCAATAATGAGCTAAAATCCGAACTATGACTTAAAATAATCGCATATAAGCTTTTCTTTAGAATGATTTATGTGCAGTTTATTCATTATCTTTTGCAAAAGATTTTTCTTTTCAAACTCTAGCTCTTTTCTGCAAATAGCTTTTTTTATAACCAATTTGTTGTATTTAACATTTGCATCTTGAGAATATGTAAGCTCCTCTTTAAGTTTAGACATTTCCGTATTATATTTTAGTATTGATTGACGGAGCTTGTGGGCTTTTTGACTGCTCATATTGTATCCTTTAATAAATCATAGCTGGGGTCTTATAGTCTTGACGATTTCAACTTTCATATAATAATAAATATATGAAAATTTTCACTCCACCAAAAAAAGTAAAATAGGTTAAGAATGGTAAATCTTTTGTATGGTATTGTATGTAAATATCTTATGTAAATTTTTTACATGGCAGCCAAAATAGTAGTATAATGACACAATAATCAGTTTTTAATCTTATTGCATGCAAAAATATGGATTTCTTCAAAAAAATCAAAGAATATACAAATAAAGTTAACGAAATTGAGTACAGTATCTCTAATAACAAAAAAGAGTTCCTTGAGATATACGAAAGAAACCTTGCCCTTGAAAAAGAGATTGTACAGCGCACTCAAGAGTTAGATCAGGCAAATAAAGCCTTTTTAACCCTGAAACATGTCTGGGAATTGATGAACTCCTCTGAACCGTTATCCAGTGTCTTGCAAAAACTCGTAAATTCACTGCACGGAGAAATGGGGTATATAAACAGTACTATACTGCAGGTTTGTGATGATGAAAAGGGGAAATACTATAAGATTAAAGCATTTTCTGATAGCCCGATTTTAAAAAAAATAGAACAGTTACTTGCCGAAAAAAAACTTGATATACACGAATACCACCTCAAATATGATTCTAAAATGCTTATAACCAGAGCAATAGAAGAACGTTCCATTCTTCATTCGACTGATTATCTTGATGTTATAACAAAACTTTTATATGATTTTTCCCCAGAAAATATAGAAACAATAAGCAAATTGGGAGTGAGCAAAAGCGTAATATGCATTCCGCTGGCGCCATCTAACAAACCTTTTGGTGTTATGATGGTGTTTTCCCCAAGAGAAGATGTCACTGATAAAGAACTAAACTTTCTTACATTGTTTGCTAATCAGGTAGAGATGGCTATTACCATAGCCAATCTCTTTGAAAACCTAAAAAAAGAAGCTGTAACAGATTCACTTACGGAACTGTACAACAGAAGGTATTTTAATCAAGCACTTCAAAAGGAATTGGAACGTGCTCAACGATTACAGCAGCCGTTTTCTATAGTCAGCCTTGATTTAGACTACCTTAAAAAGATTAATGATACATACGGGCACTTTTTCGGAGATTTAGCCATAAGAACTATTGCGGATATATTAAAGAAAAATGCTCGCTCTATCGACGTACCGGCAAGGCTGGGCGGAGAAGAATTTTCAGTGCTTCTTCCCGGTGTCGATTCATCAGGAGCAATGATAGCTGCGGAAAGAATCCGTGCAGCGATTGAGGCACAGGAGCTTGATACGATAGGACACGTTACGGCTAGTGTCGGGGTTGCAACTTTTCCTGAACATTCCGTTAAGCTTGATGAACTTTTGGATATGGCTGATCAGGCTATGTATAAATCAAAAATCAACGGTCGTAACCGTGTAACGCTTGCAAAAAGGGTTGAAGACGAAACTGAATGGCAGGAAGTTGCCTTCGGTGCATTTATGGATATATTAACAAAACAAAAAGTGCCAATTCCCGATAAGGTTTCAAAAGAAATTACTTCAAAGCTTAAGGCTATTGAATCTTCCTCAACCAAGGATACTTTATTCTCTGTTGCCGACACAATTGCGCAAACATACAATATGCAATACAAAAGGGGCATCACCAAAGAAAAAGTATCACTTGCAATTGAACTAGCAAAAAAAATGGAGCTTTCAAAAGAAGATATTGATAAACTAAAAATAGCAATGATGCTCTATGACATTGGAAAATTAACGATACCTGAAGAAATATTAAACAAAAAAGAACCTTTAACAGACGAAGAAAAACAAAAGATAAAAGAGCATCCTCTAGTTGCAGCAAGGACAATATTACAGCCAATCAGCAATATTGCAGATATAGTTCCAATAATAGAAGCACACCATGAAAATTGGGACGGCAGCGGCTATCCTAACAAGCTTAGCGGCGATGCAATCCCCATATCTTCTCAAATTATTTTGTTAATTGATTCCTATTTTGCTCTAACTCAGAGCAGACCATATAGAATAGCAAGAACAAGCGACGAGGCTCTTGAGATAATAAAACTAGAAACAGGCAAAAAATGGAATGAAAAACTGGTAGACGAATTTGTGAGATTAATGTATGAGCGCAAACACTCCTGATAATACAGATAAAATTATCACCAAACTATATCGTTGGTGTACAACATATAAGGATCAAGCTGTATTAAAAGACACTACCAGGCTTAAAAATACAAAGTTCGATGCTTTTATTGACAGCAATTTAACAACCCCGTTGTCTTTTACTGTTTTTCCTCTATCAGACAAAGGAGAACTCATTATAGACAACAGACAAAAGCTTTTGGAAAGTCAGGCTGCTTTCTTTTTATTTGTTAACCCAAAAACAGGTTGGATATTTGCAATAAAAAACAATTTGGAAAATCAAAAAAAATTACTGACAAACCAACCTATACAAAATTTTAAAATTAAAATAGCGGAGTAACTTTTATTCCTCTATATCAAAATTCATGCCCGCATCATCTTTTGCAGCCATTTCTATCAAAATATAAGTCATATAAGCACCCAGAGCAACAGCTTTTGGATCAAGATCAGTATTGTTTGCAGCTTCTATGATAGCACTGTTAATTTCCGGATTTTCCTCTTTTATATAGTGAATCATCTTTTTTCGCCAACCATGCACATCTTGAAAAATTTCAGCAAAAGCAAGTGATGTGTGTTCTTCTGTTACAATTGGCAGCATAGGCACTCCTTATATCAATGTTTATGTCTTTTATTATATACTAAAAAATTCTATTTTTATCCACTATTTTAAGTAAATATAAAAAACGTTTAGTATATATTTTTTAAATATTTTGTATATATTTCTTAACAATTAAAAACAAAAAAGGCAATTTTTTTACAATGATTCACTTTATAAAAGTATAGAGTTTTAGAGGAATCGAAAATATGCAAGAACATGAATTAAATACAATAATGGATGTAGTATCCGACCCGATAAAAAATGTATATGACATTTCTTCAAGAAAAAATTTAGCTGAAATTCAGCGCATAATAAGAATCTTCAAAATAAATGAAGAACAGAACATGCAGACAAAAATGTTTGCAATCAAAAATCTTGCAGCATTTAAACTCGTTACAAGCAACAACTAAATATAAATAACTACAATAAAAGCAGAAACTTTCTATTCGTCATAGTTATCGTCTTCATCAATGTATTCGGTGATTATGGCGATATTTTTTTCTATTTTTTTAAGCTGCTTTTCCATATTCAATATTTTTTGAGTCAATTGTTCGTTTTCAATTAACTTTTCATTTGTGATACTTACCTGTGAAGCAACAAATTCCAGCAACGATTTTAACTCTTGAGAGTCTGCCTGTTGCTCTAAAATTTTATTAATCTGATTTTGCTGCTCTTCAAGTCTTTGACTTATATTTGCAACTTCATCATCTATTTTGCAACTTATATCTCTCAGTTGATGCTCAATTTTTTCCGTAATATTTTCTTCATCAGAAAGAATAGTCTTTTTGATTTTTGATATATCATTTTGCAAGTTATCAAAAGAATCACTTGCTGTATCAATCCACTCTCCCATATAAACAAAAGCTTCATTTATAGCATTGTTCGATTGGATTATTGCGTCCGTACCTTTAGTGATTGTTTCAACTTTCTTATTAATATCTTTTAAAAATGTAGAGTTGTAAAAAGCCTTGCTTTGTTTATCAAACGTATTTATCAGTGTTGTAAATGCACTTATGTTGGACAGAAGCTTTTTAGTCACCTCGTCAGAAGATATAATAAGTTTGTTTGTTCTTTTACTTATGCTGGAAACATCCTCGCTAAGACCTGAGAACATTTCTTTGATTTCACCAACCTGATGAGTAATAGGACTGTCTTGCATTTTTTGTACAGCAGCTTTAAGATCACTTAATCTTGTTGCTATATCAAGACTGTGGTCTTCAGTAAGACTATCAGGATTGATTAAAGATTTTTGTATGTTGCATAAATCAACTCGTATTTTTGCAATATCTGATTCTACATCCGGCATAGTATAAGAGAAATCATTGTCTTCTCTAAAACCGTTTGTCAAAAGTTTGATTTTAGCAGCTAAAGCATTTATTTCTTCCGAAACATCAGCCTTTAACGATTCATTGACTTTGTTGATACTTGTAACAATTTCTTCACTGCTGTTATTTGTATTATCCTGCAGGTTCGTAATGTTCTTTTTAATTTCATTTAAATCAGCTGAAATATCAGAAGATATATTTGTTAATTCTTCTTTAATTTCTTCTGAAGCGGTAGTTATGTTATCAGTAATATCATCAGCCTGCTCATCAAAAGTTATATTATCAGCAACCTGTACAAGCTGAGTAACAAATTTTGTCTGTAAATTTTGCAGTGCAATTTCAATTTGCTGACCTTGCTCATTAAGAATGAGATTGTTTAATTCAGTCTTTAGAGTTTCAAGTGAGCTGGCAAGCTGTTTAATTTGCTGAGCTGATGCAACACTTTCTCCCGATATAATATAAGTAATATCTTCCTTGAGGTGGTCGATTTGTTTTACCACATTTTTAATCTGATCCGCTGTAGCGGTTCCTTCATCGGATATTACTACACTTAAGTCATCTTTTAATGTTTTTATATCATCTGATATAGCACTGATTTTTTCACACGCTGTCTGACTTTCTTCTGCAAGCTTATCTGACAGCTGTTGGGAAACTTCTTTTATCTGGGCATTAGTTGCAACACTTTCTTCAGAAATGATATCAATAATATCATCTTTAGATGTTTGCAGATTTTTATCAAAATCTTCCTTCTTAAGAACAGTTTCATCAATATTTTTAACGGTATCTTTTATTCCCCAGATTTCTTCTTTCAGAACTTCTGTACCCTGGAAGAAGATTTTTTCCGTATAATTTTTGATATCGGTTATATCGGCAACATTTAATTTGCTAAATATGTTAGCCTCAAGCTGTGTAATTAAATTAAGTGAATTTTGTTTGATTTCATCTTTGTTACTTACTGCATTATTGATAAAATCTTCTTTTGTGACAAGCTCTTTTAATGTTGCGGAAATCAACTCTGACTTCTTAAAAATATCCGCAACATCTGTTTTTAGTTCTTCAAAGGCTTCATCATCATATATATTTGCAACAACTTCAACAAGCGTGTTCAGGTTATTATTCAAAACCTCGAGTGCAGCATCTGATTCTTGCAATTTTGTAATCAAAGAATCAACTCTGTCAGCAATGAAAGTTTTTATGTCATCTGTATGCTCGTTAGACTGTTCCGCCAATTCTTTAATCTTAAAAATAGCGGAAGCAACATCATCAAGGAGCTTTTTATTATTAATTTCGACTTCTTTGTTAAACTGAATAAGTTCATCTATTTTAGCTTTTAAAGTCGTATTTTGTTCATTTAAAATTGCAAAATCGTTTACAATTATATCGTTTGTATCTTGAAGTGTACCAAAGTTTTCAAGATGGACAATTAAAGCATTGTAACTTTCTTTCTGGCTTTCCTGCTCTTCTGTCAGATAATGTATTTGATTTTGAATTTTATTAAACGCACCAAGTAATTCAGGAGTTTTTAATGATTCTAATAATATTTTATTGATATTATCAAATTCCGACTTTATCGCAACAAATTTTGAATCAAGAATCTCTTGCCTGCTTTGCAGCAACTGTCCTATTTCTTGACTTAATACGCGTATTTCGTCAGTTGTATCATTATTTGAGAACAAATCCATCTTTGTATTGATTTTTTCAAGAATTTGCGCATAAGTAATACGGAAATCCTCGTCGGTTTGTTCTTTTTGCACTATTTTATCGACTAAAGTATCAAGTCTGTTTTGTATAACTTCAAAATAACTATTATTTTCTGACATAAAAGACTACTCTCTCATTAAAGCTCTTTAATTAATTGTAGCAAACTCAAAACTACATGTATAAAATGTAACTTTCTGTTACATGATTAAGCAAATTGACGGAAAAAGATGTTTATATTGACAGCTTTTTCTGCAATACTGCAGCTGATTCTTCATAACCTGCTCTCCCCATCAGAGCATAAGTATAATTTTTAGCCTGTTCAACACCTGGCTGATCAAAAGCATTAATGTGGTACAATGCACCTGTAATTGCAGTTTGTACTTCAAGCATGTAGAGCAATTGACCTATATTGTACGGCGAGATGTTGTCCAAGGTTATTGTGACATTCGGACGCTGGTAATCTACCAGAGTAACCCTTGTAGCATCAGCCTCAGCATTAAGAAGCTCATTAATAGTTTTCCCGCCGAGATATCCAATGCCGGTATATTCAAATATTTTTGGTATTTCTATTGAAGAATCAAATTCTTTTACTCGTATAAAGGTAATCAGCTTATTGTTAGGACCTTCATTATACAATTGAATTTGAGAATGTTGGTCAGTAGCTCCGACTGCTTTTATCGGAGTCGGACCTACACATACGGGTTCACCGTCAAGATTTTTATTTTTCCCAAGACTTTCTGCCCATATTTGCACAAACCAGTCTGATACATATTTTAACCTGCTGGAATAAGGCATCATTACAGCAAGATTTTTTCCTTTTTGAGTATCCATTAAATAATGTATAAGTGCATTTTGTGCGGCAATATTGTGTCTTATATCTGTATTTTTTAAGGCAAGGTCCATATCCTTTACACCCTGCATAAGTTCTTCTATATCTATGCCAACAAGCGCAAACGGCAACAGCCCTACTGCAGAAAATACTGAAAATCTTCCCCCGACATCGTCTGGTATAACAAAAGTTTTGTATCCCTCTTCGTTAGATATTTGTCTTAAAATACCAGTTGTCTGATCTGTAGTTGCAACAATATGTTTTCTGTAATCATCCCCGAGTTCCGCTTCCAGCCTATTTTTCAAAACCATAAACTGAGACATTGTTTCTGCAGTTGAACCTGATTTTGTTATCACATTGACAAGAGTCTTTTTTAAATCTAAAACATTCAATAGACCGTTCATCTGATCAGGGTCAATATTATCCAGAAAGAATATTCTCGGCATATTATTTCTCTGCTCAGCAGATAATAAATTCCAATATGGTTTTAACAGTGCTTCACAAACAGCCATTCCGCCCAAAGCAGAACCACCTATACCCAGTACAAGTATGTTTTCAAAACGTCCTTGTGTCATGGCTGCATATTCTTTTACAAACCAAACAGTTTCTTCGCTATAGCCAAGATTCATCCACTGTAACCATTGACCCGGTTTGTCTTTTTTAGAGTTTAAATCACTGATAATTTTAGCAATTTTTTCATTATATTTGTTGAATTCATCTTCAAGATTTAATCCGTTGCCTTCACCAAGTCTTTCGGCACTGACATTCTTGCAGTTAAATTCTAACATCTGTATCTCCTCTAAAAATATCACATATTATATAAAAAATTTATACACTATATCTATTCTACTTGCTGACAATTAAATGAACAGTGTATGTGTAGTTACGTGTGTAACATTTCTTAATATAAATTTATTCTTCAGGCAATTTTGAAAAAGTAATTGTTTTTATAAATGTAAGGTTAGAATTAAACAGGTTGGAGTTTAGGTTATGGCTATGAATTTTGACACATACAGCACTAGTTTTCAAAGCTTAATGAAGCCGATGTACAATTTAAATGCTAATTATACAATCGGAATGGGTGGTTATCCCGGTGCTGCCGGTATGATTGGCGGCGGATTTATGAACCCTGCTATGATGGGTATGTACGCTATGGGTCCAATGGCCAATGTTGGTGTCGGTCAATTCAGAGCCAATTATCTTCTTCAAGGCGAAGACCAGATGAACAACTATTATGCAAGACCTGTTGCAGCTCATAAAAAAGAAAATGAAACAGGAACAATTTTAGGTATATTAGGTACTGCATTAGGTACAGCAGCTCTTCTTGCTGCATTAGCTAAGGGAAAATTCAGACGTCCTGCAAGAGCACCCCGTCCGGTTACGCCGAATCCTCCTGTACCAACACCTCCTGTTGCAACACCTCCGACAGGTGGTAAACCTGGTCAAACTCCCAAACCGCCGGTAAATAACCCTCCGACAGGCGGTCAAGGTACAGTCTTAGGTTTGCCGGCTCCGACTCCAAAACCACCGGTAAATACTCCTCCGACTGGCGGTCAAGGTACAGGTACAGTCCTCGTTGATCCGATCCCAGGTCCTAATCAACCGGTACCGGGTCCTCAACAAAGCCAGCAAGTAGCAGGTTATTTACCTCAATATACACAAAGAATGCAAGATGCGTTAAATAAACAAACAGCAGCTATGAACTTACAGTCATCCGGCAAGGTTATTACAACTCCTGCTCCTTCTGTCACTCCGGCAGGCTACTTGCCTCAATACACATCAAGAATGCAAGATGCGCTAAATAAACAGACAGCAGCTATGAACTTACAGTCATCCGGCAAGGTTATTGTTACCCCTGCTCCTGTTAACGCACCAGCAACAACAAGCAATGTTCTAACACCGACAACAATTACAA
Organism: Candidatus Gastranaerophilales bacterium; assembly: GCA_944325555.1. Classification (GTDB taxonomy): domain Bacteria; phylum Cyanobacteriota; class Vampirovibrionia; order Gastranaerophilales; family Gastranaerophilaceae; genus Limenecus. The sequence goes on along the minus strand of CALVAN010000005.1, from coordinate 61,901 downwards.
TGCCTCAAAGATCATCAGCTCCCGCTATTAAATATGATTGGAAATCAGAAGCAGTAGATGTTCCTTTCGAGGAAATTAGCAATAAAATAGGTTTGCCTGCACCGGCTTCTGCTTCAGTGCCAGCAACAACTGCAAAAGTTAATTTAAAACCAATACAAGATTATTACAATACATCAAACAAACAATATAATATTCCGGGCGGAATCAAAGGTTTTCTTCCTGCACAAGCTTCATAATCAAGCAACATTGTCGAATATTATTTATAAATTTAATAATATTAAATTAAACATAAACCTATTATAAACAAACTAAAACCTAACCAATCCCCGTTAGCATACGTGCTGCGGGATTTCTTTTATCTGCAGTTTTACAGTGGTGAAGTAATTGCAGAGGGTTCATATTTTAATTTAAAAAAGCAAAAAAAAGAGGCTTTTTATATAGCCTCGTGTTTTAAATACCTATTTTCCCGTTCCTTATATGTTTTAAGTTTATTAGAATCTATTAGTCTAGTTTATCTCTTTAGTGGTTTGTTTATGTCTTACATTTATATAAAGTATATAAAAAAGAAATAATTGCCACATAAGAATCCGACAAAAATTTCAAATGTTAAGAAGTATTGCAAAAAATAGAAAAAAGTATATACTTTATTGCATTTTAAGGTTCGATTTTTGTAATTTGTATATACTATATGCATAAAAAACTAATTGTAACAAAATGTTAATATTATAATAGATAATAATACTTATCAGTTTTCCGATATTTTATTTATATCAAAATACAAGAATCCCTGAATTAAAAATAATTCAGGGATCCTTGTTGAATTATTATTATCTTTAAAAAGATTAATATCTGTAGTGAGCAAATGCTTTGTTTGCTTCTGCCATTTTGTGGGTATCTTCACGTTTTTTGCAAGCAGCACCCTGTCCGTTTGATGCATCAATTAATTCGGCAGTCAATTTTTCTTTCATTGATTTACCGTGTCTTTTCTTAGCAGCATCAATCATCCATATAGCAGCAAGCCCTTTACCTCTTTCAGCCTTAACTTCTACAGGTACTTGATAAGTAGAACCGCCGATTCTTCTTGCTTTAACTTCCAACAACGGAGTTGTGTTAGCAAAAGCCTTATTATAAATTTCTATAGGATCTTCTTTAGTTCTTTCTTTAATAGCTTCCATTGTTTCATAGAAGATTCTTTCTGCAATGGATTTTTTGCCTCTTCTCATCAATCTGTTGATGAATTTAGCGATATCGACACTGTTGTAAATTGCATCAGGTGCCGGAATGCGTTTTGGGGGTTTATTTCTTCTTGACATCTTTATAATTCCTTTTCTTTTAGTTACTTTGCGGATTAAAACAACGCCTTTCCAGGCTTGTTAAAAATCCTTACTTTTTAGCTTTAGCTTTTTTAGCACCGTATTTAGATCTGCTTTGTGCTCTGTTAGCAACACCTGCAGTATCCAAAGTGCCTCTTACGATGTGATATCTAACACCCGGAAGGTCTTTAACCCTGCCGCCTCTAATAAGAACAACACTGTGTTCCTGAAGGTTGTGTCCGATACCGGGAATATAAGATGTAACTTCAAAACCGTTAGTTAATCTAACCCTTGCAACCTTTCTCAAAGCTGAGTTAGGTTTTTTCGGTGTAGTTGTATAAACTCTTGTGCAAACGCCACGTCTTTGAGGGCAGTTTGTAAGAGCCGGTGATTTAGTTTTATCAACTAATTTTTTACGTTCTTTTCTTACCAATTGTGCAATTGTTGGCATGATTTCTCCTTGTATATAATTTTTAATAATTGTTAATTCAGGTCAGGCAACACACCTTAGCCCTTGTTTTACGGAGTTTGCAACGACGCTCCGTGCGTCATACCCGTTTCGGAAATCAGAATTCAGCACAAATCTGTACTCCCGATAGGGATACAACTATATCAAAACCCAAACAAAACCCGATGTCAACGCTAACATCGGGTTTTTATTAAGGTTTTTAAACGATTTTATCTGTTAAATCATTTTATAATTCAATTAAAATTGACTTGCAATTTCAAAAGGAGTTTCTGAAACATGAGAAGCAGCATCAATTTTGCCTCTTTTTAATTCAGAGAAAGAAGCTTTTGTTGAATGAAAAGCCTTTTTAAGAAATTCATAAGCAACTTTCGGGTCGCATTTGTCACCGCATGTGAACAAATCAACCGCAGCATAACCGAGTTCGGGCCATGTATGAATTGCGAGATGGCTTTCTGAAATAATAACAACACCGCTTACTCCGTGCGGACTAAACATATGAAAACATTTTTGAACAATTGTTGCACCGCACTCAAGTGCTGCATCAATCATAAGACTTTCGACCTTTTGTGCATTATTTAAAATATTAGGGTCGCATTCAAAAAATTCAGCCAAAACGTGCTGTCCAAGATACTTAGCTTTTGTATCAACGTGATAAACGTTAGAAGCTGTCATAGATTTAGTCAATTCATTTATCTCCTTTTCTAACACTTACAGTGTACTTTTTACAATAAATATCATAATACTACAAAAATACTAAAATTTTTATTTTTGCCAATTTTAGTAAAATATCTTAATCTTTCTAAACATAATAGAATATATTTATATTTTTGTTATTATACAAATAGATGAAACTTATTAATAATAAGGCATAAAGGTAATTATATCAACTGAAAACAGGCGGTGTACAATGAGTAAAATTCTTGTTGTTGATGATGATGAAGCAATAAACGAGCTTATAAAAGTCAATTTGGAAATCTTCGGCTATGAAGTTATTACCGCTTTTGACGGAATACAGGGGTTTACGCTGGCAAAACAGGAGCTTCCTGATTTAATAATACTGGATGTAATGATGCCGGATGTTGACGGTTACACCGTTGCCAAAAGAGTCAGAGAAAATCCGTCAACAAAAGATATCCCCATACTTATGCTTACCGCACTTAATATGCTTGAAGATAAAGTAAAAGGCTTTGATATCGGGGTTGACGATTACCTTGTAAAACCCTTTGAAATGGAAGAGTTGAAAGTCCGTGTACGTGCTTTGTTAAAAAGAGTACACGCAATACCGGAATCACTTGCTACAAAAGAGATTCTGACAATCGGTGATATTACGCTGCTGCCCGAAACCTACAGCGTAAAAATAAATGACAAAATTGCAAAACTTACGCCTATTGAATACGATATTTTAAATTTACTGGTGCAAAATCACGACTGCATGGTTTCATCAGGAAAACTGCTTCAAGACATATGGGGTTATGCACCGGAAGATGACGTCGAAACAATAAGGGTACACATAAGACATTTAAGAACAAAAATTAAAAAAGTTTCCGACGGAAAAGAGTATATTGAAACTATTTACGGCGGCGGTTACAGGCTGCTGCCTGAGGGCAAGCCCGGGAAATAAGCTGCTTTTGTTTTCAGCAGGATTTTATCAGTAATTTCAGGCAAAAAAAAACCGACTTACGCCGGTTAAACTTTACCACATATTAGAGAGAGGAATTAGAGAGAGAGAAAATTTAAAACCTTTTTTTAATTGCCTCTATATATATAGTTCCCAATTTTAAGATTTTATAACATTTTTTTCCCTAAATTTTACAAATCTTTACAAATAAAGAATAAAATAACAAAAATAATTTTTCTTGTTTTTAAAATTAACAACCAATTAGGAGAACAAGAACTATGAATATCACCCCATCGAACATATCTTTTAAAGCTCAATTTATTGCCCCTGATGCATCGGATGTTGTTAAATCAATATTCGAATTGCGTACGAAGAATGATACAAAGCACAAAATAGTTTTATCTAAACCGCTGGAACAAAACTCTGAGTTAAGAACCTTTGATCTGTTCACTAACGGTCAAAAAACAGCGTCATACACAACAGAAGTGATTTCTGACGGGCTTATATCAATACAAAGATTGATGGGGATTTTTAATATGCTGAAAATTCGAGAAGCCGAAAACAAAATTAAAGAAATGAAGTTGAAAAAATAAACTTATCGCAATACCTTACATAATCATATAAAAAAGCCCTCTGAGAAAAACTCAAAGGGCTTTGTCCTATTTAAATCAACTAATAATTAGTTTTCTTCTTTAGCGTATTCATCAGGTGATTTTTCAGGAATTCTCATTGCATAGAAGGATCTCCATACAAATACCAGCGCAATAATCAGGAATATCCAGCCTGCAACAGGTGCGATATGTCTGAATGATTCGTTGATAGAGATTTCCATAGCCAATAAACCGAATAAAGTAGTGAACTTGATAATCGGGTTCATAGCTACTGATGAAGTATCTTTGAAAGGGTCACCTACCGTGTCGCCTACAACTGTAGCGTCATGCAGAGGTGTACCTTTTTCGCAAAGATCGCATTCAACGATTTTCTTAGCGTTATCCCAGCAGCCGCCGGCGTTAGCCATAAATACAGCCTGGAACAAGCCAAATACAGCAATTGCAATCAAGTAGCTTACAAAGAATGCTACAGGAGCAACTGTTTTGCATCCGGGAGCTGATAAACAAGCAAATGCTAAAGCAAATGCAAACAATGCGATGAAGATGTTAACCATACCTTTTTGTGCGTATTGAGTACAGATTTTAACAACTTCTTTAGAGTTTGCAACATTAGCTGTTTTAACGCTTTCATCATCGATTTTGATGTGGCGTTTGATGTATTCAACAGCTCTGTATGCACCTGTTGTAACAGCCTGCATAGAAGCACCTGAGAACCAGTAAATAACCGCACCGCCGGCTAAGAAACCGAGCAATGTGTACGGGTTAAGTACGTTCAATACGGCTTCAGGTTCAATACCAAGAGTATTTTTGATTACAAGAATCAAAGAGAAAATCATGGTAGTAGCACCAACCACAGCAGTACCGATAAGTACCGGTTTTGAAGTAGCTTTAAATGTGTTACCTGCACCGTCATTTTCTTCTAACTGTTGTTTAGCAACATCAAAATTCGGTTTGAAGCCGAATTCTTTTTCGATTTCTTCAGCAACGCCTTCTCTTTGTTCAATTAAAGAGAGTTCATAAACTGATTGAGCGTTGTCTGTTACAGGGCCGTAGCTATCTACAGCAATTGTAACAGGTCCCATTCCTAAGAAACCGAAAGCAACAAGACCGAAAGCGAATACTGATGCATAAATCATTACTGTTTCCGGAATCATTGTGCTGAAGTAGTATGACAATCCCATTAAGAATACGATTACCATACCGATCCAGAAGCCTGAGAAGTTACCTGAAACAATACCTGAAAGGATTGTTAAAGATGAACCGCCTTCACGTGAAGCTGTAACAACTTCTTTTGTGTGCAAAGCATTCGGGCTTGTGAATATTTTTGTAAATTCAGGAATCAAAGCAGCGCCCAAAGTACCGCAGGAGATAATACCTGCTAATACCCACCAGAGGTTTTCGCCCATTGATGCCAATAACCATTTAGATACACCGAAAGTCATCAAAATTGATAAAATTGATGTAATCCAAACAAGGTTTGTTAACGGTTTTTCAAAGTCAACTTTTTCTGCATTACCGAATAAAAGCTGAGTCAAACCTGTGTTAACCCAGTATGCAACTACTGAAGTAACAATCATTAAGAATCTCATTGTAAAGATCCAAGTTAACAACTGAATTTGATATTCAGGGAATACACCCAACAGAATGAATGAAACGAGAGCAACACCAGTTACACCGTAAGTTTCAAAACCGTCTGCAGTAGGTCCGATGGAGTCACCTGCGTTGTCACCTGTACAGTCAGCAATAACACCGGGGTTTCTCGGGTCATCTTCTTTGATTTTGAATTGAATTTTCATCAGGTCGGAACCGATATCGGCAATTTTTGTAAAGATACCGCCGGCTACACGAAGAGCGGAAGCACCAAGAGATTCACCGATAGCAAAACCGATAAAGCAAGCACCTGCAAGTTCACCCGGAACAAACAGAAGAATGATAAGCATCATGATTAACTCAACGCTAACAAGCAATACACCTATACTCATACCTGCTTTTAAAGGAATGTTTAAAACTTTTAAAGGTTTAGCTTCCAAAGAAGCAAATGCGGTTCTTGCGTTAGCCAAAGTGTTCATTCTGATACCGAACCATGCTACACCGTAAGAACCTAAAATACCGATTACAGACCATGCAAGGATAATCAATACCCCTTTAAGTCCCATGTGTTGCAATCCGCCAAAGTAGAATGCAATACAGCAACCGATTAAGATTTCCAAAGCGAGTAAGAATTTACCCTGTTGAATAAGGTAAGTCTTACAAGTTTCAAAAATAGTATTTCCTATTTCCGCCATAGCAGAGTGAACTTTGTAATTTTTGACTTTGAGAAATTCAATTAAGCCAAAAACTAAGCCAAGTACGGAAATACCAATACCCACCAGCAACAGGTTAAAGCTGTGTGAGTCAGCAGCCAAATTCGGAACAACCAAATCGGCTTCACCTGCGAAAGCGCAGTTGGCAGCTAAAAATGTGGCAAATGCAGATAAAACACTGCCCTTTAGCAAACCTGACCATTTTTGTAAGTTAGCCATTTTTTCTCCCTTGTCCTCTTTTCCATCTCAAAAGGACCATTTTCTACACATACCCCAATTGTACTATAAATTATGGTTTTAGCAAGGATTTTAATATTAATTAAAATAAAAATATAAAATCAGATAACAACCTTTAGCGGTAATTTTTGGACATAAAGCTTTCTTACAGCTTCTGTTCCAAGCTCACCGAATGCAATAATCTCAGACGTTTTAACACATTTTGACAAAAGACAAGCAACCCCGCCTTGTGCAGTAAAATATTTACCTTTATATTTATTTATAATATTTTGCGAATGAAGACTTCTTTCACCTTTGCCTATAGTTGCCAACAGTCCTTGGGAATACATAAGTTCACAGTATTCATCCATACGAAAAGAAGTTGTCGGCCCGACGGGACCTATGATTTCATCTTCAGTTGCAGGGCAGGGTCCTGCATAAAAAATAATTTTATTATTAAAATCCAACGGTAACTTTCCGTTTTTTTCAAAATAATCTTTAAACTTTTTATGAGCAGCATCACGAGCTGTATAAATTTCACCCGTCAAAAGAATATTTTCACCATTTTTTAAGGAACGTATCATCTGTGCATCAGAACAAAAAACTTCTTTAAAATTTCCGTCACTTACAGCTATGTCATTATATCCATAAAAAGCTGAAGAATATTTTACTTCATTTTGCAATATTGTTGCAGATGCATGTCTGGTACTGTGACAATTAATAGTGATAGCAACGGGCAAACAAGCTATATGCGTAGAAGTTGTCATGAGATAAATATCTAAAATATTGGACTCATCAGTTTTCAAATAATCTCTTAAACCTTTTACAAAATTAAATTCCTCAGTATTTTGTCTGTGGAAAAAAGATTTTTTTGAAAGCAATGCTGCATACTCCATTGTTCCGCCTATGCCGATTCCTATAGTCATTGGCGGGCAGCTCTTTTCTCCTGCCGCAATTATTGTTTCTTTAATAAATTCATAAATATCTTCTTTTTGTGCAGACGGTTTAAACATTTTCAGTGCACTGCAGTTTTCCGACCCGGCACCCTTTATCATTAAATCAATAGAAATTTCTGAACCGGCAACTATATCTGTATATATTAGAGCGGGAGTATTTGTATTTGTATTAATGCGCTCAAAAATTGCATTTTTTACAACCGACATTCTAAAACAATTTTCAGTGTATGCCTTTTCAACAGCAGCGTTAATTATCTCGTTTACAGGTTTATCACAAATACATTCACAACCATATTTAACAAAAACTACAACTTGTCCGCAGTCCTGACATAAAGGACGTTTAGAATCAAAAGCCAATTTTATGTTCTTCAAAATATTTGAATACTTAAATTTATCATCAGAAGAAACAGCTGCATTTAATTTTTTCAAAAGGATATTATATAAACACTCGTCGTAACAGGTATTGGCTTGCAGACATAAATTATAAACAGCTTTTTCTATAATTGTTGAGTCAATTTTTATCATTATATAATCATAAATGCCTTTTTGGAGAAAATCAAACGTTCCGTATCGTGAAAACATTCACGATATTTTGTTTAATCGTTATTTATTGTCAAATTTACACTTGTTGGATATCAAATGATATACAATATATAAGTTTTAGTTAATTATAAAAAAAAGCCACTCGAATTATTAATGTTCGGGTGGTTTGTTTTCTGCATCCTAATGGTCTCTTTTGTGTTTATTATTTAGGAGTTTATATGTGTTCGGGGTTATTAATGTAATTTAAGATGTTATTTAGTGTTTCGACTACACTTAAACCTTACATATTTAATTATGACAAAAGAAAATTTTATGTCAATACTTTTTTTTATAAAATACCAGTATAAAATTTACATTTTGTTATAATCAGCTAAAAGGCGCTTATATTCCGATATTAAATGCTCTTTACCCGGAGTGATTTTTATAAAATCCCATGGCAAATTATCATGTAATTCTTTTCCTGCTGTTGCATAAAAATCAGAAGAAGGAAGTTGGCATGTTTTTTTCATTTCATTATAAGTTTGTTTAAATGCACCCAGATTTCCTCCGTTTTTATACACGGAAATCAAATAATCAGCCAATCTTCTGTCACCCCTTGATAAAAGCGCCTGCCAGTAATCCCATTTTACGCTTGAGGTTCTGATTTTGACACCCAGTTTATGAAATTCCTTTTTAAGATATTCATATTTCGTTTCCAGTGATTTTATGCTTTCTCTTTGACAAAACTGAAACGGAGTATGAGATTTCGGAACAAAAGTTGCAAAAGAAAAAGTAAATTCAAAAGCTTTAAACTCTGTTTTCAGTTTTTTAGCCAAATCAACAAAAGCTTCAATATCTTCTTGGGTTTCACTGGGATGACCTATCATAGCGTAAATTTTCAAGCCTTTTAATCCATATTTCTGAGCTGTTTTTACAGTTTCAAATATTTGAGCTTCTGTAAGGTTTTTGTTGATAAGTTTTCTCAATCTGTCAGAGCCTGCCTCTATTGCAATAGTTGAATGCTTTTGTCCGCACTGTACAAGCGTTTTTATAATTAAAGGAGAAATAGAATCCGCACGCAAAGAAGAAACCGATAATTCCAACATAGGAACATCTTCTTGTTTTCTTTTTAAAATATATTCACAAATTTTTTCAAATTGAGGATGAGCAGTAATCAATGCTCCGAGCAAAGCAATTTTGTTTGTATATTTCAGCCCCTCATCAATTTTTTCTATTATTTTGTTTAAGTCGCAATAACGGGAAGGAAGATTCAAATAAGATGCAAGACAGAAGCCGCATCGCTGAGGACAGCCCCGTACAATTTCTATTACATATGTATTTGAAAAGAAACTGTTTTCACTCAACACAGGAGTTGTTATACATTCACACAACGGCGAAGATATTTTTTCAACGCTGTATGGTTCCCCGTTGAGCGTCAGTACTCCGAGTTTTTCGTCAAACTTTGTCAAAGAAGGAACATAGATACCTTTAACTTTTGAAAGTTTTTGTAATTTTTCGTTTTTAGTTAAATTTTTATTATCTTTTATTACATCAATTACATTGGTATCAATCTCTTCAGCATCACCTATGATTATAAAGTCAAAGAATTCGCAATAAGGCTCCGGATTGGCAGTCAAAACAGGTCCGCCACCAAATATTATCGGGTACGTTTCATCCCTTTGAGAGGATTTTAACGGAATATTAAAATTCTCGAGAATTTTAAAGATACCCAGAAAATCAATTTCAAACGAAACAGAAAAGCCCATGACATCGACATCGCACGGTTTTAGTTTTGTGTTGGTTGTATCCGTAAAAATCTTTTCAACATAATAGTCGCTTCTTACATCAAGACGTTTTACTATAGACATATAACCAAGCGAGGACATTCCAAAAGAGGTCATCGCAGGAAAGGCCATCCAAATATTAATCTCGGAAGATTTTTGCGGAATATCATACAAGATAATATCAGACAAAATTATTCCTCATTTCCGTCATTCATGGTCTTAACATATATTTCTTCAAACAATGTAACAACAACTGCTGCTATAGCCGGAGCGATAAGCACACCGATTACCCCCAAAAATTTTGCAGCTACAACAAAAGAAAATATTACAACAAGCGGATGCAAATCCATATATTTTGAAAAGAAATATGGTTTTGCCCAATTGTTTTCAAGAAATTGTCCCAAAAGCAAGGAAAATATTGCAATAACACATACTATCCAGCCTTTCGGAAAAGCGACAAGCAATATCAATATACCGGATATAATCGGGCCGACAACAGGCACAAGGTCAAGTATTGCTGATATAAAGCCAAGGAACACAGCATATTCAACCTTCATAACAAGAAGGAATAAAGCCACAACGATACCAACAATGGATATTGATAACAATTGCGCAGTAACATAGCCGCCAACTTTATTTTCCAAGTCGTCTATAACTTCTGATGCTCTCGGTCGAAGGTTGTACGGAAATAATTTTAAAGAGAATTTTTTAATTTCTTCTCTGTCGTTAGACAGGAAGAAAACAATAATACCTATTGTAACAAGCACTGTAAGAAGCCCGACAAAACCAACTGTTACATTTATTGATTTATCTATAACTTCTTTTGCTATTGTGGATGAATTGTTTAATACCGTATCAATATTTAAATACTGTGATATACTTTGTCCTGCAATTTTAAAGTTTGCAATGAAATTTTGGAGTTTATCAATATGCTGAGGCATATTATTAACCAAATCCGTAATTTCGTTTACTGACATAATGACAATAGGAGTTAAAACACCTAATGTAACAAGTAAAATCAAAACTATCATTAATGTAGTAGCAAGGCTTCTCGGCATTTTTTCGGATAACTTGTCAACAAATGGATTTATCGCTGATGATATTACATAACTGCAAAACAATAACAGTGCAATATCAGTCATTTTAACAAGCATAAAAATTACAAATAAAACCAAAAGAGTAAAACATATATTCTTTGGCGTTAATGAGCTTTTAAAATCCATAGACACCTCAATTTGATAATACCAATGTGATTTTACTATAAATTTTAATATATTGAAATAGCCATGTTTAATATATAATTTGAAAAGAGAATGAGAGGTAAAAATTGATACAAGCACAAAAGGGAACAAAAGATATATTGCCGCAGGAAGTTTCAAATTGGCAAAACATGGAAGCAGCAGGTTATGAAGTCTTTTCAAAGGCAAATTTCAAAGAAATAAGAACACCTATTTTTGAAGCTACGGAGCTTTTTGCAAGAGGTGTCGGAGATTCCACAGACATTGTTAACAAAGAAATGTACACTTTCGAAAAAAGCGAACGTTCTTTAACATTGCGTCCCGAAAACACTGCAGGTGTTGTACGTGCTTATATTGAACATGGCTTTCACAGATTACCACAGCCGGTAAAACTATGGTACAAAGGTCCGATGTTTCGCTATGAAAGGCCGCAGGCCGGGAGACAAAGACAATTTCACCAAATCGGGGTTGAAATGTTCGGTTCAGCCGAACCCTCTGCAGATGCGGAAGTAATAAACCTTGCCGTAAAATATTTAAACAAACTCGGATTAAATGATCTGGAAATTGAAATTAACTCTCTTGGTTGTCCGGAATGCAGAAAAAAGTATAGAGAATCAATAAAAGAAGTATTAAAACCATACCTTACAGAGCTATGTGAAGATTGTAATTTCAGATACGAAAAGAATCCTCTAAGGATTCTCGACTGCAAAGTAGATTCTTGTAAAAAGATATTTGAAAAAGAAGAAATTCAAAAAGTAATACTGGGCGATTTTATCTGTGATGAATGTAAAGAGCATTTTGAAAAGGTACAGCAGTATCTGAAGGTTCTGAATATTCCTTACAAAAGAAACAGGCAGCTTGTAAGAGGACTGGATTATTACAACAGAACGGTATTTGAGATTAAATCAAACAACCTTGGTTCTCAAAATGCTGTTTGCGGCGGCGGGAGATATGATTCTCTGGTGGAAACGCTGGGCGGACCGTCTACACCTGCTGTCGGCTGGGCTATGGGCATGGAAAGATTAAACTCCCTGATAGAACAAACACAAGAGCCAAGACTCAATGCATTTGTTATATCTGAGGACACGAATGCTGCCTTTAAATTGGTAGAAGAACTTAGAGACAGCGGTTATAGTGCTGAATTTGATTACGCAAACAAAAAATTCAAAAAACAGCTTGATAAAGCTGCTAAAACTGCAAAGTATGCAATTATTTTAATGGATGATGAAATTAAATCAGGCACAGTAACCGTAAAAAATCTTGATACGTCTGAGCAGGTTACCGTTGCAAGAACTGATTATTTAAAACATATCAAAATTTAAAAGAGGTTGTAAATTTTAATCTTTGCCTTGTGATAACGTTTTGGGACTGATAATTAGCTGCAGTCAGTTCAAATTGCAGCCTGTCTGTATCACTTAACGGCTTGTAAACAATTCCGACTTCACCCTGTAGCTCATCAATATCAAAATTTTTGACAATTTTGTTTTTTAACGACAGATGATCATTGACTTTATATTGCGTGAGAAAATGCACACTGTTAGCATCATCATATCCGCTTTTAGTGTACTGAGAACGTGCCAGCTGTGCACCTAACGATAATTTATCGTTATTATACTGAGCAAATATACCGGCTGTATTTTTATTTACGTCATCCATAAGATTTGAAAAAACTCCGCCGCCTACATAAAATTTTCCTGTAGAATTCATAAGACTAGCAGGTTTAGTGGAAACAATTGCAGCAAGCTCCTGATTAAGTGTGTCTGTTTCATTAAAAGCACCTAAGGAGTAGTTAAATTTTGATGTACTCCCGTCTATTCGTGCTCCGCTGCTGTAATAAGAACTGTTTGCATATGCAAAATTAACTGTATCTCCATTAATTGAAGAAATTCCGTCCTGTCCTATCATGACGTTAGTATTTTCATCAAGTTTTTGACTTACATAACTGTTCAGGGAACCGTAGCTGGGGAGTACCCGCAAATTGTCTTCATCAGAATAAAAATTGTATCTAAAGAGCATGTTCTCATCCCAAATTTGGCCTGTATTTTTCACATAAGCAGGTTCGCCTTCTTTTGTTGCGGATAATTCAAACTTTTTATTTTTTTGTTTATTCATATAAGTGTAATCCGTTAAATCCAAATCAATCGGCGCAAACATTTCTTCTTCCTGCTGGGAAGTTTCTTGAACTTGTACGGACACGTTTTGCTCAGGAGTTACCATTTCAACAGGTGTCGCAGTTTCCAGAGCAAAGACTGAATTGACAAAAGTTGAACAAAATAAAAATATTAATAATAAAAATTTTATTTTATTCATATTCAACAAATGATACACATATGAGTAACTTATAAGCTTAATATATTTTAACATTATCTCATTTTTAGCAATATTTTACAACAAAATTACTTTATTAATATAAGGGGATAAATTTTAGGAGAAATTTGTGACATTAGATAAGATTAATTTGAACACATCTTATTTGGACACAGGAATGATGAACATGTTTTCTGACCCAATGTTAGCAACGTCATCACTGCCTATGTTTGATTTTTCACAATATATGCCCGGATCTTTTGGGGCTATGGACAGTTTTATTCCTTCATATTCAACATATCCTGCTATGGGTGCCTTCAATTTCAATTTTGAAATGCCCAAATTCGATATGAGTATGCTTATGGATATGTACAACGCAACAATGCAGAATTATAAAAATCAGTTCAGTCAACTTCAAGAAATGTTTAACTTGAATTTTAACTGGAATACAACCCCTACTGCAAGTCTGAAGGATGTAAATTACGATGCAAATTCAGCTAAAAAACTTGCACAAAATGCAAAAGCAAATGCTGAATCTTCGTCGCAAGGCGAATGCGCAAAGTATGTCAGCGATGCGATTGAAGCTTCTGGCATTAAGGTTACAAGAGGACATGCATACCAGATGGAAGCAAACCTGAGAAACAACTCTCATTTTAAAGAGGTAAAAGTTTCTCAAGATGAACTGGCAAGTCTGCCTGCAGGCTGCATACTAGTTTATCCAAAAGGTTCAGCAGGATACAGCAGCCAATACGGACATATAGAAATAACTCTGGGAAACGGCAAAGCCGCAAGCGATTTTGTTAACAGTAATCCAAAATATGCAAAAAACATGAAAGTATTTGTGCCGGTAACGGCTTAGTATAAAGAGATTCCAAGTGTTAGTAAAAAAACACCGCACTGAAAACAAAATGCGGTGTTTTTATTATTTATTATTTTTTCTGTTTTCGAGCTTTTCGCTTATACTGTTTGCGATAGGTGTCGCAATAACAGGTGAAACAAATCTGTAAATCAAAGCAAATACCATTAAGGCCTGTGCCGTCTTAAATCCGTTCATCATTCTAGTAAGTTTTTTGGTAGAATCGGCGTTAGCCAACATTTTTATGGCGTTATTCATACATTCTCTATTGAATGCAGCCTTCATTGCTTTGCTGTTTTTCATGTTCTTTATATAAATTGCTTTTACAATCTCTGATTTATCTTTACCGTTTTCCACAGTAATATTTTTAATTTCTTTTAAGAAATTCTGCGCAACAGTATCACCCTTTTGCTTTTTAATTTCTTCCTTCAGATAAACTTTTACGTTATTTGTAAATTCAAATTTGTTTTTGAGTTTATCAATTGTGTTTTTGAGCTGTGGATTTTTAGCGGCAGCCCTTTCAATAACATCAGCATACTCAGGATCTTGCCTAAATTTTAAGAATTTTTGCTGTAAATTTTTATCTTCTATTTTTGCTATATGGAAAAGCTCTGCAATATGGTTAATTTTTCTGTTTAAATAATGATTTAGAGTATAAGCGCCAACTGTAGACATTGCACAAACAGCGCCCTGATTAATCATCAAAGGAACTTTTTGGTCTTTTTCTATTGTTTTGGAACGAGCCGTATCAAGCATATAAAAACCTGATAATGTACACCCGACAAACGCAGCAAGGTGTTCCTGATAGTTTTTATTTTTAAGGTAATTTACAAGACTTTGTGCAGGTTTTGTTGAAGCTAGTTTCCCTAACCCCAAGGCCAGCCAACTTGTAGAACGATCTGATGCGTTATTTGCAATTCTTTTTACGTCTTTTACTAGTTTTGACGCAGAACCTGCATTATAACCTTTAAAAGCTTGTCTTTGTTGAGGGGTATATGTATAAGGTTTAATTTGCATTATTCAAGTCCCCCCGTAAAGTTCTGAAATGTTTTACTAGCTTTTGCATTGTTTTTAAAGTTTATTATTGAGTATTTATAAATCGGATTTTGCAAAGTATTTTGAATTTCTTTTTTGCTTTCCGGTTGTTTAGTTCCAAAAATTTTGTTTAAAAGATACTTATCAATAAACGGTATCAAAGCTATTGTAATTCCTGAACGTATGCTTGCCGTTAACACTTCCGTTGACTTATTTACAAGCATCGTAAATGTTTGTGCATTTTTATTAGATTTTATAAACTTGGCTGCTTTTTTAGCAAATACTTCCGGATGCGCTTTAAGTTTATTTAAACCTTTTTTAATTGGTGAAAATAAAGCAACCGCAAAGCCATAGCCTATAAGCCCTGAAGAAATTGAGTGAGATGCAGCTTTTTTATTTTTTTCTTTGTTCTTTTCATTTGCCTGTGCCATGATTGCTGCAGGTCTAAGCACGCAGGTTATACCTAAAGCAAATACAGCATCAAAAATTGTTTGGCTGGCATCAGCCATGCTTATAAATTTTTCTAAAGTTTTATTATTTAAAAATTTCCAGAGTTTGGTTTGTTTTACTTTATTAACTTCTGATAAAGAAAGACCGCCAAATGAAACATTTTTAGCGGTCTTTCTGAAAATAAAATTATCTGTTTGATTAAATGACTTCTTGTTCAATGAGTCATGATACAACATGAACTGAGAAATAGAATCATTCGTTGCCCCCTTAGGCAACCCTGTGAACTGCTTAGATGCTATATTTACTGTATTAGACTGTAAATTTAACATTGTCCTCTTTCACAAGTCTTTTTTCTACTTCCAATATCTTACATTTACTAGAAGTTCAAAAATCTTTTCTTTTGCTAGTTTAACATGACAAATAAACAATTCAATCCACCTTTTTTATGATAATCTAAAAAACAGTGGTTAAAATCCGCTGTTATAAGTGTATTCTGGACATTTAAATTCAACTATACAAAACTTAATATTTTTAAGGTGTAAGCAAAACTTTGATTGCTTCTCCTCTGTCATGTGCAAGAATAGCTTCTTTGGCTTGAGAAAGGGGCATTTTCTTTGTAATAAGTTTTGTAACATCAACATGCCCGTCCGCTATCAAATCAAGAGCCTGTCTGAAATATTGCGGAGTATGGTGGAATACACTTATTATTTGAACTTCATCATAATGCAATTGTTTGGTATCAAGTGATATTTTTGTACCTGACTTACATCCGCCAAAAAGATGAACCTTGCCACCTTTTCTTACTATTGAAAACATCTTTTCCCAAACTTCCGGCAAACCTACGCACTCAACAGCGACATCCAAACCTCTGCCTTCTTCCGTAAAAGATTTAAAGATTTTTTCGGGATGCTGGTATTTTAATAAATCAACAACTTCATCGGCAAGAGCAAACTCTTTTGCCATTTTTAGTTTAAGCGGATTGCGGCCGGCAGCAATGACTTTTGCCCCTTTAAGTTTGGCAAGTCTGGCAAACATAAGACCGATAGGACCTATACCTATAATTCCTACCGTATCACCGGGCTGTATGTTAGTTCTTTCCACACCGTGTACTACATTTGCAAGCGGTTCACAAAAAGCTGCTTTTTCAAAACTTAATCCGTTGGGAATTTTAAGAAGATTTTTTTCTACAATCCTTTGCGGAATTGTTATGTATTCAGCATAAGCACCATTAAGCAAATCTAGATTTTCGCACAGATTATACTGTTTTTTTCTACAGAAAAAACATTTTCCGCAAGGTGCCGAATTTGCAGCGACAACTCTGTCACCGAGTTTAAAATCCACCACATTTTTTCCGACCTTAACAATGGTACCGGCAAACTCATGCCCAAAACCGGACGGAGTTTTTTTTATTAAGACAGGATGTCCTCTGCGAAAAGTTTTTACATCAGTACCGCAAGTAAGTGCAGCTTCAATTTTCACAAGTACTTCATTGTCATTTGGTTCTTGTACTTCTACTTCCTCATATCTTATATCCTGAGGAGCATAGTACCTTATTGCTTTCATTTTCATATTTCAACTAATCTTTTTCTACTTTTATATAAGCTTTTAATGTTTTATTTGCCCTTGTATCTTCTATTGCCCTACCTATATCCTCAAGAGGATAAGCAGTTGATAGATATTTTACTATAACCTTTTTCTTTGTTAACAGATTGTATGCCGTTTCCAAATCTTTTGGCGCAGGAGAATAGCTGCCCAAAATTTTAAGTTCTCTATAATAAATTTCGTTATTTGTATATCCAGCCGTATCATTTTTCACGGAAGAAAATACAAGTATTGTTCCCCCGTCACGAACTGCTTTGAGTGCAAAATCCAGAGATTGATCTGCACCTGCTGTCATAAATACAATATCAGCTCCGATAGAGCAGGTCATTTCTTTTATCTTAGCTGCTGTAGTATCATTATCTTCAAATCTCATTGCAACATCAAAATTGAGATTATTTGCAAGAGCAACTCTTTCTTCTATCAGGTCACAGCCGATAACATCACCTTCAAAAGCTTTTACAGCTTGCCCCATTAACAAACCTATAGAACCCAAGCCTATCACCAGCGAAGTGGTTCCTTTTTGTACTTCCGCACGTTCGACAGCTCTAACACAGCATGCAAGAGGTTCCATAAAAGATATTTCCATATCATCAAGGTTGTCAGGAGTCTTAAACACTGTATTTTGCAAATGCAAAGGAGAAACATAAATATACTCTGCAAAGCCGCCAGGGAAAATATTAGTTTTTTTGAACTGTCTGCACATTGAGTAATTTTTATTACGGCAATAGTCACATTTCATACACGGAACATGATGTCCCAGCACAACTTTGTCTCCCTTTTTAAATTTAGAAAACATACCGTTGTTGATTTCGATAATCTCACCAACTACTTCATGCCCAAGAACCTTGGGTGTACCGTCATGCAAAAATTTAACTATATCCGAACCGCATAATCCGCAACCACGTACCTTAACAATTGCTCCTTTACCGCCATATTCTTCAAGAGTAGGCTCAGGCTTTTGTTGAATTGATATTTTCTGATTCTCTGATACTGCTGCTTTCATCTTGTTATTAATATCCCATAGTCTGTTCTGATATTTTAAAATTCTATCACTAAATAATTCTTTGTGAATATAATATTATATAACACAAAATAAAATCTCTAAGATTAGCCGAGTCAGGTAAAATTTACTTATATGAAAGATTTCAAAGATTACAAAGAAGAAATATACAAATGTTCAAGATGCGGATTGTGTCAGTCAGTTTGTCCGGTATTTAAAACAACATTAAATGAGTGTGCCGTTTCAAGGGGAAAATTCAATATTCTAAACGGAATAATTAAAGGGGAACTGACGTTTAATAAAAATGTTAAAAAGTATCTTGATTTATGCACAGGATGTAACGCCTGCAAAAACTTTTGTCCCAGCGGCATTGATGCACGTGAGATATTTGTTGCTGCTAAACATGAATATTACAAAAATACTAAACTGACCTTCTTTCAAAAAATTTTAAACTCATATTTTTTATTTAAAATATTACTTATTTGTGCCGGTATATTCGGACATATTCTTCGTTTTACAGGTATAAGCAGACTTTTAAAGCTGTTTGAAAAGACTCTGTTAAAATCCGGTTATTTGGGTAAAAGATTATACTTATTTAATTCGCTGATATTTAAACAAATCACCGGCAAAAGAACTTTTTGCTCCGGAGTAAAGAAACAAAAAGCTGTTTATTTTGATGGCTGTTTCAACAAATATATAAATAACGACACAAAATCAGCAGTAACTCATATTCTTGAAGACTCGGGTATTGAGATTATAAAAAAAGATTTTGAATGCTGCGGGATTAGCTATCTTAATGACGGAAATATTGAAAAATTTAAAGAACTAATCACGAAAAATCTCAACACGCTGGATTGTGACTGTGATTATATACTCACAGACTGTGCATCATGCAATTCAGTACTTAAAGAATATAAAAACTACAATGAAACCGCTAAGGCATTGGAGTTTGGCAATAAAGTAACGGGGGTTCTTGATTTAATAAAAAATATTAAGTTTGAGGTTATTTCCGACAAAAAATATAATATCGCTGTTCACAAGCCTTGCCATGACAGTTACGATTTTATTGATGTAGTAAAAAATATAAAAGGTATTAACTTTATTGAGATAGAGGATTTTGATAAATGCTGCGGATTTTCCGGTAAATTTGCTTTACAAAATCAGAAAATATCACGTAAAATTTCCTCACAAAAAGCTCAGCACTATATTGATGCAAATGTTGATTTTATCATAACGACCTGTCCGGCATGTTTACTCGGTTTAAATCAGGGGCTTGCAGAAATCAATGCAAATAACAAACCCATTGCCGTTAATTTATTTGTTTTTCTTGCTAAATACTGCAAAAAACAAACTACTTAATAAATTTCATTGCAAGAAGAGATAAAGCCGAAACTGCAACACCGACTATCGGCCACGTGTAATTGGGCTTTTCATCAGAAGTTAAGTAACCGTAAGTTTTAGAAATGTTATTTTTTTGTGTATCATAGCAATAACTTGCTATATCTTTTGTTACCTTCGTTGCGCCAACAGCGTTCGCTGGATAGCCCTGATACGGAATTTGTGATGAATAAACACCTTGAACCATAATTGATAAACCTTACTTTACTACCTATTTATATAAAAACAAATTGTAAAAAAAAATTGCTTATTTATTAACATTTTGTATTTTTTTGTTATTTTTTGCATTTTCAGGGAATTATTAATATAATGAGGTCAAAAGTTTATAGGAGTTTTTTATGAAAACCAACAGAAATAAAATGAAAAAGTTAGCTTTTACAATGGCTGAATTGCTTATAGCAATGACAATACTAGGGGTTGTTGCCGCATTAATGCTAAGGACGGTGAACCGTATTAATCCGGATAAGGACAAACAGCTATTCTTGCGTTCTTTTCACGCAATTGAAGCCGCAGCAGGAGAGGTTGTCAATGATACATCTTTTTACGATCCTGACGTAAATGAAATTTCAGACCTTTCAACAGACCCTCTGCCCATAACAAGAATAGAACTTTATGCTAAAAACTCACCATACGGAGAAATATGCGCAACCAAAAGCAAATACACAAACTGTTATAAGACAATTTCCAAGAATAATGCAATATGCTATTTAATAGCATCAAAAATGAATGTAAACGGCATTACTGATTGTACCGGCGGTAAAAATATTATGAATTTCAAACTTGGAAACGGAACCTGCGTTTATGGCCTTGCCGGAAGTATTGCACCGTTTGAATTTGTTATAGATCCATCCTGTAAAGGTATTGAATACGGGTATGCAGCAAAAATATTCCCATCAGGAAGTATGACCGTACCTGAAACTTCTGAAAGCTACGCAAATGAATTTAAAAAAGTTGATGAAAATGCACAAAAGAAGGCTTATACTTGGATGTATGCACAAACAGATGTTAAGAAAAGAGATTACGACTTTGAAAAAGAAGGCAATTAAAGCTAAATCCTTTTCAATTTCTTAAATGTAAATTATAATTAATACAAATAAACAGGAGATAATAATGAATAAAGAATCTTTAAAACAAGCCGCATTTACTTTGGCAGAAACTCTTATAACAATAACTATCATTGGTGTTGTTATGGCATTGATGCTTCGTTCAATAAGCCGTGTAAACCCCGATAAAGATAAAATTTTATTTTTAAAATCTTATCATTCAATAGAAACGGCAGTAGCTAACATTATTACTGATGCATCAAAGTACGACCAGAACACGGAAGAAAACGGAGACTTTGCAAATATACCGTTGTCTACTGCTTATGCAAAAATAAACGACACAATATATTGCACTAACGGTTGGCAAGATTCTGATGAATCAGAAATCAAATGTAATAGTGTTAACAAAAAAATCAATCAATCAAATGCTTTGTGTTACTTCCTTGCTGAACAGATTAACTTTGTCGGAAATTTCAACTGCAACGGCGGGGCTGATACGGTTAACTTTGTAACAACAAACGGAGTATGCTTTAAAGGCTGGACCGGTTTTGGGACAGACTCTATAACAGGTAAAGTTGTAACACAGTGTCCTAACGGAGAGCCTAAAAATGACGGATACCAAATTAAAGTTTACAAAGAAGGTAAAATGACAGTACCTTCAGGCTCTGACGGTACATTGCAGGGCGATGCATACAGATGGATAAACGACCAGACACAAATCAAAAACTAGATATAAATAAGACTTGGGGAGATAATTAAAAATGGAAAATAAAAAATTAGCTGATATAGGTGTATTCGGTGGTTCCGGCTTTTACAAATTCTTAGATAAAATCGAAGAAGTAAAAGTCGAAACTCCGTACGGATCACCCTCTGACAGTGTGTTTATCGGAGAAATAGGCAAACACAAAGTTGCATTTATGCCAAGACACGGAAGGACACATACTCTTCCTCCTCATTTAATCAACTACAGAGCAAATGTCTGGGCAATGAAATCTATCGGTTGTACAAGAGTAATTTCTCCTTGCGCAGCAGGCAGCCTGCAAAAACATGTAGCTCCGGGACACTTCGTAATCTGTGACCAGTTTGTTGATTGGACAGACGGAAGAAAGTCAACCTTCTATGACGGACCTATTGTTACACACGTAAGCGCTGCTAACCCGTATTGTGAAGAAATGCGCCAACTGGCTGTTGCAACAGCTAAAGAACTGGGTATTACTGTACATGAAACCGGTACTGTTGTTGTTATAAACGGTCCGAGATTTTCAACCAAAGCAGAATCCAAATTCTTTACCTCTCAGGGCTGGGAAGTTATTAATATGACACAGTTTCCTGAGGCTTACCTTATTAAAGAAATGGATATGTGCCCGTTGAATATCTCGCTGATAACCGATTACGATGCCGGTCTTGTAGGAGAAGTTCCGCCGGTACAACATGCAGAAGTTATTAAGGTATTCAACGACAACAACGAAAAATTAAAGGCGTTATTGTTTAACCTTATAGAAAAACTTCCTTTAGAAAGAGAACATTGCGATTGTGCAAAAACAGTCGCATCTTCAAGAGCTTAGGGAGATAAATATCAAGTGAGCATAGCTTATTTAGTAAATAATTTATTTAACTTTTATTTCTGGTTTGTACTGGTCAGGATTTTCCTTACCTGGATTCCGTCCATAAACTGGTACAACCAGCCTTTTAAGACGGTTGCAATTGTTGCGGATATCGTTTTAAATCCGTTTAGAAAAATCATCCCGCCTTTGGGCGGGCTGGATTTTTCGCCGATAATTGCGCTGTTATTTTTACAAATTGTCCAATTCTGCGTAGTAAGAATGTTATTAATACTAGGCTTGTAATACATTTACATCAAAAGACCGATGTAAAAAAATGTTAATATACATTAAAATAATAAAAGAGAACTAGCAAAATTTTTTTTGTTGGGCTTTAAAATAATATGAGGCATTTCTAATGCCCTCTTAGTGTAAGAGAGTAAACACAGGAGAGTCAAAAGTGGTTGACAACCGTTCAGCTGGATTTTTCGGAATCGGTGGCAGCTTTAATTTTAAAAGCGGCGACATATCCGGCACTGCCGCCAAAACCGCTGATGACCGCCAGAGTCCGGGGATGGAATACTTTCAACAAGGTGAGTTTCAGGAAGACGGACAATTTTCCGAATCCCAATTTGTAGACAGAAGCGCTCAGCTCAGTGCAACTCTTAACTCTCTTGCAATGATGAATGTTGCTAATTTAATTAAAAAAAATAAAGAAGAAAAGTCCAAAGCAGAAGATAACAAAAAAGACAAAGATAAAAACAAAAATCTTGATGCAAAAATCCCGATGTGGGAAGATTATCAGGATGAAAACGAAGACTTTTTGTATGTAGATTAGCTTTATTTTGTCATATATTTTTTTGTGTTAATCTTTTTTTATGGCAATGTTTTTAGATAAAGCAAAAATAAAAATACTTTCAGGTCGAGGCGGCAACGGTGCAGTAGCCTGGCGCAGAGAAAAGTATGTTGATAAAGGCGGACCCGCAGGCGGCGATGGCGGAAGAGGCGGCGATGTCTATTTTGTTGCGGACGAAAGTATGACAACGCTGATGGACTTTAAATACCAGTCTATTTTTAAAGCAGAAAACGGTGAAAACGGCAGACCAAAATCTCAGCATGGAAAAGGCGGAAAAGACCTGTATATAAAAGTTCCTATCGGCACTGTTGTAAAAGATCCTGAAAACGACAAAATCATTGCCGACTTAACTGAACACGAACAAAGAGTTCTTGTTGCAAAAGGCGGCAGAGGCGGCAGAGGCAACGCAAGGTTTGCTACAGCACAAAAAAGAGCACCTCAGTTTTGCGAACCCGGAGAGCCCGGAATAGAAAGAGATTTGGAACTTGAATTAAAACTTATTGCCGACGTCGGGCTGCTTGGTATGCCAAATGCCGGTAAATCCACTTTAATCAGCGTTATCAGTTCTGCTAAACCAAAGATTGCCGATTATCCTTTTACAACACTTGTTCCTCACCTTGGCGTTGTAAAAAAACCTTCGGGTGACGGATTTGTTGTGGCTGACATTCCAGGGCTTATTGAAGGAGCAAGCGAAGGTGTCGGTTTAGGACACGAATTTTTACGACACGTTGAAAGATGCCGCTTTTTAATTCACGTTGTTGATATAACGGGAGAAAACCCTGTTGAAAACTATTTAAAAATCAATGATGAGTTAAAAAAACATTCCCAAAGACTTGCGGATTTGTATCAGATAGTTGCGCTTAATAAAATAGATTCAGTTGAACCTGAAAAGCAGCAGGAATATTTAAACCTCTTTAAAGCATACGCAAAGGATGTTTTCCTGATTTCTGCAGCAACCAAAGAAAATATAGACACTTTCTTAAACTTTGTTATGCAAAAAGTTGACGAAATTCCCAAACCCGACTTTAAAATCGATATTGATGAAGATTTTGCGGCTTTTGATAACGATGACAGCTCTTATTCGGTTTATAAAATTGATAAAAACACATACTCTGTCGAGGGCGGAAAGCTTATACGTCTTGCAAACGTAACCGATACAAGAAATATCGACCAGCTTTACAGATTCCAGAACATTCTTGCATCAATGAATGTATATGAAGCTTTGAAACAAGCAGGAATAAAAGAGGGCGATGTCGTAAAAATAGGTCATATCCAGTTTGATTATTACGACTAAGGGACTTTTGCTATCTCGTGCTGCGTATTTATAAGCTTTTTGATTATTCTTTTGGCTTCGTCCATCTGCGGATCTTTGTCGTTTATAAAATCTTTTGTTGTGTATTCAACTTCGTAATCGGGCGAAATACCTTTTTTATTTATATCAATGCCTTTTGGAGTAAGATATTTTGCAATTGTAAGATTCATGCCTGTTTGATTGGGCATCGGGTAAATTCGTTGAATCATACCCTTGCCGTAGGTTCTTTTGCCGACAAGGATGGCTTTTTGATTGTCCTTAAGTGCACCGCTTAAAATTTCCGAAGCACTTGCAGTTCCCTCGTCAATAAGTATTACAAGGGGTTTGTTGATTGCATAAGGTTTTGCCTGAGCGTTTATAACAGCTTTTTGTTTGTCTCTATCAACAATGCTAACAATATGTCCTTGAGTAAGAAACATATCAGCTATGACAACCGCATTTGGCATAAGCCCGCCCGTATTACCTCTAAGGTCAATTATAAGCCCCTGACAGTTTTGGGTTTTATTGAGTGCATCAACAAACTCTTTTGTCATATCAGAGCTTATAAAGCTAATTATTTGAATATATCCGATATTTTTATCAATAACAGATGCTTTTATATTTTTTATATGAATTTCTTCTCTGGATATTTCTTTGGTAAGTCTTTTTTTATCACGCAAAAGCTCTAATTTTACTTTTGTGTTTATTTCTCCTCTTATAAGCGCCGCTACATCGCTGATTGTTTTTCCGCTTACGTCTTTCCCGTTAACTTTCAGTATAATATCTCCTGCCATTATTCCTGATTTTTGTGCAGGTGTACCGTCTACAACGCTTATTATTAATATTTTTCCGGAGACAGACATTATATTCACACCAATACCAACAATTTTTGCATCAATATTAGTATTCTGTTCCTTAAATTCTTCACGATTCAAAAATCTTGAATACGGGTCATCAAGGCTGGCAAGCATTGAGTTTATTGCCACATATGCATCTTCTTCAGTTTTTATCTGGTCAATATAGTGCTTATTCCACTTTGTCCAATCCTGACCGTTCAAGGTGGGGTCATAGTATTTGCTTTTAATTATTCTCCATGATTTTAAAAACAACCGTTTGGGATTAGTTGTCTGTTTGTTAATCAGTTCGCCTTCTTTATAATCAGGCGTAATAAAAAATTGCACGTTTTGCAGGTTTAAATAGTTGTATATCGCAAGACACGCCAGAAAAATTATAAAAGTAAAAACTATTTTTGAAAAAACTTTTTTATACATAAAATTATTTAACAGCTTAAATGATATTTTATCAATAATACTGTTGTTTTATTTTTGATTTTTCATATAGTCAACTGACTCCGATAACTCATTGAACCGGCGCAATAAACAAGTACAATATTGGCTATACAACAAAGGCACCGGCAACAAGTACATGTGGTCACTTGAGCAAAATTACAGCTTAGGCGACCTCGCTGCCTCTCACAAATAATTCACCGGATTGTTTGCTCGGCAGAGTGTGTACCACTACTAGCATGAGATGTAGGCGAGTTCACGAGCCGTACATATCAGGATGCCCTTGGGTACAAGCGAGGTCCTCTCAGCCATATTATTTTCAAATACATCACACGCTTAAGCTTTAAACAAGACGGTTTTTTGAGATATACTAAAAATATGTTAAATATTGATTCACTATTATTGGAAGATTTTTATAACGAGAACAAAGATTTTTTTGTAAATGCAAAGGTGCAGAAAATTCAACAGCCGACACGCCGAGAGGTTATACTTTTTTTGCGTAATAACGCAGAATCAAAAAAGCTCTATATAAACATTAATCCGGAATTTTATCACCTGTGTTTTATGAGTAAAGAAAACGAAATTAAGCGTGATATTCAAATTCCAAAACAGCCGCCGATGTTTTGTATGCTGCTTCGAAAACACATGGAGGGAGCAAGGATTTTAAGTGTAAAAAAACCCGAGTTCGAAAGGATAATTGAACTTAATTTTGAAAACTACAATGAACTCGGAGATAAAATTGAAGAATGCCTCAGTATTGAGCTGATGGGCAAACACAGCAACATTGTTTTGTATAATACAGAAAATAATATGATACTCGGCTGTGCGCATAACGTGGGTGAAGAAAAAAGCAAAGAACGTGAATTGGCTGGCGGCTTGCCCTATATTTATCCGCCAAAACAAAATAAAAAAAATCTTTTAATGACACGTTCAGACCATTTTATCAACCATATAAAAAAAGCCGACTCACCTTTAAAAAAAGCCATTTCCGACAAATATTTCGGACTTTCTCAGGCGGTAGTGCAGGATATTTGCTTGCAGCACAATATTTCCCCGGAACAAACAGCCTCTGCAATGAGTGATAATGATACAAGGGTTCTTTTTGTTGCGCTGCATGAGTTTATGGATAACAAAAATCGACGCTATTTTCTCAGTTATGATTTTTCAAAATATTCCTGCGTAAAATCACTGGATTTGCCGTACAACAGCGTAAACAGTCTTATAGATGACTATTTTGCACACAACATTGAAAAAAATCTTCTAAAAAGCTTAAAATCGTCTTTATCGGCACGGCTAAACAAAGATATTAAAAAATATACAAATACGCTAAATAATCAGCAAAAACAACTGGACAAAAACCAAAAGGCTCAGGAATACCTTAAAAAAGGAAATCTCCTTACCGCCAATTCCTATGCAATACAAAAAGGCGAAAAATCAGTTGTGCTTAAGGATTTTGAAACACAAGAAGATATTGAAATTCAATTGGATGAAACATTAACGCCCATAGAAAATGCGAAGAGATATTTTAATTTGTATAACAAAATAAAAAGAGCCTGCGAGGTTGCGCAAAAAATGTCCGAAGAAACAAAAGAACAGCTTATGTATTGCAGACAGCTTTTATTTGACATTGAAAATACAGATTCTCTTGCAGAACTAAAAGAAATTTCTGCGGATTTTGAACCGGAAATTAAACAATCACCATCTAAAAAGAAAGAACTGACCCTAAACATTATGAAACTTGATATTGACGGTTTTAGTGTGTATGTGGGCAAAAACAATAAACAAAATGACTACTTGTATTCAAAAATATCATCACCCGAGGACGTCTGGTTCCACACGTTGAATACCCCCGGCTCTCATATTATTGTAAAAAATAACGAATCAAAAAGGATTTTAAAGGATACAACAATTCTAAAAATAGCAAAACTTGCAAAAGAATACTCCACTGCCAAAAGTTCCACTAAAGTGCCTGTTGTCTATACGTTGAGAAAATACATAAAACGCCCGAATAACACAAAATCCGGTTTTGTTGTTTACAAAAACGAAACAGAAATTGTCGTTGATTAGATTTTATATATCTTTGTTAAAAAACATACTCGGAATTTTTGTAAAGTTGTGTACGGTAGAGGCGGCCTCTTCCGGAGTAATTTTCTTTATTACATTATTTGTTTTGGCGTCATAGATTTCTATCATATTATCGGAACTCATTTTAAAAAGGTAGCGTGGTTCTTCAACTTCTTCCGGAACGTCATACTCTTCGTCCCCTACTTTTTTGTTGATTGTTGAATCAGTATTTTCCGTACTTTTGTCTTTGTTATCTTCATCAGCAGAATTATCATCTTCTCCGCCATCTTCATCTTTTTTCTTTTTTTTATCAGGAATAAACGGAACCATAGGGTTAAAGGCTGCTTCAGGATCTTTTTTACCGGCTTTTTCCTTTTTGCCGACGCCGTCCACATCAGGCAACTGATTTTCCAATGCCATTTTAGCGGTTGCTTCCATCTCATTGGCAAGTTGCGCTGTGGTCAAATTTCTGTGTAATCCGAGATTCGACATTGAAAATCCGTCTAAACCCATATGTGTAATCCTTTACATCTTAATATTTTTTCAAGGTTTTGCACTTATTGTGCTTGTCATATTATAATACATGTTTAGTTAAATATAAATATCGGAGTTAGTGAGAGAGTTTATGGCACATAATAATTTTCATATGCTGATGCAGAGTATATTAAACGCCCCCTTATGGGTTCAAGAAGTTGTGTATCTTGATATAAAACAGCATCTTGAAGAGGTTCTTCCAAATGCCTCGGTTGAAGCAAAAGCAAATGAGGTTTACCCTGCTTATTATCCGGAAATTACTTTTAAGGGTAAACAAGAACTGGAAACACATGCTAACGGTTTGGATTTTAATATCTACAAGTATTTAAAATGTGCATTAAACAAACAACGGGTTATAGATATTACTCTCGATAATTTTTGGACACTTGAGGAATCTTCTTTATACCTTTCTCAATGTATAAAAATGGAATTTATCAAACCTCCCAGCTCTATTCTTCTTGCCGCTATCCACTATATGAGCGGAGAAATCAGACTCGGTGAATACGTAAAAAGATTGAATAAAATAGATATCAAAGAACTCGATGACGTATTGCGCAAACAAAAACAGCATAACGAACAAAACCCCGATGCGCAGTTAAAAATCGGTGAAATAATGGTGGATATGGGGTTTGTCGCCAATAAAGATATAGATAAAATAATTCATACCAAAAGCGAAGCTAAAAAACGCTATATACTGGCAAACGAAAACAAACCTGCAGCAATTACTCCGACGGCGCCGAATTTGCCCAAAACGCCGGCTAATGATGAGCTTATTAAAAAACTTATGACGGAAAACAAGCTGTTAAAAGACAAACTCAGGGCTGTATTTAATATACAGAATAAACATAAATAAATGAACACAAAACCTGCTTTATTACTTCAACAAACACGCTCTAATCTTGTAGAACAAGAGTTTTACGGCTACATTGTTTTATGCGATAAAAACAAAAATATAAAAAAAATCGGTGACGATGCCGATTATCCTTTTTTTCATCGTTCAAGTGCAAAGCCTTTGCAGGCTGCTATTTTAAAAGATTTCAAAACAGATGAGTATTACAACCTTACTGAAGAAGAAATTGCGGTATGCTGCGCATCCCATACGGGCGAAAACGTTCATCTGGAGATATTGAAAGACTTGTTAAAAAAAGGCGGACTTTGTGAGGATAATTTACAGTGTCCGGCAATAGAGCCTCTGGATAAAGAAGAACAGATTAAATTTGCGTGCAGATATTCGCCCCTGCACAACAACTGCTCGGGCAAGCATACGTTAATGCTGTTAATATGCCGTCAAATGGGCTGGGATATTGAAACTTACCTTGACAGAAATCACCCTTTGCAGCTTGCAGTATATAAAAAAATCCAAGAACTTTGTGAAACCAATAAAGAACTGGCTTTTACTTTTGACGGCTGCGGTGCACCGAATTTTGCAACGACCTTAAGCGAACTGGCAAAAGGTTTTTATAACATTTTTTGTACAAATGATTATACAAAAATTAAAAATGCTTTTTTACACCACCCGTATTTAATAGGCGGAAAACACAGACCTGATACAGAGATTATGCAACTGGATAATCATATATGTGCAAAAGCAGGCGCAGGCGGTGTGCTTTGCATTGCAAACACATCATCTTCACAGGTGCTTGTAATAAAACTTCTGCAAGCTGATATGAAGGCAAGAAGCATTATTGCAGTTGAGGCAATGATTAAACTCGGCTGGATTAACAATATAAATTCCACAGATGATACTCTCCTTTACAATAGAACCGTAACTACAGAAAATAAAAAACCTGTCGGCGAATATAAACCACTTTTTGACTTAAATGGTATTATAAATTAGCCGAAGGTTTTAAATGTTTCTTCTATGTTTTTATCTATAACCTTTTTGATTGAATCCATCTCGGTTTCAAGGGCACTTTGCTCGGTTGAAAGCTGCTGGATTTGCATATCGAATTTTTTATCAATACGCTCAAGACTTTCCATCTTTCTTTCATACTCTGCGTTTGCAATTGCAAAGTCTTCTTTATCAACACCCTGATAAATAAATGATGAGCCTGAAAGTGATTGGTCTTTCCATTCACCGTTTTTATCCTGCTGTTGTATAAACCAGTTGCCGGTCTTAAGGTTTTGTTCAAAGTAATCAGCCTGAGTAGCATAAGGTTCGACAACATAATTGGCAACAGTCATACCATCCGGCATTGGTTCGGGAAGTTCTGTCACGACAATTCTGCCGTAAGAATCAGCAACTCTCATCCCAAGCCCGCCGTCAGCATAATCACCGGTAACAATTTGGTAAGACAATCTTTGTAAATCAGTAGCAGCAGAACCTGTTCCATCGGGGTCATAATATAAATGCTGGATATTCATACCTTCACTCCAGAGACTTGCTTCGCCATCCATTTCATTAGCAAGCATAAGTTTTTGTTGAGTCAATTGTTCAATTTGGTACTCAACGTTATTCTTTCTTGCTGTTAATGACAAATATCTTGCCTGTGAAGCTGACAATCCCATTTTGCTGATACTCCTTTTTACATTATGGATATCGGTTGTTTTTTTAATATTCTTTAGAAATCAGAGTATATTTTTAACAAATATTTACAATTCTTGTAACAATATTCTTAATTTAATCTAGTGTCATCTTTCTCGCTTCAGGCTTTCGATGCTCAAAGACTCACCTTTTCAAGGTGTTGCTCAAAAAATTCGTTAACGTCACTTTGTTCCATATCACTAATTTTTCTCGAACACGTTTTAACACTAAGTTATTTTTAGATTATAATTACAAATATAATCACAGTTTATTAAGAGGCAAAATTAAGAAAATATGGAAGAATTACTGAAAAAGACAGCATCAGAGCAAAGAAAAGCTCTTTTAAATAAAGAAATATCTGCTGTGGATCTTGTTAATGCGGAATATAAAAGAATCGAAGAAGTTGATGAAAAACTCGGCGCATTTAATTCTCTTTGTAGAGAACAGGCTCTTGAAACAGCAAAAGAAGTTGATAAAAAAATTGCAGCCGGAGAAGAACTTCCCCCTCTTGCCGGTATTCCGCTTGCTCTAAAAGACAACATTAATTTAAAAGGTACAAAAACAACCGCATCAAGCAAAATCCTCGAGAACTTTGTTTCGCCATATGATGCGACCGTAAGTGTAAAACTTAAAGAAAACTTAATACCTATTCTTGGAAAAGTTAATCTTGATGAGTTTGCAATGGGTTCTTCTACAGAAAACTCCGCATTTAAAATAACAAGAAATCCTTGGGACACAAATAAAGTTCCGGGTGGCAGCTCCGGCGGTTCTGCTGCATCAGTAGCAGGATACGAAGCTACTATATCTTTGGGGTCAGATACTGGCGGAAGTATCAGACTTCCTGCAAGTTTTTGCGGTATTGTCGGAATGAAACCGACCTACGGCAGAGTCTCAAGATACGGGCTTATTGCTTTTGCATCTTCGTTAGACCAGATTGGTCCATTTGGAAGATGTGTTGAGGATACAGCCTTGTTATTAGAAGCAATTAGCGGTCACGATCCGCATGATTCCACATCTTTGAACATGCCTGTACCCGCCTTTAGCAAAGCTTTAACCAACGATATTAAAGGTGCAAAAATAGGCGTTATCAAAGAACTTTTAGGAGAAGGTGTTTCCCCCGATGTTAAAGCAGCAGTAGAAGACTCAATAAAAAAATACAAGGAACTCGGTGCAGAGATTATTGAAATTTCGCTTCCACTTCTTGAATATTCTATAGGAGTCTATTATATACTGGCAACTGCTGAAGCAAGCTCAAACCTTGCAAGATTTGACGGCGTTAAATACGGTCACAGAACAAAAGATGCAAAAAATCTGCTTGAAATGTACACAAAAACAAGAGCAGAGGGCTTTGGCGATGAGGTTAAAAGAAGAATAATGCTCGGAACATATGCATTGAGTGCAGGTTATTACGATGCATATTACAAAAAAGCCCAACAGTTAAGAAGGCTAATTAAAGAAGATTTTGATAAAGCTTTTGAAAAAGTCGATGTACTTATCTCACCGACATGCCCGAATACTGCTTTTGAAATAGGTTCAAAAATTTCAGATCCTCTTAGTATGTATCTGACTGATATAGGTACAATCAGCGCAAACCTTGCCGGTATTCCCGGGATGAGTTTGCCATGCGGGTATGATTCCGATGGTATGCCGATTGGTTTACAAATTTTGGCACCTGCTTTACATGAGGAAAAATTATTTAATATAGCGTATAATTTTGAACAAGCAGTAAAAGACAAACAAAAATGTCCTCTTATTTAGAAACAGAGAATGGAGAAGATATGAAAAAGATATTTATCACACTGGGATTAACACTTCTTTTAGGTGCAAGCGCTGCAGGTAGTGCATTTGCTTATTCAACAGAAGGTGCAATGTATTACAATGAAGGTCTTGATTTGTATGAAAGAGGCGAATACGGCAAAGCTATTGAATCTTTCAAAAGCGCTGTTGCAAAGGACCCTGATTTTGTTGATGCATATTACAATATGGGTTCATTGTTTGAATATTTAAAAAGCTATCAGTCAGCAATTGCCTGCTATACAAAAATCAACCAGTTAGACCCTGATGATATGGAAGTTGTATTAAAACTTGCTGAACTTTACCATAAAGTAGGCAATACAGAAAGAGCTTTGTTCTATGTTACTAAAATTAAAGAAGGCGATGATTTATACTCAAGAGCTTCCAGCTTGAAAAACCAGATTGTTGTCGCATCACAAAGAGAAGCAGCTAAAAGTTCTTTGACAAATGTTAATGTTGCTAATTCTACAAACAGAAGTGTGATAGATAAATTCTCGGGTCCTACCGGACTTGCGGTTGACTCAAGAGGTATTTTATATGTAGCCAGCTATACAGATAACAGCATTTACAAAATTATGCCTAACGGACAATCTCAGCTGTTTTCTAAAAGCCCGTTGTTAGGTGGACCTATAGGTCTTGCTTTTGACTCTATGGACAACCTTTATGTCGCAAACTATGCAAAAAATAATATATTAAAAATAACTAAAGCCGGTAAAGTTTATACATTTATGAACAATATTACAAACCCTTATTACCTGATTATTAAAGGCAACAATATGTATATAACAGAGCAGGGTAACAACACTGTTGTAAGATATAAATTGTACTAGATTTATAAAAATTAACCAAAAGTAAAATAAAAAGATGAGTTTATAAAAACTCATCTTTTTGTTTTTGCATATACGCTTATTTTTGCAGCAATATCAAATCTTATTGCATAAACATTGTCGTTAATATATCTTGCAACGGTTAAAATAAAATTCTTTTCCGCAGCTGATTTATATATCAGAGAATATTCAACTATAAAAGCCACTTCCTCACTTCGTCAGCAATGTATGCAAATGACGGAATTATACCTAAATCCTTTGCTTTAAAGTCCGGCGCTTTAGAATAAACAAGAAGCGGAACCTGTTCTCTTGTATGGTCAGTTCCCGGTACTGTAGGATCACACCCGTGGTCAGCAGTGATAAACAAAATATCCTCAGATGTCATTTTTTTCATAATTTCAGGCAAAAATGCATCTATTTCTTCTATAGCTTCGCCATAGCCTTTCCAGTTGTTTCTGTGCCCGTACAGCATATCAGTATCAACCAGATTGGTAAAAATAAGTTCAAATTTTGGCGGTTCTGTTGAATCTGCAATTTTTATTTTATTTAAATCAAGGGAACCGTCAACAGCTTTAAGAGTCAGTTCCAGTCCTTCTTTGTTTGAACCTGTATGAACAGCATGTGATATTCCTGACTTGACGTATATATCTTCTATTTTGCCTATACCTACAACTCTTCCTCCGGAGTTGAGAATTTCATTTAACACAGTCGGCTTAGGCGGTTTTACCGAATAATCTCTTCTGTCTTTAGAAATACGTACCGGTTTTCCGTCAACAAGGTGATACGGACGAGCAATTACTCTTGACACATTATGTTCTCCGACAAGAATTTCTCTGGCTATATGACACATTCTGTACAGTTCTTCAATCGGAATAACATCGACATCAACGGCAATTTGGAAAACGCTGTCAGCACTAGTATATATAATAGGAAATTTTGTTTTGTGATGTTCTTCGTTAAGATCCTCAATAATTTTGGTTCCCGATGCAGGATAGTTTCCAAGTATTCCGCCGCAGTCTGTTTTTTCAATAAATTTGTCAATAACATCTTTAGGGAACCCTTGCGGATAAACTTTAAAAGGCTCATCCAGCACAAGGCCTGCAATCTCCCAATGACCGGTTGTTGTATCCTTGCCTTTGGAAACCTCTCTCATAATTCCGTATTGTGCAATTGTATGTTCTTCCGGAGCAACCCCCATAACATCACCAAGATTGCCTATTCCCATTTTTTGCATTGTAGGCAGATGCAAGCCACCGTTAGCTTTTGCAACATTACAAAGAGTATTGCACTCAGGAATATCATTATATTCTCCGCAATCAGGCATTGCACCGCAGCCCATAGAGTCTATAACTATTATAATTGCACGTTTCATAAATTTATCCTCATTAAATCTAATTCTTGTCATTATTTTATCATATCATTGTAAATAGAATGTATTTTTTGTACCATTAGAATTAAGCATACATAAAAGAAAAAGAGGAAGAAAAATTGTTACGAGCAGGGATTGTTGGGTTGCCCAACGTAGGAAAATCAACATTATTTAACGCATTAACATCAACAGCAAACGCACAGAGCGCAAACTATCCGTTTTGTACTATTGAGCCGAATGTTGGTGTTGTCAGCGTCCCTGATGAAAGGCTCTCTGTGTTACAGCCAATGGTTAATGCCGCCAAAATTGTTCCCACCGCAATAGAATTTGTTGATATTGCAGGACTTGTAAAAGGAGCAAGCAAGGGTGAGGGTCTTGGCAATCAGTTTCTTGCAAATATTAGAGAAACAGACGCCATCATTGAAGTAGTAAGGTGTTTTGACGACCCGAATACAATCCACGTAACAGGAAAAGTCGACCCTATTGATGATATAGAAACAATTAATACAGAACTTGCTCTTGCCGATATGGCAAGCTTAGAAAAACGTCAACAAAGATTAGCCAAAGTAGCAAAAACAGGTGATAAAGAAGCTATAGCTGAACTTTCCGTTGTTGAAAAATTATTGAAGCTGCTCGAAGACGGAAAGTTCATTAATGTTAAAGATCACTTTAACGAAGACGAACTTCCATACATAAAACTTATGCACCTTATGACCACAAAACCTGTTATATATGCTGCTAACGTATCTGAAACAGACCTTGCAACAGGCAATGATTACGTTGAAAAAGTTAAAGCTTACGCCAAAACTCACAATGCCGATGTAGTTGTTATTTCCGCAAAAATAGAAGCCGAACTCTCCGAATTAGGCGATGAAGAGAAAAAAGCGTATCTTTCCGAGCTTGGTGTTGAAGATTCGGGTATTGAAAGAATGATTAAATCTGTTTATCATCTGCTTGATTTAAGAACGTTTCTCACCGCAGGAGAAATGGAGGTTCGTGCATGGACTATTCCTGCCGGAGCAAAGGCGCCTCAGGCTGCAGGTGTAATACATACGGATTTTGAAAAAGGCTTTATCCGTGCTGAAGTTACAAGCTACGATGATTTTGTTGCCTGCGGCTCTTATGCTGCTGCCAAAGATAAAGGCCTAACTCGTCTTGAAGGTAAAGACTATATCATGCAAGACGGCGACATTGTTCACTTCAGGTTCGCTGTTTAATATGTTTAAAAAATTCTTCAAAACATTACTGTTAATAACGTCAATTTGTTTTGCGGCAGGATTTTCCGATATAAAACAAATTGACGAATACTCCTGTGCTCCTGTGTGTGCTACAAATTGCATTATCAATTATAATTCTTTTAAAAATACTGATTCAGAGCTTGTAAAGTATTTTTCCGAAAATGCCCAAACAACACAAAAGGGTACAAAAACTAACAATCTTTGCAAAGCACTTGCAAAATATTTTAAGCAGCATAATCGAAGTGCAATTATAAAATATGACGGAATTCGTCCGGTTAACAGGGTATTTAAAAGCAAAAAAGCTCTTGATATCAAAGAAGAATTGCAAAACGGCAAGTCTGTAATTTTGAACATCGGCATATATGAATATGACGGAAAAACTTATACAAGAAAATACGGGCACTATGTTAACGCAATCAACATAAACGAAAAAGGACAAATACTACTGACTGATCCTTTTGAAAAAGGAGCTGCATTTTATGTTGATATAGAAAACCCAGAGTCATCCAATATACGCCACAACAAAAACGACAACGAAAGAGTTTGTAAAAACAATTTCAAATTCAAGTCTTTAAAAGGTATTCCATACCTGAAAAACAACGAAACCGCATTGCTAAACGGTATAATCAGTATTAATCTGCTCGTATTTTGATTTAAATTTTTTCTGCCGGTTTTATAACTTTTGTGTATTTTTCACCGACTATAAATATCGTTCTTTTAAGTTCAAGTAATTCAGGGAAAATTTTTTCATTCATAATTATTTCATTATTATCCATTATTACATTTTTAATAGTTTCATTTTTTTTTAAATAGTCAACAAGGGCTAAAAAAGCATTAAAACTGTTTATATTTTCAAAAAAATGGTTAACAATCATCAAATTATGCAATTTAGCGGTTTCATACAAAGGAGCCAGCATTATTATTGCCTGCTCTTTTACATTTTCATTATTAGCAGGTCGATTTATATAAACAACAGCTTTTTGCATATATAATCATTTATCTTTCATCAAAATTCAATAATGTGAATTGTACGTACTTAAATTAGCAAAAGTGATTTTTACATATTAACTTACATAACATAATAGCATAAAATTTCAGAAAAAAATGACTCATTAAGGTTATACAAGTATCGTGTTTGTTTTTATAAAAATAATTGTAAATTTATGTAAAATATATACTCCGTATATGTTTAAGAAATAAAAATTTGGGTATTATTAATATGTAGCCAATTCTCTTTATACTTTCTCTTCCACTCCTTTTCTCCATGATGAAAACTTTGCCGCCAATCTACCCCTGGCGGCATTTTTATTTATTTTTTTATAGGGCGTCAATATCTTGGCGGACAATTATTTACCATTGTCGTATGTTCAGCGGCACAGCCGTTCTCACTAATCATTAACTTTTAACATATCTCGATAGAGCTTGAATACTTAGACTGGCAATAATTTATTAATGAAAAATGCTTAACTGCGCCGTTTTTTGCACAAAATATTTATAAAACTCAATAATTAAGATGAGTTCAAATATAAATGCAGATATTATAATAAAATTGTATATTTATGTTGCGGAAAACTTTAAATGAACTGTCCAAAATGCAAAACCCCAATATCCGATAAAGATTTAGTCTGTCCAAGCTGTAAAAAAGTTATAAGACTTCAATGTCCTGTGTGTAAAAACATCACAAAAAATACTGTTTGCGAAAAATGTGGTACTGTACTTTTAAATAAATGCTACAAATGCGGAAAGCTTAATTCCACAATTTTTGAGAAATGTCCAAAATGCGGTTTAAATATAAATGCAAGTATAGGTTTAAGAGAATCCGTAATAGAAGAATTTGCCGTTCTTACCATTGAAGTAACCAATTTTGATGACATAAAAAACGCATTTAAAAGCGACAAAATAACAAAACAGTTTAAAGCAAATCTCTATTCTCTTATTAAAAAAAATGCGGCACAAAAAAAACTAAGAGTACAACTAATTGATAACACTTACATAATAAGATTTTGTAAAGACTACAGCTTTTTAGAATCATGCAAATCAGCTATTGATTTTTCTATTTACATAGCACAAACCGTAAGCGAACTTAATAAAAAACTGTTTGATGCAAAAGGAGTAGAGCTTAAAGTCCAAATGGCAGTTCAAAAAAGAGATGTCTACTCAAAGCCGTCAGAATACAAATCCGGTCTTAATATAAATGTTGTATATTCCTCAAGCGGTAAAGGACACCTTTATAATAATACCGAAGTTGTTGTTGATTCATACATTTATCA
The DNA here is from genome assembly GCA_944325555.1 of Candidatus Gastranaerophilales bacterium. Taxonomy (GTDB): domain Bacteria; phylum Cyanobacteriota; class Vampirovibrionia; order Gastranaerophilales; family Gastranaerophilaceae; genus Limenecus. The sequence continues at coordinate 23,586 of CALVAN010000005.1, read as the reverse complement.
ACAGACAAAAACTATTTATCCGTTCCAGTCACTCAGTGCAGTGTTTGTAAAGAATCAGATGGTAATGTTCTTTGAACTAATTCTACACAAAATCATAAGCAATGAGGATATTACGGAAAAGGTTGTTGACGCAAATAAAGTTAAACTTCCTAAAAATGTTGATTTCGAACCGGAAGAAGATATTGACAACGAGCAGCTAATAAACTTTGACAGTCTAAACTGTACTTTTGTAAAAGCAAGACAAGATAATATAGAAGACGAACTTTTAAAAATAGTATCAAAAGGTCAAACCAATCCGATTATTTCAATTCGTTCTTCTCAAAGGAACGGTAAATTATCGCTGATTCATAATGAAAATATCGAAAAAATCTTTGATGGCTCCAATATTATCAGGTTTTCATGCTCACAAAACAACAAATACACAGCATACGGACTTTTCCGACAAATGCTTATGGCATACAGAGGTGTAGACGAACTAACTCTGTTGTTAAATCCTGAAATGATTGAAACTGTTTCTGCTGATATTCATATTCAAGAAATACTAAAAATGCAAATCAAAGAACAGGTACATCCTGAAGACTTAAGATACAGCTATTTTGAATCCTTTACAAACTTTATTGCTTCTATTCCTTATAAGACAATATTTGTCATTGACGATTTTGAATACACTGATGACGGCTCTTTAGAAATAATTAAATACCTGTGTGAAAATAACAAACTCGGCAATGTCGGATTTTTAATTTCTTGTGATATGGAGTTTTCTCTCCATCGTAAAATATACAAACTGATGACAGCACCTAATTATTTTGATGTGGAAATAAAACCGTCTTCTAATAAAAAAATTGTTGCGGCCAATATTACAGCTGTAAAAAACATTAAAGATACTTTCTTCTTTGAAAAGGTGCTTGAAAATACAAAAGGTTCTTATTTTTACTTTGATACAGCACTTAAATATCTTACCGATAACGGCATCTTAAAGATCAAAGACGGTATATATGAAATTGCAAAAGACAGAATGCTCGTTATTCCTAAAGATTTAAATGAGCTGGTACAAAAAAGGATACAATATTTACAGATTAAAGAAAATGCCTTCGAACTTTTTGCGTCAATAATTTTAGCAGGCGAAAAAACGCAGTTTGCAGTTCTGCATAAACTCGAAATCAAAGATGATATCAAAATATTAAAATACTTGGAAGAAAAACAGTTTATCAAGATAATAAATGACAAAGAAATTTTTGTACTGAATTACAACCTTTACTACAAAAACTTTATAGAAATTTGCGACCAGGAGCAGCTGCGCTCGATTGCACAAAATGTACTTGAAAAAATATATTTACAAGTACAAATTCCTAACAGCAACAAAGCAAAACTTCTTGAGTTTGCAAAACTAAAAAAAGAAGCCTTTACACAGTGGCACTCTCTTGCAATGATATCAAGCCAGAGCGGTGATTTTTGTGCTTACTTAAACTGTACGAATAAGTTTCTTTCCCTTGTCGACAACGTAATTGATGACGAAACCGACCGAACCGTAGAACAGGTAAAAATGGATGTATATTCTGAACTTGCCTCGCTAATGTATAAATATTATCCGGATAAAATCAGGACATTTTTAGAAGCTTTACTAACAAGTTTGGAAGCTCAAAATGATGATCAGCGCATTAAAGAAGCAGCAAACAAACTTGTACAAAGCTGCCTCATCAGCGGAAACTACAATAATGCTCTCGAATACATAGGAAAAATTATTTCAAGAACTCCAAGAAGCTCTTTTAACCCGTCTGACAAAAACTTCAACCTCAATTATTTTCTTGTAAATCTGGTTACACTTGAGATTTTCTTTAATCTGGGAAGATTAAACGAATGTATAGAACTTGGCGATGAGTTATTCCATTATATTGATCTTTCAACAATTACCGAGAACGTTCTTCCGGACGGATTTTCAAAAAAACAGTTTGAAGAAGCTCTTTGTGACGCAATGTTTTTTATCTGTATGTCAAGAGTAATTCTTCTGAAAAAAGACAGAGTTGATGTACTAATTGAGTTTGAAGAACGAACAAATAAAAAATACACGTTCTTTAAATTGTTATACGTATTCAATGAGTTTTTGGAAGGTAAAAACATACTTGAACCTATGAAGCAAATTGCGCAAAGCGGTCTGCGTGACAAATATTCACAGATTCTGTTCCCTGTAATACAAGGGCTGATTGCTTGGAGTTACAAGGATTGGAACAATCTGGGCAATTATGTTTATAACGGAAAACTTATTTCTGCTCTGCTAAATCAACATCAGTTAGAATATTTCTGCGATTTGATGATAGGCTTTGCTTATCAAAATCTTGGCAGTATCAAAAAAGCAAAGCAAATCTATTACAACATTCTGGACCTGTCTGAAGAAAAAGGAATAAAAAATATCACATATCTCAGTTGGGCATTGATTGCAAAAGCTGAATTTCAAGAGGGAAACATTGACATGGCAGTCGGTATCATAAATAACTCTATACTTAATCTTGAAAAAGATCCGGATGCCTCAGAATACTTTATTATGATATTTAAGGCTATGTCTTCTGAAGTTATGGTAGCTGTTAAAGCGAATATAGAAAAAGCAATGTTTTGTGCAGAACAAGCATTTGAAACAGCAGCAAAAAATAAACTGAATTTATATCTTCCTCAATTTGCCGATATGCTGATGTTTATTTATAATACTATATGTGCGAGCAAACAGCCGCCGCAGGTTATAGAAAACTTCAAACATAAATCGGCATATATCCAACAGACAATGGCTAAATTTGCACAACAAAAAAAATAAAAATCTACGGAGAAGGTATGAAAAAGATATTGTTGCCAATATGCATTATTATTTTGGGCGCATCAATTATTACACCTGCATTTGCTGCAGTAAAAGAAGCTGAAAATAATTACCTTATTGCAAGCAGAGAAACCAAAGAGCTTCACAGCAAATTAAACAACTCATACAAAGGCTATGAGTACGAAATAAAAAACATATATTCAAAACCTATTCAAATTCAGGCAATAAATGTATGGGATAATGCAAGCGCAACCGTTGCCTATCTTTCAGTCAAAACAAGCAGCAAGCAGGCTGCACTTGATACAATAAATAAAGGTGCATCATACGCACTGCCAACACTGACTCTCTCCTTTTGGGGCAGCTTAATAGCTTCGCCATTTTCAGCAGCAAAAAACTCAATGTCTAATAAAAACGCTTTAAATGAAGCAGAAAAATATGATAAACCGCAGATTGAAGCTTTTGAACTAAAACCCGATGAAAAATATAAGTTTAAAACACTTGCACTCGGCAAACGAGCCCCATCTATGCGAATTATCTTTAAAAACCCTATTACAGATGAAAACATGAATCTTGAAATGATAAGATAAATAATTAATAACAAATTTATTTTTTGCTATCATTTTATTAGGGTTAATGAATAGGGATAAGATACTTTTATGAATAAGATTATTGAAAAAGCCGAAGAGAAAGTACAACAGTATTTTAAACGTGTGGATAAAATAAAAGAGTATAACCAGCAAAAGGTTTTGGAAGCTTTCAGAAAAAATAAAATCGGGCTTGAACATTTTGCAACGGTTAGCGGCTACGGTCACGACGATATGGGGCGTGAAGCTCTGGATAAAACATTTGCCGACGTATTTAAAACAGAAGCCGCTATTGTAAGAAACCACTTTGTATCAGGTACTCACGCTATTGCCTGTGCATTATTCGGAAATCTAAGACACGGAGAAAAGCTCGTGTCCGTAGTTGGAACACCTTATGACACAATGGAAGAAGTTATCGGGACACGTGGAAACTACAGAGCTTCTTTGATGGGACACGGCGTTAAATACGAAGAAATACCGCTTGTTAACAATCAGGAGGTTGACTTTGAAAAGCTGGAAAAAGTCATTGACAAATCCGTTAATATGGTTACAATCCAGCGTTCAAGAGGCTATTCAACAAGAAAATCTCTTAATATAGAAACAACCAAAAAAGTTATAGATATAGTAAAATCTAAAAATCAGGACTGCATCTGCTTTGTCGACAACTGTTACTGTGAGTTTGTTGAAGAAAAAGAGCCTTTGGAAATCGGTGCAGATATAGTAGCAGGCTCTCTTATCAAAAACCCGGGCGGCGGCATTGTTGAAACAGGCGGGTATATAGCGGGTAAGGAAGAATTTGTCGAACAGGCAGCATACAGGCTTACAGCTCCCGGAATAGGTAGCGAAGGCGGAGCAATGCTTAACCAGACAAGGCTAATTTTTCAAGGGCTTTTTATGGCACCTTCCATTGTTTCTGAAGCAATTAAGGGGGCTATTCTGGCTTCACAGGTGTTTGAAGATATAGGATTTATTTCTACACCGAAACCTGATGTGCCAAGGACCGACCTTATTCAGACAATAGAATTCGGCAGACCTGAGCCGTTGTTAGCTTTTTGCAAGGCATTGCAGCACAATTCTCCTATAGAATCTTATCTTACACCGATTCCGGACGAAGTTCCCGGATATGATGACAAACTCATTATGGCAGGCGGAAGCTTTATAGAAGGTTCTACCATTGAACTTTCCGCAGACGGCCCGATGAGAGCCCCCTACGCAGCATATATGCAGGGCGGATTAAATTACGCACACGTTAAGATTGCCTTAGACGGTGTATTAAAAGAATTAGGGATGTAATTAAACGGCAAAACTTTCGCAATATTCTTGAACAGGGCAGGTTTCACACATAGGTCTTTGCGGTTTGCAAAGGTTCTGACCGAAGGTGACGAGGATTGTGTTTATATCAAGCCAGTATTTTTCCGGCAGCAGCTTGCGCAATTCCATCTCTGTTTCTTCTGGTGTTTTGGTTTTCACCCAGCCAAGACGGTTTGATATTCTGTGAACATGAACATCAACACATATTGCCGGGATACCAAACCCTTTTGCCATAACAAGATTGGCAGTTTTTCTTCCCACGCCCTTGAATTTTACAAGCTCATCAATCGATGCGGGAACCTTTCCGTCGTAATTTTCCACAAGTTCTTTTGAAATATCAAGAATCTGTTGTGCTTTGTTTTTATAAAAGCCTACAGGATATATAGCTTTTGCCAGTGTTTCAACATCAACCTTTAAAAAATCCTGCGGAGTTGTGCCTAGCTCAAGCATCCTTAAAGAGCAGGGATAAGTGGTTAAATCGTTTGTTCTCAGGCTCAATATGCAGCAAATCAAAACCTTAAAAGGGTCATGAAAAGTTTCCATCATTTTCACAAAATCCCTTTGAGGAAGGTTTGCGTCTTTTATGCCCTTTATTATTTTATCAATATTCTTTTTACTGTTTGCCATAAGTGTATTTACGCAAAAAAACACCCCCGAATCAATGATGCGGGAGCGTTTTATTAATTTATGTAAGTTAAAAATTATTCTTCAACTTCGATAACGCCTACAGGGCAAGATTCTGCAGCTTCTTTAATGCAATCTTCGTTGCCTTCAACAGCAGCTTCGTTAACTACAGCTGTGTCTTCGATAGAAAATACTGCATCACATACAGATTCGCAAGCGCCGCAAGCTATGCAACCGTCATTAATTTTTACTTTCATTGTTTTCTCCTTTATATTTATTAAAAGGGATAATATCCCTTACCCTTACTTAGAATATTATACAAAAAAATTTAAAAAATACATACCCTATTCAATTAAGAAGTGTAAATAAAACCTGTTTTATATATAAAAAAAACAGGGCGTAATTTCATATAGTCAACTGACCCCGGCAACTTATTGAACAGGTGCAATAAACAAGTACGATATTGGCTGTATAACATGGGCACCTGCAACAAGTGCAAGGGGTCACTTCCGTAAAATCTTGGATTTTGCGCCTCTCGCTACCTCTCACAAACAATTCACTGGATTGTTTGCTCGGCAGAGTGTGTACCACTCCTACAAGCGAGGTCCCTCTCAGACAATTTACGCTATTTATCAGGATTGCAATTTGTGCTGTCTGATACAGCGCCGGTCGTTTTTATATTAAGCTTCTCTTTAATTTCCGCAATCTCATAAGTGAGCCTGTTCAACTGGCATTTTACGGGGTCAGGCAGTCTGTTATGCTGCAATTGACCGTCAACCATAACACGCTGATGAACAACTCTGCCCGGGATGCCTACAACGGTAGAATCAGGCGGCACATCATCTATCACAACAGAGCCTGCACCGATTCTCGAATTTTTGCCTATTGTTAAGTTTCCGAGAACCTTTGCTCCTGCTCCGACAATAACGTTATCTTCAAGCGTCGGGTGGCGCTTTCCATGTTCTTTGCCCGTACCGCCAAGAGTTACACCCTGATACAGCAATACATCATCGCCAATGTACGTCGTTTCACCTATCACAACGCCCATACCGTGGTCAATAAAAAATCTTCTGCCGATTCTTGCCCCCGGATGGATTTCGATACCCGTAAAAATTCTGCTCCAGTAAGATATAAGACGGGGAATTACGGGAATACCCCAGTATCTTAATTTGTGAGCAATTCTATGTGCGATAAGCGCATGCAACCCCGGATAACACAAGAACACTTCTACAATATTATTAGCAGCAGGGTCTTTGTCATAGATGGTTTTTATATCTTCTTTAATTTGTTCTATAGCTCGTTTTAAAAGCATATATCTTCTTTCGTTTTAATTGAACAAAGGTGTTGAGATGTATCTTTCTCCATAGTCGCAGATTATTGTAACTATTAATTTACCTTTGTTTTCTTCTCTTTTGGATAACTCTATTGCCGCTTTTACGTTGGCTCCTGATGAAATACCGCAGCAGATGCCCTCCTGTCTTGAAAGAGCCTTTGCAGTTTCAAAAGCATCTTTTGTTGTCACTGTCATTACTTCATCAAGAATGTTTTTATCAAGATTTTTAGGTACAAAATTTGCCCCTATGCCCTGAATACCGTGCTGTCCTGTTACATTGCGAGTAACAAGCGGACTTTCTGCAGGCTCAACGCCAACTATTTTTATATCGCTGTTATGCTCTTTAAGCCCTCTTCCGACACCTGTAACAGTGCCGCCCGTGCCAAAAGAAGTAACAAAGATATCAACTTTGCCGTCAGTATCGTTCCAGATTTCCTGAGCAGTTGTTTTTTGATGAATTTCAGGATTTGACGGGTTGGAAAACTGTGAAGGGATGAAACAATTACCTATTGCCTCTGCAATTTTTATTGCCTCATTAACAGCACCTTTCATGCCTGCTTCTGCCGGCGTCAAAGAAATATCAGCCCCGTAAGCAGAAAGCATTTTTCTTCTTTCTGCGCTCATATTTTCAGGCATAGTTAAAATCAGCTTATAACCTTTTATTGCACAAACAAGAGCAAGGCCAATTCCCGTATTTCCGCTTGTAGGCTCAACAATAATAGTGTCTTTGTTTATTAGCCCCTGCTTTTCAGCCTGTTCAATCATATACAGTGCAGGTCTGTCTTTTACTGAATTGGCAGGATTGTAAAACTCAAGTTTAACGGCGATATCAGCATAACCGTCATTCAGCTTATTCAGTCTTACAAGAGGTGTATTGCCGATAAGCTCTAATATATTGTTATAAATTCTTGCCATTAAACAAGCCTCATGAACTTTCTTTTACCTGATTGTAACACTACGGGTTCTTTCGGTACAGATACCATAAGAGCTATATCGTTGACTTTTTCGTTATCCAGTTTGACACCGCCTCCCGCAATAAGTCTTTTAGCTTCACCTTTACTTGCAACAAAGCCTAATTCAAGAAGCAAATCCAGGATGTTTTTGGCTTCCGTCATTTTAAATGATGGAATATCTTCCGGAATCCCCTTATTTTGCACAACGTTAATGAATTCATCCTGCGCTTTTTTGGTTTCTTCATCGCTGTGGTATTCGTTAGTGATTGTATATGCAAGCTGCATTTTAATGTCACGGGGGTTTTCTGTTTTAAGGCGTTCTTCAATCTGCTTCAATTCTTCATCCGATACATCAGTAAGAAGCGTAAAGTATTTGATAATAAGAGTATCAGGTATAGACATAAGCTTTCCGTACATATCTTTTGCACTGTCTGTTAAGGAGATACAGTGTTCCGGATATGTTTTGGACATCTTAACGAGTCCGTCAGTACCTTCAATCAAGGGGAGCAGCATAACCATTTGAGGGTTCGGTTTTCCGTATGCTGTTTGAATTTCTCTGCCCAACAAAACGTTAAATCTCTGGTCAGTTCCGCCAAGCTCTATATCAGCATCAATTGCAACAGAGTCGTATGCCTGCATAAGCGGATAGAAAAACTCATGTATAGCAATGGGTTTGCCGTCAGCATATCTTTTGGCAAAGTCATCACGTGTCATCATCTGTGCAACAGTAACATTTGAAGCAAGTTTTAACAGGTCTATAAGATTCATTTTATGCAGCCAGTCAGCGTTATTAACGACTTCTGCTTTTGAAGTGTCGAGAACCTTAGACATCTGTTCAAAATAGGTTTTTGCGTTTTCTTCAACCTGTTCTTTTGTCAATGCGGGGCGGGTTTCCGATTTACCTGACGGGTCGCCTACCATTGCTGTAGCACCACCAACAAGCAGCACAATCTGATGTCCGAGCTCCTGAAATTTTTTAAGCTTTTTCATAACAACCGTATGACCGAGGTGAAGGTCAGGACGTGTAGGGTCCATACCGAGTTTTACTCTTATTGGTTTGCCTGATTCTTTAGACTTTTGCAATTTTATAGCAAGCTCTTTGACACCGCCCGGCAAGAGTTCTGCTCCTCTTGAGATTTCCTGCGCCTGTTTTATAAACTCTTCTTTTAACTGAAATTGTGGTTCCATTTATATTTATCCTCTGTTTAGTGATTTTTATACTATTGTAACAAAAATAAAAAAGCGGTAGCAAAAAAATATATTTATAACATTAATATATCTATAAATTCTAAAAGGAGAGAGAAAATGAATATAAGACCGATTACTCCGTCACCGTCATTTAAAGCTAATTTGCTGTTTGAACAAGTTATGCACGGAAACGATCATAAAGGAAGAGAAACAACCATAAAGAAATCAATAGAGCTTGATCCTCGGAAAATAACTTCTCTTAAAGAGGATTGTTTTGATCCGTATGGATATTATACTAACAAAAAAAGAGAAACAACTATAACAGATGACAACAATACAAAATATATAGTGAATCAATCTCTTAAAGCAGTAAAAGAATTGATTGAAAAAGCAAAGCAGAGTCCTGATGACGCCGAATCTGTTCTTGTAGATAATCTTATTAAAATTGTTTAAATAAGCAGCTGCAACATTTTTTATGTAGCTTTATAAGTAATATTTACAATAAGCCTTAAATTAAAACTTGTGCTATCCTGAAAGTATGTCTGGTAAAAGGTAAGTAAGGATTTTAGTTTTGAGATTCGTTGATTTAATAGAAAAGAAAAAACGCGGCGGTGAACATACTAAAGAGGAAATGAATTTTATCATAAGTTCACTGATGAGCGGTATGGCAGAGGATTATCAAGTGTCAGCCTGGCTGATGGCTGTATATTTTAAAGGTATGACACTGCAGGAGACCGCTTACCTTACGGAAGAAATAATAACCTCCGGCGAGGTAATAGACCTTTCTCCGATTTGTCAGCACGGCGAAAAGGTGCTGGACAAACACTCAACCGGCGGTGTCGGAGATAAAATTACTCTTATTTTGATACCTTTGCTCGCTGCCTGCGGAATCCCAATAGCTAAACTTTCAGGCAGAGGACTGGGGCACACGGGCGGAACAATCGATAAATTGGAATCAATCCCCGGTTTTAAAACTAATTTGGAAATTGATGAACTTATACAAAAAGTTAAAGATGTCGGTCTGGCAATAGGTGCACAGACCAAAAGACTCACACCTGCTGACGGAAGGCTTTATGCTTTGCGTGACGTTACAGCAACCGTTGATTCCATACCGTTAATTGCATCTTCAGTTGTTTCTAAAAAAATTGCCTCAGGTGCCGATTATGTAATACTGGATGTAAAATACGGCTCAGGAGCGTTTTTAAAAACTTCTGAAGAAGCATCAGAGCTTGCTCAATGGATGGTTAATATAGCCGATATGCTCGGTAAAAAATTTCATGCCGTTATTACCTCTATGGAACAGCCTCTTGGCAGGGCTGTCGGCAATGCTATTGAAGTCATAGAGTCAATAGAGTTTTTAAAAGGAAATATGACTACAGATATCAAAGAACTCACTTACGAAATGGCTTCTCTTGCCCTGACCTCGCTTGGTAAAGCTCAAAACAAAGAGGAAGCTTATCAAAAAATTGATGAAGCCGTAACTTCGGGCAAAGGGCTGGAGTATTTCAGGCAGCTTATCCGTTCACAGGGCGGAAACCCTAGTGTTATTGATAACTACAGATTCTTTGCACAGCCTAATTACGCTTACCAGATTAAGTCGCCACAAAACGGTTTTATCTGGAATGTAGATGCGTATAAGACAGCTTATGCCTGCAAACTTTTAGGTGCGGGGCGTGAAAAGAAGCACGATATTATAGACTATTCGGCAGGGATTTACCTTAACAAAATCTGCGGCGAACCCGTTACTGAAGGGGAAGTTGTTGCAACCCTGTACGCCAACGATGCGGACAAAATAGAAGCAGCACAGGAATATCTTAAAGAGGCGTTCTCATACTCTTATGAGCAGAGAAACAGAGGCTCTTTGATTTATAAGATTATTTAATCATATTTGCCCGAGCAGTAAAACTCTCTTATGGTATTAAAATCTCTTGCAGAGGCATGTATGCCGACAACATTTGTGTTCGGGTACATAATATCGTTTCTGTTTGAGGAATGCCCCATTATTCCGAGTGCGTGGCCGATTTCGTGTACTGCAGTTGCATAAACTTCATCCTGAGAGAGAATACGCTCCTGATGCAAATCTTTGTACCCTATTGTTATATCAGCCGATAACATGTACTTTCCGGAACTTACGTGTTGCGTTATACCGGCTTTACTGCCGCCAAGACGTTCGACAAAATAGACTCTTATATCCGCATTTTTTTCACTGGTTGCATCAACAAACCTGAAACAGCCGCCGCCTGCTATCATCCATTCTCTGAATGCATTGTAAACGCCTTGAGAATATGGTGTTGGCTGCACCCATACCTTAATTCTTTTTTTCTGCTTCCAAACGGCATATTTATCCAGTTCATGTAAATAATTGTCGTTAGCAAAAGATTCCGGCGGGCATACCGCCAATAACGTAATAATTACAGCCAGTATAACTGAGATTTTTTTCATATATTACCCTTTATTACCTTCCACAGTACATTTTTTGTATTGTTGCTTCGTCTTTGTTTGTTAGTCTTCTGCCTGCAGCTGAAGCTGTAGTGGGATACATTATACTTTTGATATCTCTGGAATGTCCCTTCATACCCAGCGCATGTCCGATTTCATGAAGCAGCACGGATTCAATTTCTATTCTTGAATATCTGCTTACCGCTATTTTTATAGTCGGCGAATTATGATAGTAAGTTGTAGTTCCTACGGCGTTTCCGCCATGCAAATAGTTTGTATCGATGAAATAAACATTGATATTGGCGTTGTGCTCCGACGGTGCATCAACAAATCTTACACAGCCGTTTGACGCCTTCATCCAGGCACGAAATGCATCATAGGCAATATTTTGATATTTATGAGGCTGAACCCATACCGTAATATTGCGGGGCTCATCCCAGTACATAACGTAATCCAAATCACCCAGATAATCCGAAGCCGCAAAGGCTGCAGCAGGGGTAATCAACAATATAGCAAATAACAATTTGATTAAAACTTTCATTAATGTTTCGTCCCTGTGTTTATTCCTATATATTATTAATACCCAATTTTCCAAATTTTAAACATTTTGGTTAAGTTATGTTAACATACAAAAAGCGGGTATCCGCTTTAAAGCCAATACCCGCTTTGGTTATAAAGTTATTGTCTACTTCAACAACTCGCCGACTGATTTAAATACAGCCATTCTCTTAGCCGCATCGGATTCAGCCTGTGTATAAAGAGCTTCAGCGTGTTCAGGGTTAGTTTTCATCAACTGTTTATAACGTCCTTCACTTCTGATGAACTCTTGATAGTTGCCTTTAGGATCTTTAGCATCCCAAGTGAACGGTTGTTCATTAGCAGGGTTGTATCTGTATAACGGATAGTATCCTGCTTCAACAGCACGTTTTTGTTCAGTTTGAGTTTTGCTCATGTCGATACCGTGAGCGATACAAGGAGCATAAGCAAAGATGATAGACGGTCCGTCATATGCTTCAGCTTCCTGGAATGCTTTAAGAGTTTGAGCTCTATCAGCACCAAGAGCAACTGATGCAACATATACATAACCGTAAGACATGCTCATCAAGCCCATGTTTTTCTTGTATGTAGGTTTGCCGCCTGTAGCAAATTTAGCAACAGCACCTGTAGGTGTAGACTTAGAAGCCTGACCGCCTGTGTTAGAGTAAACCTCAGTATCGAGTACGAGGATGTTAACGTTTTTGTTTTGAGCAAGAACGTGGTCAATACCGCCGTATCCGATATCGTTAGCCCAGCCGTCACCACCGATAATCCAAACTGATTTATCAGTAAAGTAGTCTTCCAACTCTCTTACTTTAGCTAAATCAGGACACTGAACATCAGCATATTTTGCCAGCACTGATTTAACTTTGTTTTGTGCAGCAACTGCTTCGTCTGTTTTGGAGTTATCCCAGTGCGACATAGCTTCTGTTAATGCTTCTTTAAGGTCAGCAGGTGTTTTTTCGTTTTCGAGAACTTTTTCAACATAAGTTTTTAAAGTATCTCTGTTCTGGTCAACTGCCAATCTCATACCGAAGCCGAACTCAGCGTTGTCTTCAAACAATGAGTTAGCCCAAGCCGGTCCTCTGCCATCCTTAGTAGTTGTGTAAGGAATTGTCGGGAAAGTACCTGAGTAGATTGAAGAACAACCTGTTGCGTTAGCAACGATAGCGTTTTCACCGAACAATTGAGAAACCAATTTAACATAAGGGGTTTCACCGCAACCTGCGCAGGCACCTGAGAACTCGAATAACGGTTTTCTGAGCATAGCACCTTTGATTGTTTTTGTAGTGTTTTTACCCATTACGTTATCAGGCAATTCGTCAAAGAATTTTTCGTTAACGCATTCGCAAGCTGCTTCTTCTTGTTCAACAGAAGACCAAGTAAGTGCTTGTTTTTCAGGGTTCTTGTTAGCAGGACACTGATCAACACAAACACCGCAGCCAGTACAATCTTTGCAATATACCTGAACTTTGAAGTGTTCATCAGCAAGAGCCGGTTTTGCAGGGATTGTATTGAAGGATTCCGGTGCATCTTTAAGGTCTTTTGCTTCAATCAATTTAGTTCTGATTGCAGCGTGCGGACAAGCAGAAGCACAGATACCGCATTGGATACAAGCTTCTGAGTTCCAGTGAGGAACACGAGGTGCGATAGCACGTTTTTCAAGGCAAGATGTACCTGTAGGGATTACACCGTCAACAGACATTGCTGATACAGGGATATCATCGCCTTTTTGTCTCATTGAAGGTTCAATGATTTTCTTAGCGAATTCGCTTGCATCATCAGAGATGAATTTAACGGGATCTGCTGCACAAACTCCGTCTAATGAAGCAGGTACAACAACTTCTTCACAAGCGTCAACAGCAGCGTCAATTAAAGCAAGGTTCATGTTAACAACGTCGTCACCTTTTTTCTTAAAGGTTTTCTTAGTCATTTCTCTCATACCTTCTAAAGCTTGTTCAAAAGGAATGATGCCTGATACTTTGAAGTAAGCTACCATCATTACCGTGTTAGCACCTTTACCGCGCAAGCCGGGTTGTTTTTTAATAAGTGCTTCAGCATCGATGTTATAGAATTTAACTTTCTTGTTGATGATAGTTTCTTGCATATCTCTTGTTAAGTGAGAGAATGCTTCTTCTTTTGACCAAGGGCTGTTAAGAAGGAATACGCCGCCTTCTTTGATGCCTTTTAAGAGGTCATATCTGCCGATGTATGAATGAGCTGAGCAAGAAACAAAGTCAGGTGCCGTGATTAAGTATGTAGATTTAATAGGTTTATCACCGAATCTCAAGTGAGAAACAGTTACACCGAAAGATTTTTTAGAGTCATAAGCAAAGTATGCCTGAGCATCTTTGTTTGTATATTGGCCGATAATCTTAATAGAGTTTTTGTTAGCACCTACAGTACCGTCAGAGCCTAAGCCCCAGAACATGCAGTTTGTTGTTCCAACAGGTTCGGTAACGATGTGTTCGTCAACTTTCAGTGATTTGTGAGTTACATCATCTTCGATACCTACTGTAAAGCCATGGAAGCCGTTGCTTTCGCCATGTTTGTAAATAGCGAGAACCATTGACGGAGTAAATTCTTTAGAAGATAAACCGTAGCGGCCGCCGATAACTCTGATGTCTTTGTTTTCAAGAGCTGCAACAACGTCCATATATAAAGGTTCGCCGATTGAACCCGGTTCTTTTGTTCTGTCGATAACGTTGATACGTTTAACGGTTTTCGGCAATGCTTCGTTAAAGCGTTTTGTATCAAACGGTCTGTAAAGTCTAACTTTAACCAAGCCATATTTAGTACCTCTTGTAGAGTTGAGGTATTCAATAGTTTCTTCAATAGTTTCGCAAGAAGAGCCTATTGCAACAATAACGTCGGTTGCATCCGGAGCACCTACGTAATCGAACGGATGATATTGTCTGCCTGTAACTGCAGCAACTTTATCCATATATTCCTGAACAATATCCGGAACAGCGTCATAGTATTTGTTAACTGTTTCTCTGCCCTGGAAGTAAACGTCTGTGTTTTGGGCACCGACTTTACAAATAGGAGCTTCAGGACGCATAGCTCTTTTTTTGAATTCTTCAATATATTTAGGTTCAACTAACTTAGCAATATCTTCGTAAGAGATTTCTTCAATTTTGTGTACTTCGTGAGAAGTTCTGAAACCATCGAAGAACTGCAGGAAAGGAACTTTAGCTTTGTAAGTTGCAAGGTGAGCTACAAGAGCCATATCCATTTCTTCCTGAACGGAGTTTGCTGCCAACATTGCATAACCTGTGTTTCTGCAGCCCATTACGTCTGTATGGTCGCCAAAGATAGCGAGTGATTGAGCAGCCAATGCACGTGCAGAAACATGTATAACGTGCGGAAGCATTTCACCTGCAGCTTTGTGCATAACAGGAATCATTAATAATAAACCCTGTGAAGCTGTATAAGTAGAAGTCAAAGCACCTGCAGCCAAAGAGCCGTGTACCGCACCTGCAGCACCTGCTTCGGATTGCATTTCAGCTACTTTTACTTCTTTGCCCCAAATATTTTTTTTGTGTTGGGACGCCCATTCATCAACCCATTCACCCATTGTAGATGAAGGAGTGATAGGATAAATTGCTGATACTTCGCTCAGTGCATAGGCAATATGCGCTGCTGCGTAGTTACCATCAACAGTTATTGTTTTACCTGGCATAATAAAGTACCCTCCTTGTTAGTGTATATACTATTGCCTAATTCTAACTACATAACTATATGGTAATACAAACCATTTTTTAATACAAATAAAATAACGCTTTACGACCGATTTACAAAAACATTTTTTATCGCTTGTATTTTTTGAGCATACACAAAATAAACATTAAATAATTATTTTCTGTTCTTTGCTGAAATTGTTACGGGCGGTGCCTGTAAATAAAGAGGTTTTAATTTTGCCCAGAGGTACTCATCCTTTTGGGCAGCCGAAATTTTTTGCGAAACAAGATTGTTCAAATATTTTCCAAGGTCGGCGTTTATTTTTGTATAAATTTTGGTGTCAACGGAAATTTCCTTCAATACCTCGTGAGAAACTTCATCTGATATTACACAGGAATTTTCGAAACTTAATTTTAATAAATCTTCTTTTGTTGTAAGTTTAGGCGGTTGTAGTTCTTTGCCATTTTCGTAAATTGCGGTATAAAACTGCTGTTTTCTTGCATCTAGAACTACTACTGTTTTCTTCAGTGAATTGTTTATATTTGATAGAATTTCCAGCGAACTTACTCCGACAAGCGGAATATTGAGCTGCTGTGCCATTACTCTGGCTACGGTTACACAGGCTCTTATTCCCGTAAAACTTCCGGGACCAATGTTTGTGCCGATTACATCTATATCTTGCATTGTAAGTTTATTATTTTTAAGTATTGACACAAGTGTCGGAATTAAAAATGCCGAGTGGTATTTTTCGTTATGGTTTTCTATTATCTCATCAGCAAGAAAATTTCCGTTGTCTGATAACGTTACATATGTTTTATCCAGACTTGTATCAAATGTAAGAATTTTCACTGTTTAAGTCCTTCCAGTGCTTTTTTATATTCATCACCAAATGCATAGAAATCAAATTTTCTGGCGTTTTCATCTATGTATTCGATTTTTATTTCTATTCTGTCAAAAGGAAGCTCACAATCAGAAAACTCTGCCCACTCAACCATTGTCAGCACATCAGGTTTTGTGTATTCGGTAAGTTCATCAATGATTGTTTTAACACCTTCTTTTTCCAGACGGTACAAATCAAAATGATAAACCGGCAAATCACCTGATAAATATTCATTTATAATTACAAAACTCGGGCTTGTTACTTTTTCTTTAACGTTAAGATGCTTTGCAACAAGCTTTGTAAAAGCTGTTTTACCTGCACCAATATCGCCGTACAGACAAACAAATGCGCCGTGTTTTCTAATCGCATTTGAAAATTTCATTGCCAGAATATCGGTTTCTTCTAAGTTATTTACGGTGATTGAAAAAATCTTTTCCATAAACAAAGAATAACATAAAAATATTGAAAGTTTTTTAATAATTCTTATATATAAATCATGAAAAATTTACTATTGATATTTTTAATATTCATACTCATTACACCATACGCTCCGGCTGCGGCAGAAAGTATGCTTTTAAAAGCCGGAGTTTCTTTATCCGATCAGGTGCCAAAAGGTTTTTTCGGGACTTGGAAAATAAAATCCGTAATGACTTACAGCAACAACAAAAAAATATTTAATGAAGTTACAACGGATTTTTGGAACTTATCAAAGCAAGGCGACGTCATTACATTGGCAAATCCTGTATCGGGAGCGGAGGCTTCCGTAACCGTTAAGGACGTAAAAGGTAACCGTATAACTTTTACGCATGTTACAGAAGGAAATAATGCCAAAATGATTGAAACACCTACTTTAACATTAAGTGGTGAAAATTTTCATGGAACTGATAAAATAGTTATAGAAAAATATAAAAACGGGGATAAAGTCAGGACAGATATTGTTATTTACGATATCAAAGCCGAGAAATTAAGCGGTATGGACATATTAGACCTGTTGTATTCTAAAGCAAACAGTTACTGATTTAATTGAGAGAGAGTATAAACAATGAGTGAGAAAAAGCTTTTACAGTATGATGTTGTAATACTAGGCGGTGGTCCTGCAGGTTTGTCGGCCGCCATTTATGCCGCACGTGGCGAGGCTAAAACTGCTGTTATCGATATTTCAATGTTCGGCGGTCAGCCATCAAATTATCTTGAACTTGAAAACTATCCGGCACTTGGAAAAATCGGCGGATATGACATGATGGAAAAATTTGAAGAGCATGCTGACATGTTCAACATCGACAAATACCCGATGCAGGAGATTGAAAAAATAGACCTAATACCTGATACAAAAATTATCGAAACAAAAGAAGCCGTTTTCGAAACTAAAACGGTAATTATAGCAACAGGTGCACAGGCGAAAAAGCTTGGAATTAAAGGAGAAAAAGAATTCGCCGGACGTGGTGTAAGCTATTGCGCAGTTTGCGACGGAGCCTTTTACAAAGACAAAGTTGTTGCAGTAGTCGGCGGGGGGAATGCTGCCGTTGAAGAAGGCTGCTATTTAACTAAATTTGCACAAAAGGTTTATATCATCCACAGAAGAGATGCGCTTAGAGCCGACAAAATTGTTCAGCAGCGTGCTTTTAACAATGACAAAGTTGAATTTATCTATGACACAATACCTGTAGAAATAAAAGGCAAGGACTGTGTGGAATCATTTGTTGTAAAAAATGTTAAAACCGGAGAAGAAACGGAGCTTAATGTTGACGGAGTGTTCCCTTACATCGGTTTTGCTCCTAATGTTGAGTATGTTAATGCACAGCTAAAGCAGGATGAAGCCGGATTTATAATAACAGATGAGTATATGCAGACTTCCGTTAAGGGGGTTTATGCCATAGGTGATGTAAGAAACACCCCGTTAAGGCAGGTAATCACAGCGGCTGCAGACGGAGCAATAGCAGGCTGTTTTGCAACAAAATATCTTGATGAAATCAAGGAAAAAACACTTTCCGTGTAATTTTATAAACCCATAAATAAAAAGACATCCCTTATAGGATGTCTTTTTATTTGTCTTTTAGTATGAGCTTTTTAGTATGCGCCCGGAATCAATTTTTCGTAATCATCCACAGTACCGTTATCCATACAGCATAGTATTATTGCTTTACCGAGCGGGTGAAGATCTGATTTCAAGTATAATTTAAGTTCTTCCTTAAAGAAATCTTCAAGCATTTTTGCACCTTTATCATAACCTTCTTCTTCAATTTGAGGTTGTTTTGTAACATCAAAGAACTTTTTAGATATAGGTGTACCTTCTATATGGATATTTTCAGGTATGTAACCGCCCAGAGGGTGACGTGCCGGTTTTAAGTTCAACTTTTTAAAAGATGCCTGACCACGTCTTGCAAGATACTCTCTTATTACCCATTCTGCCATAAAGCCGACTTCCCAAGCGCCAATATGCTGATTAGGAATAAGAATATTTCTTGTTCTGGTAGTATTCATAAATTGTTCAAGTAAAATATTGGCGAAATCCACTCTTTTGCCTGTTGCAAAAGGCCAGAATGAGCCGACACCTTCGCTTTGCAGTTTAAACAGGTCTTTGCCGGTGCTTGTTATACTCGGGTTTCCGTAGCCTCTTGGTGCAACAAGTCGCCATAACCATGCCAGAGCCGGCGGCAATATATGCAACATACCAAATATTCCGTATGACGGTTTTTCTTTGGTACATGGCGGAGTTCTCAGCCCGAAGCTTCTGTAATCTATTTCTATAGGACCGTCTTGTATATTTTTAATTTGTTCACGTGGAATAATAATTCTCGGGTTAGGACATTTTTTACCTGGAGAATCTTCCTCATGTTCCCATATCAGGCACGTTGCGTTAGGGTGTGCCTCAAGGTTAAAGAATATCAACGGTTCTTTTGGATTTGTTGTTACAAATTCAAGATTAGGATCTGTGCCATAACCTTTGATATGATCAATTCTTACAAACCACGAGCGTTCAGCGTCAACAACACAAAGTTTGCCGTTGTCTTTTCGAAAACTCGGATGGCAAAGCGCCATATCGTCTGTGACAGGTTGTAATTTACACCCCTGCGGCAATGCAAGATATTTTTCTTCTCCTGTCACAACATTTCGCCCTAAAAGCAAACGTCCGTCTTCTTCTCTGTGCGCATATTCTAGCATTTCGCTTTTTCCGCTGCCCGAGGCACCCTCGTGAAGTATGCTTATATCATTATCATATGGTGTTGTAATATTTACGGTTGATGCATGCACTGTAACAAAATCTTCTTTCAATCCCAGTGCAAGCAAAACTCCATAAACGCCTTTTTTGGCGCTCGGTCCCGGGTAAAGGTTATACGAAAAGACCTCGTGTATATTATTTTGCTGGTTATGAACAACAACCTGTTTGCCTTCAAAATGAGAATGTCTGAATGGCGGAGCTACATATATAATAGCCTTTGGCTCAAAATCTTTTTCAAGTTTGTCGTAAGGAATCATCCCCTGAAGGTCATAAATACTCACTGCAAAGAAGGCCGCATTTTTGGGCGCAATCATCAATGCAGGATAGCCGTATTTTGTACCGCCTGCCATAAACGGAACAAGTATTAAGTCATTATGGCTCAACCAGTCTAAAGTGTCTTTTCTTAACGCATCAAAACCTTTACCGAATCTTTCATCAAAAGTAACTTTATCGGTTTTTTCTATATTATTAACCACCATACAATTAGGGTCACGTCTGCGCATGTATGGATCAGGATAATTAATTGCGATACCGTTTTTGCATCGAGTAACGTGTGCTTCAACAACATTACCAATATTAGGAACATCATATGCAACATCGTAAGTTACATTTTCCTTGCTGCCCAGGGCAAGTTCTATAAGCTCATCACGTTTTTTAGGTATTATAACGTTTTTGCTTCTTTCTAAAACATATTGCAGTTCTTCGGCTAAGTGCCACTCTCTCCAGGATTTTTCTTTAGATACTGTTTTTTCCATTATTTACCTTCTATCTAATCTAGTGTCGCAGTTGCTGCCGGCTGACCGCAGCCAGCACCTGCTCACCTTTTCAATGTGTCACTCAAAAAATTCGTTCACGTCGCTTGGCTCCTTATCACGAATTTTTCTCGAACATTTTATCTGAGCTCTATAAAACTGATTATAAAACAAAATCTGTCTCAATTTCACTTTTTGAGCTAGAATATTGTTTATGCTAACTAATATATAGTATCACATAATATTATGGAGATAAGTTATGCCAACAGAAAAAGATAAAATGCTTAACGGAGAAATATACTATGCCCCCGATAAAGAACTGGCGGCAGACCGTATAAAAGCTAAAGATATGACATATGATTTTAATATGCTAAGAGCTTCTAAGCGAGATGAACGAGAAAGTTTGTTAAGAAAAATTTTAAGTAAAGCAGGTAAAAATCTATGGGTTGAATCTCCATTTCAATGTGATTACGGATACAATATAGAAGTCGGTGATAATTTCTATGCAAACCACAATTTTCTTGTACTTGACCCTGCAAAAGTCACTATAGGCAACAACGTATTTGTAGGACCAAATGTCGGAATTTACACAGCCTGCCATCCGATTGATGCAAAAGAACGTTTAACATTTAACGAGTGGGCAGAACCAGTTACGATAGGCAACGATGTTTGGATTGGCGGAAGTGTAACAATTCTCCCCGGTGTTACCATCGGCAATAACGTTGTTATAGGTGCAGGCAGCGTGGTTACAAAAGATATTCCGTCAAACTGCATTGCAGTCGGTAACCCTTGCAAACCGATAAAGAGTATTACTTAATTTCTTCAAATTTTTGATAAAACTCTTCTTTTTCCCTTACAAAAATCAAGTCGGGGAATCCGTCACGCTTGTACAATACCATTGTCTGCCCGTCGTTTGCGTTGGTGCAGTTTTTTACATCATCTCTTATCATTTCATATGTATTGCCGGTTTTTAAGTGTTTAAATTTTTTTGCCATTTTTTACTCTTTTCTTAGCCTTTTCTTACACATTCTTATTCTTCCAATGCAGAAAGGACTTCATCCACGTGACCTTTTACTTTAACTTTTCTCCACTCTTTTACGACTTCGCCCTGTTCGTTGATAAGAAATGTGGAACGAATTATCCCCATATATTTTTTACCGTACATTGATTTTTCACCCCAGGCGCCGAAGGTTTCGGCTAAAATATGTTCGGGGTCTGATAGCAGTGTAAAGTTGAGCCCTTGTTTTTCTTTAAAAGAAAGATGGCTTTTTATGCTGTCGGGGCTGACGCCGACAACCTGAGCTTTGGCAGACCATCTGTTTTTGTTTTCTCTAAAGTCACAGGCTTCTTGCGTACAGCCTGACGTGTTGTCTTTGGGATAAAAGTACAGAATGGTTGTTTTTCCCGCTAAGTCCCCAATTTTATACTCTTTTTCGCTGCCGTTCTCATCAATACCGTTAAGTGTAATGTTTAAATCTTTTATGTTCATAACCCGCTAAACTCCTTAATGCAATAATACACAAAGAGTATAACACAGAAAACAAAAAGACAATGCGTTGTAAGCATTGCCTTTTTCATTATCTTTTGTATTCTTCTAATTGTTCTCTGGCTAATTCAATACACTGTTCTACGGAGTATCTGTATTGCCCGCTTTCATTTTTTTGCATAACGAAATTGTGAAAAGGAGAACCATATCTTATTGTAACGTCAGAATTTTTCATTATATCCACAATATCATCGGATGAAAAATTACGGTACGTACTTAATAAGAAGCTGTTAATAATTTCATCTCTGTAATTCTGTTTTAACTTGAGCAGCTCTTTACACTGTTCAGCACTAAAAACAGGGGTTCCGTCACGACGTACGCTTTTTAGCGAAGACATATACTGAGGATAGAAATAAGAATCAAAGTCGCTTAGAATTTCACAGCAATCTTTTTCATTAAATATCGGCTGCAGATTTTTGTATCTGGCATTTATTATTTTTTTTGATTTTTCACCGCTTCTGTTTATATAGTATGCAATTTTATCTCTTGTTTCGTCAGGCAACACCTCTCCGTTTTCAAGCATTAACGGAGTTTTGTTGTTTACTGCCGTATTTACTTTGTCAAAAAGCTGTTCAGGAGATATCCATCCTACTTTTTGATTCCATTCTTGCATTTTTGCTTCTTTTATTTTCTTTTCTTCTGCATTTTTTATTGCACGCTTTTCTGCTCTTATTTTAGCTGCAGCTTCATTTTTTATTCTGCGTTCCTCTTCAATTCTTGCCAATTCTTCTTTCTGTTTCTGTCTCTTTTCAAGAAGCAAAGCTTCTTCTCTTTCTCTCTCTTGTGCTTTTTGTTCAGCTATTTTAGCTTTTTTCTGTATATAAAGTTTTTTTATTGTACTATTCAATTCTTTTGTATTGTTATTTTCTTTTTGGTTTAAGAGGTGTTTTACGTCGTCTAATAATTCCGGATATTCTTCAATAATTTCTCCGTCATTTAACATTATATTTATTACATCTACGGCGCCCAAATTCTTCATTGCCAAAACAGAGCTGTAAGCTTTAGGATACAACTTTGCAAGTTCAATGTTTTGCATCAATAATGAACAATCCTTGCTGTTGAATCTTGGATTTCCATCAGAATCTTTTTCATTAAGAATTCTTTTAAATTCATCCGGATATTTTTCTATTTTATCTCCGGCGTCAAAAAACAGAGTTAAAGCTTCATCCGTATTGAATCTGTATGTTTTATCGTCATTTTTTGCATTGATAATTTTTGAAAATCCGCTTCTGTGAAGTTTTATATCTTCTGCATACTGCAAAATTTCATACTTATCTTTTGGTGAAAAGCGAGATAAAGATACCCCAAGAGGATTTTTTAACATCCTGCTGTTTTCACTTGCATAGAATTCATCAATAATAAGTTCCGGCATTTTTACATCTTTTTTCGCCATTAAAAACAAATCACCCACCGGATACAATTCCCTGTTAATAGGATTGGTTACATCGCTTTGTTTTTTACCTTTAAAAGAGGTTTCTTTTTTTGATGCAGTATTGTTATTTGTTGTGTAATTTAAAAAGGAGAGTTTGTTTATGTTCATATTTTCCACCTGAATTTATTTTTATAAGTTGATAAAAACAGGTGAAAATATTTTTTGACTGCTAACAGGTAAATTTTTGTTAAGATTTCATATAGTCAACTGACCCCGACAAGGTCATAATACGGCACGGAAAAATTACATTTTTCCTTTGCCTACCTCTAAAAAACGATACTTAATCGTTTTTCAGAGTTCTTG